>CAYUHJ010000039.1:0-3786 GCA_964444365.1 uncultured Alcaligenaceae bacterium | reverse complement strand
CTACCGACCCGGGCGTGAGGCCGGCCCTCACCCCCCGCCCCTCTCCCGCCGGGACGAGGGAGACCGGACAACGAACGGCCGACACAGACCGCCGCGCCCGACCACCTACCCAGGGATTCACCGCGATGTCCCCCGAGACTCTCCTCCCGATCATGGTGTTCGTCGCCATCGTCGCCGGCGTATTCGGCCTGATGTCGATGATCTCGACCCGGAACAGCCAGGCCGAAGACCGGCTCGAGCGGATCGGCCGGCCGAAGTCGCTGATGGACCTCGAACTGTCGCAGCACGAGTCGCGGCAGCGGTTCGCCGGCCTGAAGAACGTGATCTCCAGCCTGGGCTCCTCGATGGAGCCGCAGTCGGACCTCGAGAAGAACAGCCTGCGGGTCACGCTGGCCAACGCCGGGTTCCGGTCGGAGGCGGCCCCCGCGGTGTTCCAGGGCCTCCGGGTCGCGTCGCTGGCGGTGATCGCGGCCCCCGGCATCCTGACGGCGTACCTGATCTACGGGTTCGCCCCGATGGGGCTCATGCTGATGTCCATGCTCGGCGGGATCGGGCTGTACCTGCCCACGCTCGTGCTGAGCTACCTGAAGAGCACCCGGCAGCAGGAAATCTTCCTGACCCTCCCGGACGCCCTCGACCTGCTGGTCGTGTGCGTCGAGTCCGGCCTCGGGCTGGACGCCGGGCTCCGGAAGGTGACGGACGAGATGAAGCAGCACGCGAAGGTGATCTGCGAGGAACTCGCCCTGGCCAACCTGCAGCTGCAGATGGGCCGGCCGCGGCGGGAGGTGCTCCACGACCTCGGCGTGCGGACGGGCGTGGACGACGTGAAGAGCCTGGCGGCGATCCTGATCCAGGCCGACCGGTTCGGCTCCAGCATCGCCCAGGCGCTGCGGGTGCAGTCCGACTCGATGCGGGTCCGGCGGCGGCAGCTGGCCGAGGAGAAGGCGGCGGCGACGGCGGTGAAGCTCATCTTCCCGCTCGTGCTGTTCATCTTCCCCGCGATCTTCGTGGTTCTGGTCGGCCCCGCGGCCATCCAGATCCAGCGGACGCTGTTGAAGGGGTGATTTCCAAGCTACGGGCAGGACGCCCGCCGGCTTCTCAGGGAGGAGACTCGGATGACACGGTACACGAAGTCCGCCCAGGCGGCCCTCTGGGTCGCCGGGCTGGTGGTCGGCGGGTTCGGGTGCGTCAGCACCGACTCGACGACCGACCGGCCGGGCATCCAGCAGCGGTATTCCAACCTCGCCGACTCGGCCTGGCCCGAGCGGTACGTCTACCACTCGCGCCGCGAGGTGCTGTCCCCGTTCGCGATCCAGGCGCACAACGGGCACATCATCGACCAGACGATCTACAACTACCACTTCGAGCCCGAGACCGACCGGCTGACGGCCGGCGGCCGCGAAAAGCTCGACGTGCTCAACCACCGGCGGCCGTCCCCGGACCCGAAGATCTACCTGCAAACGACCAAGGACATCCCCTACGACGCCGCCAAGCCGGAGACGTTCGCGTCGACCCGCGAAGAGTTGAACGCCAAGCGGGCCCAGGCGATCCTGAAGTACCTCGCCATCCAGGACGCCGCCCGCCCGATGGCGTTCGAGGTCCAGGTCATCGACCCGGGTGACACTCTCGTGCCGGCCGAGTGGCGGACCGGGCCGTACCGCGGCCTCCGCGCGAACTTCGTCAGCGGGCTCGCCGGGGCCGGCGGCGGCGGCGGCGGGGGTGGCGGCGGCGGGGCTCCGGGCGTCCCCGGTGCGGGTCCGAGCGGCGCGGGCGGCGGCCCGCCGCCGCCGAACCCGGGCGGGAACTGACGCACCGCCGGGAAATCCGAAGTAGAATGGCGGAGACCGGGCGCACCCGCGCCCGGTCTCCGCCGCTTTCGTCGTTCTCGCCGGCCGTTTCGGAGTCCGCCATGTCTGCCCGGTCCCCCGCCCTCGTGCTCGCCCTCGGCCTGTTGCTCGTGCTCGCCACGTCGGCCCCGGCCGCCGCCGCCGACCCGGGCGGGGCCCCGCTGTTCGCCACCCTCCGCGAATACTGGCGGGGGTTCGTGGACTTCTGGGCCGGCGCGTTCCTCAAGCAGAACGGCATCGTCATGCTCGTCCTCGGCCTCGGGGCCGTCGGCATCTTCATCATCACCCGCGGGAAGTGGAAGAAGTGACCCCGCCGCGTCCGGCGTGACCTAGAGTTCCCCCACCGACCGATCGCCCGGCGAACACCTGCGAGGGAGCGATGAGCCAGAGCCCGCGGATGATTACCGAGTGGGAAGAGAACCCCGCCCCGGAAGCCCCCGTCGCCCCGGAGTCGCTCAAGGAGGCCGGGCTCACCCTCGCCTTCATGAACGACCAGCTCATGCGGACGATCTACGCCCGCGGCCCGCAGGTCGGCCGGGACCTCGCCCAGTACCTCTGCCTGCCGTTCAAGGTCATCAAGGAATCCTTGAAGTGGCTCAAGGACGAGAAGTGCATCCAGGTCGACGGCGGCGACCTCGTCGGCGAGGTGAGCTACCGGTTCAGCCTGACCGACCTCGGCCGGCAGCGCGCCCACGACGCCATGAAGCAGTGCGCCTACGTCGGCCCCGCCCCGGTGCCGCTCGAAGACTACGTCGAGCAGTGCTACCGCCAGACGGTGACGGGGTTGCAGTGCTACCCGGAAATCCTCCGCGCCCCGTTCAGCCACCTCGTCCTGAAGGAGGACATGTTCCTGGCGCTCGGGCCGGCCATCGTGTCCGGCCGGTCGGTGTTCATCTACGGCCCGCCCGGCAACGGCAAGACCGCGATGGCCCGCGCCATCGGCGACTTCATGAACTCGTCCGGCGGGTCGATCTACGTCCCGCACGCCTTCATCGCGGAAGGCAACATCGTCACGGTCTACGACCCGTCGCTCCACGTCGTGGACGACACGCCCTCGGAAGTCGGCGACGAGGCCGACGCGACCGTCCGCCGGCTGCTCAGCACCGGGGCGCTGGACCAGCGGTGGGTCCGCATCCGCCGGCCGGTCATCGTGACGGGCGGCGAACTGAACCTCGACATGCTCGACCTGCGGTACAACGCGGAGGCCAACTTCTACCAGGCCCCGATCCACTTCAAGGCGAACGGCGGCGTCTTCCTGATCGACGACTTCGGCCGGCAACTGTGCAGCCCGAAGGAACTGCTGAACCGGTGGATTCTCCCGCTCGAAGACCGGCACGACTTCCTCACGGTCGCGTCCGGGAAGAAGTTCCAGGTGCCGTTCGAGCAGCTCATCATCTTCAGCACGAACCTCGACCCGAAGGACCTCGTCGACGACGCCTTCCTGCGGCGGATCCGCCACAAGGTCGGCATCCTGGCCCCGCAGCGGGACGTGTACGAGAAGATCTTTGCGGCGAACTGCAAGCGGCTCGGGATGAACTTCTCGTCCGAGGCGGTGGACTACCTTTACGAGCGCTACTACACCCGCGGCCGGACGCCACGGGCGTCGGACTGCCGGGACTTGCTGGAAACGGTCCAGTCGATCTGCCGCTACCGCCGGCAACCCGTCCACCTGACGCGGGAACTCATGATCGAGGCGTCGTCGAGCTTCATCGCGGAGTTCACGTAAGCACGATCTGATTGCCTCGAAAAACGCAGCAGGGGCCGATTCCCACGACGGGAATCGGCCCCTGCTGCGTTCAAGGCTCGATACTTGAGGCGTCCATCAATAACCCCGTGTCGAACCCCCAACAGCCACGAGAGCCGCGACCGCAAGGGAGCGGCCGCTTCCGGGGTCGAATCGCATCATTGTTGGGCTGAAGTCTCCACAGACGAAGGAAGG
>CAYUHJ010000038.1:0-39647 GCA_964444365.1 uncultured Alcaligenaceae bacterium | reverse complement strand
CGCCTAACCATACCAGGACGACCCCGCTCGCCCGGCCACGCATTCGCCGGCCAGAGATCACGGACCGGAGCCCGCCGACATGCCCACCGTCAACATCGCCGACCCCTACAACCGCGAACTGATCGACGACGCCTACCAGCAGTGGCGGACCGACCCGGACGCCGTCGACTCGAACTGGCAGATGTTCTTCGCCGGGGCCGAGTTCGCGGGGAACGGGATCGGCGAGAAGAGCCCGACCCTGACCGCCCCGCCGGAGATGCGGCTCCAGACCGGCGTCGTCCGGCTCGTCAACTGGTACCGGCAAGTCGGACACTTCCAGGCCCACCTCGACCCGCTCCACGACCCGCCGCCGCCGCACCCCCTGCTCTCGCTCGAAAACTACGGCCTGACGGACGCCGACCTCGCGAAGACGATCGACGCCTCCATGTACTTCGGCATGGAAGGCCCCGCCCAGCTCGGCGACCTGATCGACGCCCTCCGCGACACCTACAGCCGGACGTTCGCCGTCGAGTACATGCACATCGACTCGCTCGACACCCGGATCTGGCTCGCGAAGCGGATGGAGCCGACCCACAACCGGCCGCACCTCGACCTCCGGGAAAAGTACCGGATCCTGATGACCCTCCACTGGGCGGCCCACTTCGAGAACTACCTCCACACGAAGTACACCGGCGCGAAGCGGTTCTCCCTCGAAGGCGGCGAGACCCTGCTGCCGATGCTCGACGCGATCGTCGAGAAGTCGCCGTCGCTCGGGGTGCAGGAGATCGTCATCGGCATGGCCCACCGCGGCCGGCTGAACGTGCTGGCGAACACGCTGCACAAGCCGCTGGAGCAGATCTTCAACGAGTTCGAGGACAAGTACCTCCCCGGCGCGGAAGACTATGGCGACGGCGACGTGAAGTACCACATGGGCTTCTCCGCGGACGTGGAGACCACCGACGGCGGCAAGGTCCACCTGTCCCTCAGCCCGAACCCGAGCCACCTGGAAGTGGTGAACCCCGTCGTGGAAGGCCGCGTCCGGGCGAAGCAGCGGCTGTTCAACGACGCCGACCGCACCCGGGGGCTGCCGCTGCTCATCCACGGCGACGCCGCGTTCGCCGGGCAGGGCGTCGTCGCGGAGACGCTGAACATGTCGAACCTCGCCGGGTACCGCACCGGCGGGACGGTCCACATCGTCATCAACAACCAGATCGGGTTCACCACCAGCCCCCGCGACGCCCGCAGCACGCAGTACTGCACGGACATCGCGCGGTTCATCCAGGCCCCGATCTTCCACGTCAACGGGGAAGACCCCGAGGCCGCCGTCCACGCCGCCCGGCTGGCCCTGGAGTACCGGCAGGCGTTCAAGAAGGACGTGGTCATCGACCTCGTCTGCTACCGGAAGTACGGGCACAACGAGGGGGACGAGCCGTCGTTCACGAGCCCGCTGGACTACAAGCTGATCCGCGCCAAGAAGAACGTCCCGGAGACGTACACCGACCGGCTCGTCGCGGACGGGGCGATCCGCCCGGAAGTCGCCGAGGCCGTCAACGCCGAGTTCCACCAGCAGCTGGACAAGGCCCTGAAGGAGGTGAAGACCACGCCGCCGAAGCCGAAGAAGATGCCGGCGTTCGCGGGCCGGTGGGCGGGGCTGTCGTCCCGGTTTACGCACCTCCCGGTGGAAACGAAGATCCCCGAGGCGACGGCCGACCGGATCGCGGACGCGCTGGCGACGGTGCCGGACGGGTTCGTGCTGCACCCGACCATCCGCAAGCTCGCCGACCGCCGCCGGGACGACATCCGCGGCCGGAAGGCGATCGACTGGGGCACCGCCGAGGCGCTCGCGTTCGGGTCGCTGGTGCTGGACGGCAACCCGATCCGGCTCAGCGGGCAGGACAGCCGCCGCGGGACGTTCAGCCACCGGCACTCGTTCTACTTCTGCCACCAGACCGGCGCGTCCTACTCCCCGCTGGCGAACCTCGACCCGAACCAGGCCCCGTTCGACGTGTTCGACAGCATCCTGAGCGAGGTCGCGGTCCTCGGGTTCGAGTACGGGTACTCGCTCGACGACCCGTCGACGCTGGTCATGTGGGAGGCCCAGTTCGGCGACTTCGCGAACGGGGCGCAGGTCATCATCGACCAGTTCATCGCGTCCGGCGAGTCGAAGTGGAACCGGGCCAGCGGGATCGTGCTGCTGCTGCCGCACGGGTACGAGGGCCAGGGGCCGGAGCACTCGTCCGCCCGGTTCGAGCGGTTCCTGCAACTGTGCGGCGAGGACAACATGCAGGTGTGCAACTTCACCACGCCGGCGAACCTGTTCCACGCCCTGCGGCGGCAGGTGAAGCGGACGTTCCGCAAGCCGCTCGTCGTGATGACGCCGAAGAGCCTGCTCCGCCACCCGCAAGCCGTCTCGCCGGTAAGCGAGTTCACGACCGGGGCGTTCCGCGAGGTGATCGACGACGCCGCGGCCGACCCGCGGGCGGTGAAGCGGGTCGTGGTCTGCACCGGGAAGGTGTACTACGACCTGCTCGCGAAGCAGGCGACGGCGAAGCGGACGGACACCGCCCTCGTCCGGCTGGAACAGCTGTACCCCTGGCCGGCCGAGCAGCTGAAGGCGGTCCTCGACCGGTACCCGAACGCGGCGGTGGCGTGGGCCCAGGAGGAGCCGCACAACATGGGCGGGTGGTTCTTCGTGGAGCCCCGGTTCCGCGACCTCGGCCGGCCCGCGGGGTACGTCGGCCGCGACCCGAGCGCGAGCCCGGCGACCGGCTCGCACTACGTCCACGAGCACGAGCAGAAGGACCTCGTCCGCGCCGCGTTCGAGGAGAAGCTGCCGTACTTCGTCACCGCCGCCCGGGCCGCCACGAACGGCAAGCACTGACCGCTGTCACTTCCCGAGGGCGTGGACGGTGTTGTGAAGGGTGCCGGCGACGGGCCGGCCGTCGGTGCCCTTCAGCCGGTACTTGACCTCCATGCCCCACGTCGGGGCGAGGTCCGGCAGGTCCAGCCGGACCGTCTTCCCGTCCGCGGCGAGCGTCGCTTTCGCCACGGTCAGCGGCTTCTCGTCCAGGTGCTTGGAGCCGTAGTTCTTGCTCCGCTTCAGGCCCCACACCTTCACGTCGAAGTTCCTGGCATCCACGGCGGCCGGTTCCAGCGCGTCCGTGAAGGTGACCTCGAGCGCGCCGGGTTTCGCGTGCAGGCCGACGGGCAGGTCGGCCGGCTTGCCGGTGTACCGGACGCGGTAGAACCCGCCGGGGGCGGTCTGGTTCCCGGCCCAGGCGTACATGCCGCACACGTACAGGCTGCCGTCGGCCGGGTGGAACCGCGGCCGCATGACCCCCGTCGGGAAGGTCGGCAGCGGCAAGGCACACATCCCGCCTTGGGCCTGGCCGTCGACCGTCTCGTGCGGGACGACGTAGATCTTGCCCATGCCGTAGCTCGTGTTCAGCAGCGCCCCGGCGAGCGGCCCCCACGTCTTCTCCGGCACCCAGATCAACTCGGCCGGCGAGCGGTCGAACTCGTTGGTGATCCAGCAGAGCGGCTGTTTCATCGCGGCATCGGCGGGGTCGGTCACGTCCGTGTAGCCGTACATGTTGCCGTAGAACCCGCCGACTTCCACCTTGTTGATGCGGTTCTTCGGCGTCCAGAACCCTTCCTGGTCCGTGACGAAGAAGGTGCCGTCCGGGTTGAGGCAGACGCCGTTCGCGGCGCGGAACCCGGTGGCGAGGATGTCGGTCTTCGCCCCGTCGTGGCTCACCTTCAGCAGCGTGCCGTGGTGCGGGACGACGCAGTCGAGGGCGTGCCGGCCGCTCTTGGCGTAGTAGAAGTTGCCGGCCGCGTCGGTCTGCAGGCCCATCGCGAACTCGTGGAAGTGCTCCGTCACCTGGTGGTCGTTGTTGAAGCACTCGTAGAAGTCCGTCTCGCCGTCGCCGTTCAGGTCGTGGAGCTTCACGATCTGGTCCCGGCAGCAGACGAACACCGCCCCGTCGCGGACCTTTAGCCCCAGCGGCTGGAACAGCCCGGACGCGACCCGCTGCCACGTCAGCCCGGCCTCGGGCTTGTCGATCCCCGCAACCACCCAGACGTCGCCGTCCCAGGTGCAGACGGCCATCCGCTTGCCGTCGGGCAGGAAGTCGAACCCGGTCAGGCGGAGCAGGGCGTTCCACGGGTTGCGGTCGGGCGTGCCGAAGGTGTCCGCGACGAACGCGACGTCGGACTTGCCCGGGGTCACGGCCGTCTTCAGCACGTCCGGCCACCGCTTCGGCCCGCCCTCGGTGAGCGGTTTCAGCGGCTTCGGGGCGGGCGTGGTTTTCCCGAGGGCGGGGTGGGCGGCGTGGTCCTTCGCCATCAGCACCTTCACCCGCGTCGGGGTGGCGGCGGCGGGGATGGTCAGCACGTGGAAGCCGTCCTTCTTCGCCAGTGACACCGCGTTGTCACCGACGGCGGCGGCCGCGACGCCCTCGGGGGCGACGCGGCACAGCAGGTCTTTGGACGACTTCCCCACCTCCAGCGTCCGGGTGAACACGCCGCCCGGCTCGACGCCTTCGAGTTCGAGGACGCCGGCGTCGCCGACGGTGTACGCGATCACGGTCTGGTCGCCGTAGGCGTAGGTGCCCCGGAACTGCGCCCATTTCCGCGGGAGCGGGCCGTAAGGCTTCTTGTCGCGGCCGAGGGGCCGGGGGTCGGCGAAGCTGCCGGTTTCGGGGTCGGCCCAGCCCGGTCCGACCGGGGTTTCGACGTGCCGGTCGCCGACGATCTTCGGGTGGATGCCGTGCCGGCCGTCGAAGTGGATGCCCTTCCAGTCGATGAACCCGTCGCCGGCCCACGCGGCGGCGAACCGCAGCGTGTCGTGGTCGAACACCGCCCAGCTTTTCCCGCGGGACACCCCGCCGGGTCCGGCGTCGAGCCGGACGGCGATCCCCTTGTAGGCGATGTTCCCGGCCGCGACCTCGTAGGTGTTCGTCAGGCTCGGGCCGTAGTCCATCGCCATCCACGGGTCGACGCTGGCCGGGGGCGGGCCGAACGCGCCGGGCTTGCCGGCCGGCAACTTCGCGAGGTAGCCGGCGTCCGCGGCGGCGTACTGCGTCGGGTTGTGTGGCTTCAGGTACGCTTCCCGCAGGTAGTGGATCACGTCGTACTTCTGCCGCGGGACCATCCACGTCTGCGGGGGCATCAGGTTGAACCCGTGCGTGAGCGTGCGGTACAGGCTGTGCGGGTCGCTGCCGTTCTTGAACGCGTGGGCGGCGAACTTCGGGGACGTGGGGAGCGAGCCGGGCTGGTCCTTGGTGCCGTGGCAGTTCGCGCAGACGCGGGCGTAGATCGCCTCGCCGCGCTGGAACGCCTTGGCGTCGAGCCCGCGGATCAGGCCGGCGTGGTCGATCTCCTTCTCGTACTCGGGGATGACGAGGGCCGTCACCGCCGGGCGGAGTTCCTTCGCCCGCTTCGGCCCGCCCTCGGCGACCTCGATCAGGTACTTCGCCAGGTCGAGGAACTGCTGGCGATCGGACAGGGTGCTCACCAAGCCGTCCGGCATGAGGGACTGGCTGCCGACGGTTCGCTTGTCGATGTCCCCGACCGGGATGCTGACCCGCTTGCCGCCGGCCGGGTCGAGGAGCGTGAGCGTGCCGTTCTTTTCTTCGACGAGCAGGCCGGTGACGGTCTTCCCGTCCGCGGTGGCGACCGTGACCGGCTCGTACCCCTTCTTGATGACCTTCGACGGGGCGAGGACCGACTCGATCAGGTACTCGGCGGTCGCGTCCTTCCCGGCCAGGGCGATGTCCGGCCCGAGTTGGGTGCCGGTCTCGCCGTCGTGGCAGCGGGCACACGTCAGGAACGGCTGGAAGAACAGCACCGCCCCGCGGCCGGCGTCCCCCTTCTCGCGGGCGGCCTTCGCCAGTTCCGCGGGGGCTTCCCGGAGGAGCTGCTGGGCCAACCCCGGCGGCGCGGCCGGATCGGCAGCCGTGCCGAGGGAAGCGCAGTACGCAAGAGTGAGGGCACTGAAGGCTTGCGCGATTCTGGACATGCGTGTTCCGTGTTGGGGGGCGAGCTTCGCGGCGAAGCTCTGTCAGCGGCCGGGCCTCGCGCCCGGCCGCTGGGGGGTGTTCGCGTCAGGGCACCGTCGGGGGGAGGTCCGAGGCGGGTTACTCCATCAGTTCCTTGACCTTGTCCTTGATGGCTTCCGACCAGATCTCGTAGCCCTTGGGGGAGAGGTGCAGGTAGTCCGGCATCACGTCCTTGCTGATGGTCTTGTCGGGCTGCAGGAACTTCTCGCCGATGTCCATGTAATGGACCGAGCCGCCGGCGAGTTTTGAAATCAACGCATTGACGGCGGCCCTCGGTTCTTTGCCAGTGATGGGCTTGTCGCCGACGGGAAGGATGCCCAACAGCAGGATCTTCGCCTTGGGTTGCTTGGACTGGATCAGATCGATCACCGCTTTGACGCCGTCGGCGACATCTGCGGGCACCATTTTGGAATCCCAGCAGTTGTTGGTGCCGATCATGACCACGAAGAGTTTCGCCTGGTAACCGTCCAGTTGACCATTCTTGAGTCGCCAAAGCACGTTCTGGGTCTGATCCCCACCGATACCCATGTTGATGGGTCGGTACGAACCCCAGTACTTGGTCCAGCTCCCCTGATTTTCTTTCCCCCGCCAGCGCCGGGTGATCGAGTCGCCGACGAAGACCAGATCGATCTTGCCGTCCATCTTCTTGATGTCGGCGTTGATTTCTGCCGCCTGCTGCTGCCCGAGGGCGTCTTTGCGCTCGTTTGGCGTCGTCGGACTGTCGACGGCGGCGGCCGTGCCGAGCAGGGCACCGACCGCAAGGGCGACGGCCATCGAGGGTCTCGTGATTGCGGTCATGCGTTCTCTCTGTAGGGGCTGAGCTTGCAACCCGGGTTCCGTTCGACCGGACAACAACGGCCGTCGGGCGAACCCGCGGCAGGGATCGTCTCGCGCTAGGGGTTGACCGATCGCCGGGAATCATCGCGGGGTGCGTTCGGTGCGGGTTCCGCCTTCGGTGTGGGCTCGGCGGCGTCCACCCCCCACAGCCTGGCGACGATCTCCGCCATCGCGGGGTCGTGCTTCTGAAGGTCCTCGCGGGTGAACGGGAAGAAGTCGTTCCGGCCGAAATAGGCTTCCGTCGCCTCGGCGAAGTACTCCATCGGGGTGGTCATGGCGTAGGCCTTTTCGACCGTGTTGGGCCGGCCGTTGCCGAGGTGCCGCTCGACCTTGTCGTACTTGCCCGACTCCTTCGCCCGGGCGTAGGCCCCGGCGATGTCCGGGTTGGCGAACCCCTTCGGGAGTTCGCGGTCGTGGTAGGCGTGCGCGAGTTCGTGCAGGATGAACCACGGCATCCGGTTCACTTCGGCGGGGTACGTCCGGACGTTCGACACCTCGACGGCCTTCGCCATCGCCGGGTCGCGGCCGACCGTGCGGAGCCAGTCGGCACCGGGGTGGTACTCGGCGACCGGCTTCGCCCCGGGGTACTCCGGGTTGAAGTACACCGGCACCTTCTGCAACTTCGCCACCACCGCCTTCGGCAGCACCTTCGTGATGTCTTCCAGCTGCTTGTCCAGCAGCGCCAGCGCCTTCGCGGTGTCCGCGGCGTCCGCAGCCAGGAGCACGCGGTTGACGTGGATCGTCCACCCGCGGACGGTGCGGGTCTCGTACACCGGCTCCGGGGCCGGGGCGGTCGGGGCCTTGAGGTTGTCGTGGAGGAACCGGGCCATCGTCTCGTACAGGTGCTGGTCGGTGTTCCGCCCCTCCTTGATGGCGTGCGTGCGGTTCGGGTACGGCAGCACGGTGAACCGCTTGCCCGCGGCGATGAGTTCTTCCATCAGCCGCTCGACGCCCTGGTAGTGGCAGTTGTCGTCGCCGGTGCCGTGGATCAGGAGCAGGTTGCCGCGCATCTTGGCGGCGTGGGTGATCGGCGAGCCGTCCCGGAAGCCGGCGGCGTTGTCGGACGGCAGGCCCATGTACCGTTCCTGGTAGATCGTGTTGTACAGCGTCTGGTCCGGGACCGGGGCGAGGGCGACGGCGGTGCGGTACAGGTCCGGGTGGCGGAACAGCGCGTTCAGGCTCATGCTCCCGCCGCCGCTCCAGCCCCACGACCCGACCCGGGCGGGGTCGACGAACGGCCACCGCGTCAGGAGTTCGCGGACGGCGGCGGCTTGCTCCGTCGGGGCGATGATGCCGATCTTGCGGTGAACGGACTTCCGCCACTCGCGGCCGCGGGGGACGTTGGTCCCGCGGTTGTCCACGCTGGCCACCACGAACCCCTGCTGGGCGAGCATCCAGTGCCACAGCCCGCGGGGGCCGGGCCACATGTCTTTCACCGTCTGGCCGTGCGGCTCGCCGTAGACGTGCATCAGCAGCGGCAGTTTCGTGCCCGGCTCCGCCGCCGGCGGCTTGATCCGCCACCCGTCCAGTGCGAGGTCTTTTCCGATCGGCACGCGGAAGAACTCGACGTCCGGCCGCTTCAATCCCGCGAGTTTCTCCCGGAGTTTCGCGTTGTCGGCCAGCGTGCGGACGGCGGCGTGGTCCTTCAACTGCACCAGTTCGACGACCGGCGGCGCGGTGAAGCTCGACCGCGTGTGGACCGCCCACTGCGCGTCCGGGGAGATGTCGTACTCGTGCCAGCCGGCTTGTTTCTCCGGGGACAGTTGCTCCGTCCCGGTGCCGTCGAGTTTCACGCGGAACAGGTACCGCTGCGTCGGGTTCTTCGGCGACGCGGTGTAGTAGAGCCGGCCGCCCGCCTTGTCGACGGCGTCGACGGCGGTCACGTCGAACTCGCCCTTGGTGATCGGTTCCAGCGGGGAGCCGTCCACGAACGCGCGGTAGACGTGCCGCCAGCCGGACCGCTCGCTGATCCAGAGGAAGCTCTTCCCGTCGTCGAGCCACCGCCACGGGTTGTCGTTTTCCAACCACGCGGCGTCCTTCTCGACGAACACCGGCTTCGCCTCGCCGGTCGCGGGGTCGACGCGGAATACCGTCAGTTCCGTTTGCAGGCGGTTGAATTGCTGGACCATCACGCTCGTGCCGTCGGGCGTCCAGTCGGCGCGGGGGACGTAGTGCTCGCGGCGGTCGCCGGGCAGGTCGAGCCACCGCACCTTGCCGCCCGCCGCCGGGACGACGCCGAGCCGGGTGGCCGAGTTCTTCTCGCCCACCTTGGGGTACGCGAACGAGATGATTTTCGGCGACTTGCTGACGACGTTGTCCACCATGTGGAACTCGGCCACGCCGGTGGTGTCGAACTGCCAGAACAGGACGTGCTTGCCGTCCGGGCTCCAGCGGAAGCAGTCCCGCAGGTCGAGTTCTTCCTCGTTGACCCAGTCGGACGTGCCGTTGATGAGCGTCTTCGAGCCGTCCGCGGTCAGCGGGGTGACGGCGAGCGTGGCGACGTCTTGCACGTACAGGTTGTTCTCCCGGACGTAGGCGACTCGCGTGCCGTCCGGGGATAACTGGGCGAACATCAGCGTCGCCGGCGCGGCGTCCCCGCCGAGTTTGCGGAGGGTGTTCGCCTTGAGGTCGAGCACCCAGTAGTCGCCGCGGGTGTTCCGCCGCCAGACCCGCTGGCTGTTCGTGTAGAGCAGCACCCGCGACTCGTCGGCGGAGAACTCGTAGGCCTCCACCTTCAGCGGTTCTTTCGCGCCTTTCGGCACGAACGCCTTGGCCGACGCGACGACGTCTTTCTTGCCGGTCGCCGGGTCGTTGCGGAGCAGTTCGTTCTTTTCCAGGGTGAAGTAGGCGGCGGTCTTCTTGCTCCACCGGCGGGCGGGCAGCGGCTCGGTGTCGAACTCTTTCGTCCCGAACAGCCGACCGACCGTCAGCACGGAGTCGTCGGCGCGGAGGCCGTCCGCCGCGAAGAGAAGGACCGAAAGGATGCCGAGCGAAACGCGGAACCAGGGTTGTCGGGTCATTGCGGGGTCTCGAAGGTGTCGACGGGGAACACACTGCCGGCGAGCGGTCACTTGCCCCCGGCGGGTTCGTAGGTGAAGGCGTCCTTGTCCGCCGGGAGCACCCAGACGTTGCGGAACTTCACGGGGTTGCCGTGGTCTTGTAGGAAGACCGGGCCGGTGCTCGTCTTCTTCTGCCGGTCGCGGATCGCGTCCAGGTACGGGGTGTTGCCGAACCGGAACGGGTGGAACGTGGACTTCGGCTCGCCGACCGGAGTGCTGTCCTGCACCTTCGTCCCGTTGAACCAGACGGTGACGGTCCCGTCCTGGGTGATCGTGCCGGCGTCGTCCCGCCGGGGGGCGCGGTAGCGGATGTCGAAGACTTGCCACTCGCCCGGCTTGCGGCAGGCGTTCGCCAGCGGCGGGGCGAACCCGTACACCGCCCCGGCGTCCTGCTGCGTCGGCTTCTCCTTGCCGACCGAGTTGATGATCTGGACCTCGTAGTTGCCGTGGAGGTAGACCCCGCTGTTGCCCACCCCCTTTTCCGGCAGCATGAACTCGACGTGGATGTCGGCGTCCTTGAAGTGGAACTTCGAGACGATGTGGTTCTGGTTCTTCTTGTTGGACGTGGAGACCAGGGCCCCGTCCTCGACCGGCCAGTCGATCTTCTCCCCCGCCATGCTGAGGAACTGGTGGGTGCCCTTGTCGTCCAGTAGGACCGTCGCCCCCTTGGGTGCCGGGACCGGCAGCCGGGACTGGTCCGGCGGGAAGGCGGGGTCGGCCGCGACCGCCGCGAGGGTGAGCCACAGTGCGGGTGTCATGTCGTTCGCCTCCGGGTTACTTGCCGCGCTTGTCCCACACGACCGGCACGTCGTTCGACTGCTTCGGCCCCGGCGTGCTGCGGCCGTCGGTTACGTACCGTTCTAGCAGTGCGGCCAGTTCCTTGACTTTGTCCGGCTCCGCGGCGTAGCGGTTGGTCTTCTGGGCCGGGTCCGCGGCGAGGTCGAACAGTTCGCCCGGCTCCGAATGGGCGGCGTACCCGCGGTCCTTGCGGAACCAGTCGGGCTCGCCGGCCTTGCCGTTGTCGTCGCCGGTCGGGGCGAGGATCAGCACCCAGTCCCCCTTGCGGATCGCGAACTTGCCCTGCCCGCTGTGCTGGACCGTGGCCTCGCGGAGCGGGGCGGCCCGCTTCTCGCCGCGGAGGGCCGGCAGGACGTTGACGCTGTCCGGGGCGGCGTCGGCGGGGAGTGTGACCCCGAGGGCCGCGGCGAGGGTGGCCATCAGGTCGACGTGGCAGACCGTCTCGGAACACGTCGTGCCGGCCGGAATCTTCCCCGGCCAGCGGGCGACGAACGGCACCCGGTGCCCGCCCTCCCAGGCGTCCCGCTTCGCCCCGCGGAGGGGGCCCGTGCTCGCGTGGCCGTGGTCCTTGAGCCGGTCGTACGCGCCGTTCTTCACCTCCCCGGTGATCTCCGGGCCGTTGTCGCTCGTCACGATCACGAGGGTGTTGTCCGCGACGCCGGCCGCCGCCAGCGCGGCGAGCACCTTCCCGACCGCCGCGTCCGTCTGCACGACGAAGTCGCCGAACTCCCCCGCCCCGCTCTTGCCCGCGAACTCGGGCGTCGGCACGACCGGGAAGTGCGGCGAGGTCAGCGGCAGGTACAGGAAGAACGGCTGGCCCGCCTTCGCGGCCGTCCCGATGAACTCGACCGCCCGCTTCTCCAGGCCCGGCAGGACGTCCGCCAGTTTCCAGCCGGGGAGCATCGGGCCGGCGTGGTTGAACGAGTCGCGGCCGACCGGGGCGGCGTCCGAAGGGATGCCGACGGTGCGGTCGTTCGCGATGAAGCAGAACGGGGCGTAGTTGGGCACGTCCGTGCCGAAGTACGAGTCGAACCCGCGGGCGGTCGGGCCGTCCGGGATGGGCTTCGCGAAGTCGCGCTTCCCGTCCGCGCCGGGCTTCGGCCAGCCCCACCCGAGGTGCCACTTCCCGACGCACGCGGTGGCGTACCCCTCTTTTTTCAGCATCGCGGGGACGGTCAGCAGGTGCTCCGCGATGAGCGGCGGGGAGAACGGGCCGATGACGTTCCGCTGGAGCCGGGTCCGCCAGGCGTACCGGCCGGTGAGCAGCGCGTACCGCGTGGGCGTACACACCGCCGACGGGGAGTGCGCGTCCGTGAACCGCACCCCGTCCTTCGCGAGCCCGTCGATGTGCGGCGTCGGGATCTTCGACTTCGGGTTGTAGCAGCCGGGGTCGCCGTACCCGAGGTCGTCCGCGAGGACGTAGACCACGTTCGGCTTCGCCGGCTCGGCCGCCCGGGACGCGCCGAGCCCGAAGACCGCCACGCACGCCAGAAGCGGGATTCGGGACTTCATTCCGGGCCTCCACGGCGGTGCCGACCCACGCGGCTACTTGTTCGGCGACGGCTGGCTCGTCAGCGCGAAGGAGAACTCGCCCCCCTCGGGCGGGACGTCGATCTTCAGCGTCGACTTCGCGCTGTACCGGTCGGGGATGAACATGACGTACCCGTCGGGTCCGTAGCCGGGTTCCCCGGGCTTCGCCGGGCGGGACGCGTGGATCCGGACGACGTACGAGCCGGGCGGCAGTTCCCCGCGGTACTCGCCGCGCGAGATCGCGGGGCTCCCTTGAATCCACCGCCCCGGCGCGTGCTCGAAGTCGATGAACCCCTCGTCGACGGGAGCCCCGTCGAAGGAGACCGTGCCCCAGACGGCGACGAGGGTCTTGGGCTGTCCGCCGCCGCCCGCACACCCGCAGGCGGCGAGCAACAGCAGGAACGCCCCGGTGCGGGGTCGAAGTCGCATGGCGGTTTCCCGTGTGGGCTGAGGTGTGTGGGGACGACGAGGGGGCTCAGTACGGGTCGAGGACGGCCCCGTCGTTGATGACCCCCAGGTTGAGCCAGGTGGCGTTCGAGATCGCGTTCGGGACGAACCGGACGGACCCGTCGCAGAGGGCGGCGTTGACCCCGCCGACGTGACAGCTGCGGGCGAACATCGAGAAGACCTGGTTCGCCCCCTGGACGCACGTCACCCCGTCGACCGAGGGGCGGCACGACGACACGCGGTCCGGGGTCGCGGGGTTCGGCCGGGCGGTCGTGGCGAACAGGACCGCCCCGCTGGCGTTGTTGTTCCACATCCGGCCCCGGACGTCGTGCCCGCCGTTGTCGCGAAACACCCGGATTTCGCTGAGCATCAACGTGTTCGACGTGCCGTCCGTGATGCGACTGAGGGGCGTGGCCGATTGCGCGAAGAACACCCCGTCCAACTCGTTGTAGCTCATCGTCCCCCACGGAAGGTTGGTACTCCAGTTGGTCGGACCGTCGTTCCACGGCAGCGAGCCGGCGCACGCCGCGTAGTTCGTGTGCAGCCCCGTCTCGGCGTTGAAGAACTGAACCTTCCCGGCGTTCGGGTCCGACGGGCACATGAGGAGTTGCTGCCGGCCTTCCCGGACGGTCTTCAGGCCGGCGATCCCGCTCGGGCGGGCGGGCGTCGCGCTCGGGTAGGCCTTGATCGTGGCGGCGTAGTCGTTGTCCAGTTCGATGTACGGCATCACCAGGTGGACCCAGACCAGCCGCCAGTCGGACAGGCTGTTCGAGCCGACCCCGTTCGTCATCCCGCTCGGAAACTTGCCGTTCGCGTTGATGTAACTGTGCATGCCGAGGGCTTGCTGCTTCAGGTTGTTCTGGCACTGCGCCCGGCCCGCCGCCTCGCGGACCTTCTGCACCGCCGGCAGGAGCATGCCGACCAGAAGGGCGATGATGGCGACGACCACCAGCAGTTCGACCAGGGTAAAACCGACCCGTCGTCGGAGCACTTGCGTCAGTTCCTCATCGGGCCGAGGGTGTGCGATGCCAGTTTTCATGAGGGTGTCCACTGCGGGTGCGGTGCGCCGGCCTCGTCACGGCCGGCAGGGGCGGGCCGAAAAGGGAGATGGGGATGAAGGGGAAATCAGAATGAAGATGCGACCGGGACGGGGGCCTGTCACACGACGAACCAACTTCCATCTCCCGTAAGCACATTAACCGGGGAAATGATGGTTCCAGAGAAAATCGGCACCGACTTTCGGAAAAACCACTCCGGCGGGGGGTGTGACGGTGACATGCGGGCGAACGAAAACGCACGGGGGCGGGTGGATGGCCCACCCGCCCCCGTGCGGTCGAGAACGAAACGCGGTCAGTGCGTCCGCAGGCGGTTCGCCAGCGCCCGCGGGGTCGGCTGCCGCAGGTCCCAGACGATGCCGAACCAGCTGAGGAACTTCAGGATGCAGTAGCTCGCGTCGAACTCCCACCACTTGAACCCCTGCCGGGCGGCGGACGGGTAGTGGTGGTGGTTGTTGTGCCAGCCCTCGCCCATCGTCAGGATCGCGACGACGACGTTGTTCCGGCTCCGGTCCGGGGTGTCGAACCGCCGGCTGCCGAGCAGGTGGCACACGGAGTTCACGCAGAACGTGGTGTGGTACAGCATCACGGTGCCGACCAGCCCGCCCCAGACGAACCCGGACCAGCCGTCGATCGCGAACAGCAGGCACCCGAGCAGCACGCCCGGCAGGATGTCGAACCGCTCCAGCCACTTCAGTTCCGGGTACTTCTGCCAGTCGCGGATCTGGTCCCATTCCACGTTCGTGAAGCGGGTCGCCAGCACCCACCCGAGGTGCGACCACCACACGGACTTCACGATCGGCGAGTGCGGGTCGCCTTCGGTGTCCGAGTACTTGTGGTGGATGCGGTGGTGGGCACACCACCACAGCGGGCCGCGCTGGATCGCCATCGCCCCGAAGAGGCCCAGCATGAACTGGAACACCCGGCTCGTCTTGAACCCGCGGTGCGAGAAGTAGCGGTGGTAGCCGGCCGTCAGGCCGAACGTGCGGAGGATGAAGAACCCGATCAGCAGCCCCGCGGAGGTCCACGTCAGCGGGACGAGGAACATCCCCACGACGGCGGCGACGTGCATCCCGAGGAACGCGCACGTCGTGAACCACGCCGCGAGCGTCCGCGGGGGGTCCGGCAGCAACGCCGGCGAGTGAATCTTCTGGTGGGCGAGGGCGTCCGCCGGGGCCGGTCCGACGAGTTCCGGTTCGTGCGGGGCGGGGGATTCGACGGGCTCGGACGCCCGCAGGGAAGTTAGCGATGAAATGGCAACGACTCCTCTCGTCGCGTCGGCCGGCAGATGGGCGAGGCCGAGGGCAAGGCTGGGACGGACTACACCACCACCATAGGAACCCGACTCCGCGACGGCTCGCCGGGCCGATTGAAAATTTTGCAGACTTCGGGGCGGACCCGCAACCCGAAAGCGGGCCGGTTTCTTCCCCCGCGGCTCCTGCCCCCGCGACCCGGACGGTCGCGTAGAATGGGGTTGCCCCTCTCCCGGCCGGAGGCCCGCGATGATTCACTTTGAAGGGACCGAAACATTTCCCGGTCCGCCGGCGGACGTGACCGCGAAGCTGACCGACGCCGGCTGGCTGGCCCGGTGCATTCCCGATGCCGAAGTCACCGCCGCCGAGCGGGACCACGCGGCCTGGAAGGTGAAGCCGAAGCTCGCGTTCGCCGCCGGGGTGTTGGATTCCACGGCGACGGTCCTCACCCGCACGGACGACTCCGTGAACTACCGCATCACCGCGAAGGGCGTCGGGGCGGGCAGCACCGTCGAGGCGACGCTCACGTTTCGCGAAGCGGCGGGCGGCACCGCGGTCGCCTGGACCGGGGACATCACGGAACTGACGGGATTGCTGAAGATGGTCCCGAAGGGGCTGATCCAGTCCGCGGCGCAAAAGGTGATCGCAGACGTGTGGGCGGCGGTGAAGGCGAAGGCGGTGGGGTAAACCGCACCGGGCCGCCGCAGTTTCCCGCGGCGGCCCGGTGGTTCCCCCGTCAGCCTCTCCCCCGAGAGGTTCCCGCGTGAATCACCGCTCGAACGTGTTCTCGCCGAGGCCCGTGTTGAACTTCACCCCGACGAAGCTCTGCACCTCGATCGGCTCGCCGGTCGCGGGGCCGCCGGCCTTCGGCTGGTCGTAGGCCTCGTACCGCACCGGCAGCTTCGTTTCCTTGTCGACGTAGATGACGTGCCGGTGGGCGTAGCGGGCGGCGTGGGCGCGGTCGACGAACACCTCGTACCGCGTGCATTCCCGGCCGGCGTAGGTGTAGTCGCCGACGAGGACCTGGACCGGGTTGTTCAGCCGCTTCTCGACCGCGACCGCCTTTTCGACCCGTTCCAGCACCGCCAGCAGGCCCGTGTCCGTGACCGTGTGCCGGGTGTCGGCGAGGACCTTCGGGTCGTCCGCCGCGAGGGTGGTGTAGGTCCACTTGCCGGCTTCCTTCAGCTTCACCTTGTCCGCGCCGCGGTTCGAGAGGTACACGGTTTCGCGGCCGTAGTAGTCTTTCGGAGCCATCACCCGAACGGAGACGCTCAGCGGGTTCGTCCGCACGCGGAGTTCGCAGGTTTGCTCCGGGACGAGCTTGCCGGCGAGCTTCTCCTGGCGGACGTAGTGGCAGGTGTAGTCGCGGACCTTGCCGTAGGCGGTCTTCGCTTCGGCGAGCATCGTCGGGAAGGCGTCGACCGGGTGCGTCGCGCTCGTCTGGACGATCTTCCCGACGGAGTCGGGCACCAGCCGCGGGGCCGGGGCGATGGCGATTTCGGGCTTCTCGACGACCGGCTCGACCGGCTTCACGACGGGCTTGACGGTCTTGACCGGCACCGGGGCCGCTTCGACCACGCGCGGGGCGGGGAGCGTTTCCGGTTCGGGCGGGAGTTCGATCGGCTTCGCGGGCGGGATCGCCGGCGGGGCGTCCTCGTCCACGACCGGCGGCGGGACGGCGGGCAGCACGACGCTCGGCGGGATCGGAATGAGCGGCACGCCGACGGTCGGCATCGGCACCGGGGCGATCACGGCCGGCGGCACCGCGGGCACCGGCGGGGCCACCGGGACGGGGTCGGCGGCGGACGCGACGGCCGACAGGCCGATCCCGGCTGCGAGCGTGGAACGGAGCGACATGTTCGACCTCCCGTGTGGTTCCCGAACCCGACGACGCGGGGGCAGATACCGACCTGCGGAAGGGAAAACCAGGGGAAGTTGCCGGAAGATCCAGGGCGACGCAATGTTTCACGCGGTGGCCTACTCAGTAGGTCACTCGCTCCGCGAGTGACCACGCTTCCACCCTGAGAAACGGGTGTCGCTCTCCGGGGACGTGAGCCAGCAACTCGCGGAGCGAGTTGCCTACTTTACCGCACGGCGTCGCCCTGCCGGCCGAACAACGTGTGGTCCCCTCGCGGGGCAAGGGAGCCACACGGAGCCTCACTCGTGCAGCCCCGGAATCGGGGCGTACTCGCTCAGTTGCAGCACCTCCCGGCTCACGCCGCGGGTGACGCGGAGCCGGCCGACGTCGAACAGGGTGTGCATCACCGTCCCGATGAGGTTCGTCATCCGCACCGGCTCGGAGTTCGGCTCGCCGCCGTTGGACGACGACCGGCCGATGACTTGCCCCGTCTTCAACCCGCCGCCGGCCAAAAGCAGCGGGGCGAGGTTCCCCCAGTGGTCGCGGCCGCCGTTCTTGTTGATCTTCGGCGTCCGGCCCATTTCCCCGCACACGACGAGGAGGATCTTTTCGTCCAGCCCGCGGGCTTTCACGTCTTCCAGGAAGGCACACAGCGCATGGTCCAGCGGCGGGGCCATGTACGACATCCCTTCCTTCACGGTGGCGTTGTTCACGTCCGCGTGCATGTCCCACACGAAGTTCGTCGTCACCGTCACGAACCCCGCCCCCCGCTCGCACAGTCGCCGGGCGAGGAGAAGCAGCTTGCCGAGCGACTGCGCGTTGTCCGCGTAGTTCTTGTGGTTCTTCCACTTCTTGTCGATCGCGTCCACCTTCACGAGCGGGGCGGTGTCGTACTTCGCCACCAACTTGGGGTCTTCCTTCGCCAGATCGAACGCATCCGCGGCCCCGCCCAGGAGCATCGCGAAGGCGGTCTTGCGGTTCGCGTCCAGGATTTCCGCTTCGAGCCCCGCCGGGGCCCGGTCGAAGGCGGACAGCAGCGTGCGGCGGTCCCCGAGGCGGTCGAGCGGGATGCCGAGCTTCATGTCGCGACGGAGTTCCCCGTCGCCGTCGGGCTGGAACGGGGTGGCGGCGGCCCCGAACGGCCCGGTGGCGGCGAACTTGCCGAAGCTCATCGTGCCCGCTTGCGCGTCCGGCGAGACCGCCCGCGGGAACAGCAGCACGTTCGTCGGCAACCCCGTGTTGGGGTCGGTGCCCCCGGCCGCGGACGCGAACGCCGACCCGAGGTTCGCCCCGAACGTGTCCTTCCCGACGACGGGCTTGATGTCGTGGTTCGCGTCCCCGGTGGTGAACGACCGCACGACGGTCACGCGGTCGGCGAGCGCGGCCAGCTTCGGGAACGACCCGCCGAACGTGACGCCGGGCAGCGACGTGGCGACTTCCCCGGTGACGGAACGCACCTCCGCGGGGGCGGTCATCTTCGGGTCAAAGGTCTCGAACTGACTCGGCCCGCCGTGCAGGAACAGGAAGATGACGGACTTGTCCGTGCCCGGCTTCCCCGCCGACAGCGGGGCACCGCCGAAGACGGAGGGGCCGAGCGCCGCACCGCCGAGAGCCAGGCTTCCGGCGCGGAGAAAGCAGCGGCGACCGAACCGGGTCGAGTCCGTGAACGCGAGCATGGGGAGCCTCCTGTCGAGAGCAGCACTCGATCGGAGCAAGGGAAGAGCGAACAGGCGGGGTTCAGACGAGTTGAGTGTGCTCCGGATTCGAGTCCGGAGCAAGCGGAATGTGGGAAACTCAGGGCACGTCGTTCGGTCGGCCGAGGGTGGAGTCTTCCGGCCGGAGGCCCGCGTGGACCTCGCCGGCGTCGTTGCGGTAGATGTCGTCGCCGTTCAGCCCGGCCCGCCCGGTCGGGGAGAACCGGACGTGGCCGCCGACGTACAGGACGTTCTGGCCGCGCGGGTGCGGCGATACCGGCCCGGTGCAGGGGCTGGCGGCGGCGGTCGGCATGTCGGCACTCAGCGGCGTCTGGTCGCCAGCTTCCCCGCGACGCAGGCCGACGAGGTCGCCGCCGCCGGGGCGGTAGCCGAGGTTGTAGGTGTACCCGACCTTCGTCACGCCCCAGTCCGGGCCGGTCGGCACGCTGACGGTGGCGGCGTCGTCGGGGTCCGCGGCCGGGCACGATGCTCCGACGGGCAGGTGGCCGGTTCGCGCGAGCGGGACCACGAACGAGCCGGCGGTCGGGGTGTCCGTCGCCCCGATCTGGGGGAACCGGCCGCCGTCCGTGTCCGCGTGGGAGACGAGTGCCGTGTGCAGGTCGTGCAACCGCTTCTGGCAGGCGATGACCTGATTTTCTTGCCGCACCCGGCCGATGGCGGCGAGCGTGATGCCGACGGCGAGCAGCCCGATTCCGGCGGCAACCGTCACGTCCGCCCACCGCCACGACGGGAAGAACGGCGAACTCGAACGGGGGCGGACGCGGGCCGGCACGGTGATCGGCGTCGGCCGACGCGGCGACGGCGGGGCCACGGAGCGGGAGTCCTTCGGCCGCACCCCGGTCGCGACGAGAACGCCCGCCACCCGGCCGATCGTGTCCGTGACGAGTCCGGGCGGCGGCTCGACGGACTCCCCCGGGGTCGTGCGAAGCGCGTCCACGACGAGTTGGAGGCGTGCGACGGAGGCGGCCTCCGCGGGGTTCGACGCGAGCCGGTCCCGCAGCGCGTCCCGCTCCGCCGGGGGCAGGTCGCCGAGAACGGACTGGATGAGGGCGTCGTCCATGAGAGGGTCTCCCGGTGGGAGGTCGACCAATCTTGTTCCCTCCCCCTGAGAGGGGGGAGGGTGCGGGGTGGAAGATTCAACCCCTCCCCCCAACCCCCTCCCCGAAGCGGAGAGGGGGAGTGACGTCAGTCCGCCGCCGGGAACGGGTTCGGGCCGTCCCAGGTTTCGGCCAGCTTCGCCAGGGCCGCGTGCAGCCGGGACTTCACCGTGCCGAGCGGAATCCCGAGCGCGTCCGCGACCTCCTGGTACTTCAGCCCCTGGAAGTACGTCAACGCGACCACGTCCCGGAAGGTGTCCGGCAGGTTCGCGACCGCGGCCCGGACCCGGTCCCGAGTCTCGGCGGTCGCCACCTGGTCCGGCGGGCCGGGCCGGGCGTCCGGCGTCGCCTCCGCGATGGGCCGGGACTCGTCGGTCGGGTCGCTTCCCGGCTGCGTGCCGTCGGCCCGGCCGTCGGGTCGGCGGCCGCGTCGGCGGAGGGCGTCGATCGCCTGGTTCGTGGCGATCGCGTAGATCCACGGCCGTGCCGGCCGGCCGGACTCGTACTTCCCGATCTTGGTGAAGACCTGCACGAACGTGTTCTGGAAGACGTCCGCCGCGAGTTCGTCGTGCCCGACGAACCGCCGCAGGTAGCCGTACAGTTCGCGCTCGTACCGGCGGACGAGGTCGCCGAACGAGTCGAGTTCGCCGCCGCGGATGCGGTCGAGGATCTGCTCGTCGGTGGGTTCGGTGTCAGCCTCGTCGGTGAGGTCCACCCGATCTCCTGTACGCCGAAGGCGGGACGGCGGTTCGCGAGACAATCCAGTTTATGACATGATCCGGGGCGTGGGGAGTCGGGGCGGAAGGTCGTAGAATGTCCGGCGACCCGATCCCCTCCCCCCGGAGACTGTGCCCCATGTCCGCCCCGCGGTTGGCCCACAACGTGTTTTTCAAGCTGACGGACGCCTCCCCCGCGAAGGTGGCGGACCTCGTCGCGGCGTGCAAGAAGTACCTGAACGTCCAGCCGGGCATCGTGTTCTTCGCCGCCGGGCCGCTGGTGGCCGAACTCGCGCGGGAGGTGAACGACCGCGACTGGGACGTGGGGTTGCACCTCGTGTTCGTCGACAAGGCGGCCCACGACGCCTACCAGGACGACCCGACGCACAACCAGTTCATCGCGGAAATGAAGTCCAACTGGGCGAAGGTGCGGGTGTTCGATTCCTACGTGTGATGCGGACTCGCGAGGAGTCGCTCGTTGCCGGTTCGGTGAGCTGCTTTGGTCGGGTGGGTCGAGCGCTTCGCGAAGACCCACCGGAATGGCAACGACTCCTTGCCGGGCCGGTGGGCTGCTTTTGTAGGGTGGGTCGAGCGCTTCGCGAAGACCCAAGGGAATGACAACGACTCCTTGCCGGGCCGGTGGGTCTTCGCCGCAGAGCCGGCTCGACCCACCCGACGAGAGAAGACCTTCTCCGACTCCAGCCCGGTCAGTCCAAGTACCGAATCCGCTTGTTCACGTCCGTGTTCACCGAGTGGTACGGCTCCGACAGGTGGGCCGCGTCGAACAGCCCCGTCCGCATCACCTCCACGTCGTCGCTGCCGATCGCGTTGTTGAAGATCGGCTTCAGGTAGTCGATCCCCGTCTGGCTCGGCCGCATCGCCTTCGCGTCGTAGAAGTCCGGGTGCATCTGGCGGGCGTGGATCAGCCCCCACCGGTCGCGGAAGTCGTTGGCGTGGACGTGGCCGAGGTGGAACCCCTTGTCCGTCGTCCACTGCAGGATGGACGCCGTGTTGATCTGGCGTTCGAGCAGCAGGTCGACGGCGTGGCCGCCGAGCTGGGCCGCGTAGAAGCGGTCGAACAGGATCGGCCGGCCGCCGCGCTGGGTGTGCCCGACCTTCCGCGTGAAGATGGCGGCCCGGGCCGACTCGTTCCGCCGCTTGCTGGTGAAGTACGTGTCGCCGAGCCGCTTCACGAGCAGCGCCCGCAGCGCGTCCGACGCCCCGGTCAGGATCTTGTTCCCGGACGGGTCGGTGCTCTGGAACTCGGCCCCGAGTTCGTGGCCGTGCTCGTCGATGACGCCCTCGCCGCACACGATCACCGCGTGCTTCTGCAGGTCGTAAATCTCTTTGGTGCGTTCGACGAGCAGGTTCACGTCGAGCCGGCTTTCCGGGACGAGGAGCAGGTCCGGCTGGCCGTACATCGCCCCGAGCGCGATGTACCCGCTGTGCCGGCCCATCACCTCGACGATGGCGATCCGCCGGTGGCTCTCCGCGGTGGTGCGGATCCGCTGCAAGCCGCCGGCCGAGACGAACACCGCGGTGGCGTACCCCGGCGTGACGTAGTTCACCATCCGCTGCAGGTCGAACCGCCGGCCGGAGAGCACTTTTCGGTAGAAGTACCCGCCCTTCTCGATGAGGTCCGGCTCGCCGGGCGGCGCGGTCGCGCCGGGTTCGGCCTCCATCACGCGGATCCACTCGTCGGCCTCGTTGCGGTAGTTCAGCCCGAGGTCGTTGTCGATGGTCTTGGGGGCGAGCACCGTGGGGATGTTCTCGGAGAGGGCCTGCATCCCGTTCAGGGTGCCGTCCCCGCCGACGCAGATCAGCCCTTCCACGCCGAGCTTGCGGAGCCGGTCCGCGACCATGTCGATGGACTCCTTGTCGTCGGAGTCGACGTAGTCGCGGGACGCCCCGAGGATGGTGCCGCCCATCGTGGGGTCGAGTTCGGGGATCGTGCCGAACAGCGGGTTCAGGTAGAGGTGCGGGACGCGGGCGTTGAACAGGCTGCTGAACCCCTTGATGAGCCCGACGACTTCCACCTTTCGCTGGTTGGCCCGGGCGACGGCCCCGTACAGCGTGGCGTTGAGGGCGGGGGTGTCCCCGCCGGCCGTCAGAATCGCGATCCGCCGCATCCGCGTCCTCCGAGGCCCGGCACCGGAGAGGAACGGCCGGGGGAGTCAGAATACGGACTGGGACGAGGAATGGTCAGAACTGTGGGTCACACGCTCCGCGTGTGACCTCGCTTCGTCAACCGACAAGTCGGTTTCGAAGGAATGCCTTCTCTCTCCCAAGCGTGCCGACTCGCGGAGCGAGTCGGCCACACAGACTTGACTCACGACGAGGCCATCACATACCGCCGCAGCACGGTGTAGAACCCCTCGCAGCGTTCGCCCCAGACCTTGGGGTCGGTCGGCAGGTACTCTTTCAGGGGGCGGAACGACACGATCACGGACACGCGGTTGGCGTCGATCTTTTCCATCCGGAGGTCGATCTCGATCGGCTCCCTCCCGCGCGACACGCTCGGGCGGCGGACGGCGGAGATCCACGACATGATCGCGCTGCTGGAACTGCTGCTGTCCTTGTACCCGGCCGGCAGGTCGACGCGGACGCGGATCAGGCCCGGCTCGCTGGCGACGGCCACGCCGCCCACGTCCTCGATGAACCCGCGGAGCTTGATCGCCGCGAGCTTCTCCGGGAGCATCGCCTCGAACTGGTCGAAGAGGACGAACCGGTCTTCGGGCAGTTCCGCGCCGGCGGCGGGGTCGGCGACGGCGCACTCGACGATCTCGTTGTCCTCGACCGGGGCCGCCGCGAACCCGGCGGGGGCCGTCTCCGCCCACAGGTCGACGCCGATCGCGCGGCCGAACATGTCGCAGAGGTCCTTCGCCGTCTGCTGCCGCTCGTTGGCGTACTTGGACAGGGCGATCTGCGCGACCGCCTCCACCTGCGGGAGGACGTGCGTGACCCCGATCTTGTGGAACTTGGGCGGCTGCTCGCGGACGTGGGCGGCCAGCAGCTCGTCCTGCTGCTCCTGCTCGAACGGCAGCCGGCCGGTGAGCATCTCGTAGACCATGACGCCGACGCCGTAGAGGTCCGCCCGGCCGTCGACGGAGTCGCCGCGGACCATCTCGGGGCTGACGTAGGCGGGGGTGCCGCACGCGAAGATCTGCCCCTGCCCGGTCAGTTCCGCGAGCTGGATGTGCGGCTTGGCGGTGAACCCGGCGAACCCGAAGTCCATGACCTTCAGGGACTCGTGCGGCGTGCCGATGTCCATGATCATGATGTTCGCCGGCTTCAGGTCCCGGTGAACGATCCCCGCCTTGTGGGCGGCCTGGAGGGCGTGGCACAGCTTCCCGGTGATGAGCGCGACGCGGTCGACCGGCAGCCGGTGGAACTTCGTGATGACCTGTTCCAGCGTCACGCCGGGGATGTATTCGAGGACGAGGCACGGCCCGAGGGGGTCGTCGAGCGAGGCGTCCAGCAGCTTCACCGCGTAGGGGTGGCTGAACCGGGCCATCGACCGGACTTCGTTGTCGAAGAACTGCCGGAACCGCGGGTTCTGGAGGACGTGCGGCTTGATCCGCTTGACGACGACCTTGGCGTCCGGGTTCGAGAGTTCGTGGGCCAGGAACACGTCCGCGTTGCTGCCCGCGCCGAGGAACCCGAGGATGCGGTACCGCCCGAGGCAGGTGCCCCCGAAGACGCCGCTGACCGGCCCGTCGGCACGCGACCGCCGGGCCCCCGGCAGCGGTACGCTTCCAGACTGATTGGGCGGCATCGCTCCGTCCCTCGACCTACGACCGCAGGAGAGTCCCGATCACACAAAAGTAGTCCGGTTTCTCTGCGGAAGCAACTGCCCAGTTGGGCGTCCGCGCCGATTCTGTCGGATTTCACGACGCCGACACACGGGCGGGAGCCAGAGCGCCGGCCCCGGCAGGCGGTCCGGCGTCGGAGGGGACCGGGAGCCCGGCTCAGAAGTCGTAGGACAGCCGGGTGCCGAAGGCGTGGATTTGGCCCTTCGCGAGGGGGTTCGTCCCCCGGTCGCGGTAGGTGTAGTCGTAGTTGAACTGGAGCTTGGCGTTCGGGTTCCAGTACCAGTTGAGGCCGACCGTCACGTCCCGGAGCCGGCCGCCGGTCACGCCGGCGTCCGTCAGGTTGATGGTGTTGTACCGCACCCCGAGCTCCCACGCCCCCCAGCCGTCGTCGCCGAAGTTCTTCTTCGGGATGACCCGGTTGAACCGCGACAGCTTCGGGTCCCACGGCCGGCTCTCGCCGGTCAGGAAGCACAACACCTCGACGTAGTAGCCCTGGAAGCACGGCGTCCCCGTCAGGGGCGGCTTCTTGTCGACGCTGGCCCCGTTCACCACGATCGCCTGGTACTCGCCGGCGTACGTCCACCGGCCGTAGACCGCGGCCGACTCCAGGTTGTACAGGTCGATCGAGTCCGCGTTGAGGATCGGCGTCGAGGTGATCGTGTTCAGCAGCGGCCCCGGCGCGCTACGGACCGAATCCCGGACCCGGAACCGCGCCCGGCCGTCGTCCGGGTCGCGGTGGCTCATCGCCCCGCCGAGGCTGACGTACGTCTCTTCCTTCGGCAGCCAGACCGGCAGCCCGGTGATCCGCCCCGTGACCGAGTACTCGCCGTCTCCCAGGCCGAACCCGAACGGCTGCGCGGTCACGGACCCGACCGTCTTGAACATCCCGACGGACGACCACACCCGGTCGTCGCACCACGTGCGGAACACGCTGACGCCGGGGTTCCGTGCGTTGTTGAACGCGGACGTGGGGGACGCATCGAAGTTGAACGACCGTTCCATGAACTCCAGGTAGCGCGCGCTGTTCATGTGTTCGAGGCTGTACGGCTCCTTCTGGTTCCCGATGCGGACGTGCCCGAGAAACGGCACCTCCGAAAGCGTGATAAACGCTTCTGTCGGCGACACAGGGAGCGAAGTTGTGGCCGGCGTGCGGTCGAGCCCGTCCGGGACGAAGCCGTTGAAGAACTCGAGTTCGAGGATGAACTCGACGTTCGAGTACATGACGCCTTCGCTGCGGATCCGGCCGCGGCGGACGGCGGTGCCGTCCGGGAAGCGGTTCGCGCCGTCGGGGAACGTCTGCAAGTTCGGGGACGCGGAATACCACGCGGCGTCATATTGCACGACGCCGCCGACGTGCCAGTTGAACGCCTTGTCCTTCGTCTGGAAGGTCAGGCCGTTCTTCCACGACGCCTCGAACTTGATCGGCTCGGCCGACGGCGGCGCGGTGAGGGTGGCAGTCGGCGACGCGGGCTTTTCGGCGGGAGGAGCGGCGGCAGCGGGCGCACTCGCGGGTTCCGGGCTCTGGGCGGCCGCGAACCCGGCGAGCAGTGCGGCCAACAGAACCGGCGAGACGAATCTCGCCGGGCGTCTACCCGACTCCGGCATTCCCCGAACTCCGCGTGAGGAGTGCGGGGTATAGGCCGGAAGTCCGGGCGGGGCAAGGCCAACCGTTACGGTCCTGTCCCTGGGATTCTGCGGACCTTGGCGAGCCGCCCATGCCGGTGGGCGGGTTCCGGCGACGTCACCCGCGGACTGGCGTCCGCGGCTCGCGAGTCGGCCACAATCGGGCCGCACGCCCCGGCAGCGATTACTTGTCCCCTTCGGGCTTCTTGTCCCCTTCGGGCTTCTTGTCGCCCTTGCCCTTGAACTTGCCGCCGTCGCGGCCGCCGAACCCGAACTCGGCCTTCTCGAACTGCTCTTTGGAGAACGACCCGGCCCCCTTCGGGTCGAGCTTCTCGTACATCTTGGCGGCGAAGTCGCCCGCCTTGCCGCCCTTCTCGCCGATCTTGTCCTTCATCTTCTCCTGCATCGCCTCGAAGAACTTGACGTACTCTTCCTTCGTGACCTTGCCGTCGCTGTTGGCGTCCATCTTGTCGAACAGGGCACCCTTGTCGAACTTACCCTTCCCGCCGAACTTGCCCTTCTCGGGCTTGTCGCCGTCGGCGGCGGTGGTGAAGCTGCAGACCAGGCCCAACAGGGCGGCGAAGCTGAGTTTCCGAACCATGATCGTCCTCGGGTGGGTGGTGAACGGCGGGTCTTCCGAGCCTGGGAAACACGCCACCGGCGGCAAAGTTACACGCGACTCGCTGAGAAGATGGTGAGTTTCCCCGACACCTTTCACCGGTTCCTCATGCCCGACCTGTCCGTCACCCTCGGCCGGCTGTCCCTCCGCAACCCGATCCTAGTCGCGTCCGGCACGTTCGGCTACGCGAAGGAGATGGCCGGGTTCGTGGACTTCGCCAAGCTCGGCGGGGTGATCCCGAAGACCGTCACCGCCGCCCCGCGGGCCGGCAACGCCCCGCCGCGGACCGTCGAAACGGCGAGCGGGATGCTCAACGCGATCGGGCTCGACAACGACGGGCTCGAACATTTTTTGAGCCACCACCTGCCGTACCTGCGAACGCTGCCGACGGCGGTGATCGGGAACATCGCCGGGAAGACGGAAGACGAATTCGTCGCGATGGCGGGCCGGGTCGCGGAGGCGGTGAAGGCGGCACCCCTGCGCGAAGCGGAACGGGTGGGAGGCAATTCTTCAACTGGTTCCCTCCCCCCTTGGGGGGGAGGGTTAGGGTGGGGGGTGGAACCTTCACGTGAGCGGAAGCCTTCACCCCCACCCCAACCCTCCCCCCTCAAGGGGGAGGGGGCCAGAGAGATCGTCGGCGTGGCTTCGGGTGATCCCGCCGATATTCGCCCTCCCCTGGCCGCCCTCGAACTCAACCTCTCCTGCCCGAACGTGTCCGGCGGGCTCGACTTCGCCACGAACCCGGAAACCACGAAGCGCATCCTCCGCCGGTGCCGGGAGGCGTGCCCGGACCTGCCGCTGATCGCAAAGCTGACGCCGAACGTGACGGCGCTGGCGGAGATCGTCAAAGCCGCGGCCGACGGCGGGGCGGACGCCGTGTCGTGCGTGAACACCTTCCTGGGAATCGTCGTCGACTGGCGGCGGCGACGGCCGGTGCTGGGCAACGGCGTCGGCGGGCTGAGCGGCCCGGCGATCAAGCCCCTGGCGTTGCGGTGCGTCTGGCAGGCGGCGAAGGTAAAGGCGGTCCCGGTGATCGGGGTCGGCGGCATCGGGTCGACCGACGACGTGATGGAGTTCCTGGTCGCCGGCGCGACCGCCGTCCAGGTCGGCACCGCGAACTTCTACGACCCGACGGCCAGTATGCGGATCGTCGACGAACTCCCCGCCCGCCTCGCCGAACTCGGCGCGGGGAGCGTCCGAGAGGTTGTCGGCACCCTTCAGTAGATCCGCCGGGGCGAACCCTCCGCGGCAGGGCGACTTCCGCCGGCCCGGGAATTCGGGTAGAGTGAACGCGTTCGCCCTCCCGACCCGGAGCCCGTCGCCCGATGAGCCTGCCGCACGACCCGGTCACCAGTCCGCTCGGGCCGAACGGGGGACCGCATTCCGTCGCCGCCGGGAACACGTCGCTCGGGCAAGACGCCCCGGCCACCAACGACCCGCCGCCGGAAGGCCCGTACTCCTTCTTCGAGCCCCCTCAGCGCGGCGGGGAAATCGGCCGCCTGGGCGACTACAGCGTCGTCCGGCGGCTCGGCGTCGGCGGGATGGGGTTCGTGTTCGAGGCCGTCGACATCAAGCTGCAACGGACCGTCGCGCTGAAGGTGATGCGGCCGGAACTGGCGTCGAACCTGTCGTACCGGCAGCGGTTCGTCGTCGAGGCCCGGGCGGCCGCCGCGATCTCGTCGGACAACATCGTCACCGTGTACCAGGTCGGCACCGCCAGCGACGTGCCGTTCCTCGCGATGCAGTTCCTGCAGGGGGAGTCCCTTCAAGCCCGGCTGCAGCGGGAAGCCCCGCTCCAGGTCGGGTTCGCGCTGCTGGTAGCCCGCGACACGGCCGCGGGGCTCGCGGCCGCCCACGGCGCGGGGATGATCCACCGGGACATCAAGCCGGCGAACCTGTGGCTCGAAACGGACAAGCCGGGCGGCTCCTACCGCCGCACCCGCATCCTCGACTTCGGCCTCGCCAAGCCGGACAACCAGTCCACGAAACTGACCGCCACCGGCGTCATCGTCGGCACCCCGCACTACATGGCCCCGGAGCAGGCGTCCGGCCACCCGCTCGACGCCCGGGCCGACCTGTTCAGCCTCGGCTGCGTGATGTACACGATGCTGACCGGCGAACTCGCGTTCGACGGGTCGTCCACGATGGCCGTCCTCATGGCCCTGGCCAACCACGTCCCGCCCCGGGTGTCGTCCAAGAACCTGGAAGTCCCGGAGGCCCTCTCGGACCTCGTCGCGAAGCTGCTGGAGAAGACGCCGACCCGCCGGCCGGGGTCCGCCCAGGAGGTCGTGAACGAGCTCGACAACATGCTCGCGGAAATGTCCGGGTTCGTGCCCGCGAACATGCTGGTGGTCGGCCCGGACGGCTACCCGGCCCTGCCGTCCGGCACGGTGACGTACCCGCCGCCGTCCACCAGCCCGGTCCGGATGAGCGGCGGCGTCGGGTTCAACGCGGCCCAGCGGCCGCCCTACGGCCCGGCCACCCCCGCCCCGTACGCGAAGCCGACCCGCGGGTCGTTCAACCAGCTCGGCGGCAGCCCCCGCCTGTCCGGCACCCCCGCCGCCCCCGCGACCGTCCCCGGCTGGGGCGCGCCGACCCCGATCGACACTTACTCCACCGCGGAGTTGAAGCGGGCCCAGCAGGCGGCCGAAGACCCCGGCCGGAACTGGCGGGCCGTCGCCCTCGGGGCGATCGTCCTCTGCCTCGCCGTCAGCGGCATCGGCTACCTCACCCTGCTCCGGAGCAAACAGCAGGCCGTCCCGCCGCCGGCCGACACCCCCCACGAGCCGATCCCCGTGGGCGTCCTGTACTCCACGTCCGGCCCCATGAAGGCGAGCGAAGGCCCCGTCCGCGACGCCACCTTGCTGGCCATCGACGAGGTCAACGAGGCCGGCGGCGTCCTCGGCCGCAAGCTCGAACCGATCCGCAACAGCGACGGCATCTCCGACGCCGACTCGTTCGCCCGCCAGGCCGAGCTCCTGCTCCGCGAGAAGAAGACCCCGGTCATCTTCGGGTGCTGGACGTCCGCCTCCCGCAAGGCCGTCCGCGAGGTCGTGGAGCGGGACAAGGGCCTGCTCTTCTACCCCGTCCAGTTCGAAGGGCTCGAAGAGTCCAAGTGGATCGTCTACCTCGGCCCGACGGCGAACCAGCAGCTCATCCCCGCCCTGGACTTCGTCGCGAACCGGCTCCGGAAGAAGAAGATCTTCTTCGTGGGGTCGGACTACGTCTACCCGCACGCCGCCGCCGCCATCCTCAAGGACGCCGTCGCCAGGCGGTCCGGGATCGCGGTCGTCGGCGAGGAGTACCTCGCGCTCGACGCCAAGAACGTCAGCAAGGTCATGGACGCGATCGAGAAGGCCGAGCCGGACGTGGTCGTGAACGCGATCAACGGGTCGTCGAACTTCCGGTTCCTGACCGCCCTGCGGACGAAGTACCCGACCCCGGTCGAGATGCCGGTGATGTCGCTGTCGATCCCCGAGACGGACCTCGCCGCGTTCGACCCCGCCGAGATCGCGGGGGACTACCTCGCCGCGTGCGGGTTCCCGACCGCCGACAACCCGCCGGGCAAGGCCTTCCTGGAGAAGGTCCGCAACCGCTACGGCACCGACCGCCGCACCTCGGACGCGATGTCGTCCGCCTACGCCAGCGTCCACCTGTGGGCGGCGGCCGCCAACGCCGCCGGGACGCTCGACGGCGAGAAGGTCGCCGCCGCCGTGCGGGGCCGCAAGTTCGCCAGCCCGTTCGGGGACGTGAAGATCGACGAGGCCACGCAGTACACTTGGTTGCCGTCCCGGATCGGTAAAATTCGACCGGACGCCACCGTCGAAGTCGTGCAGGAATCGAAGGGGCTCATCAAGCCCGAGCCCTACCCGGACACCCGCACCCGCCCGGACTGGGACCGGTTCCTGCGGCAGTTACAGGTTCAGTGGGGCGGCCAGTGGCAGGCACCCGCCAAGCCGTAGCCAGGAGGCGAAGCAATGACCGTCGGCTTCTACAACACGAACCTGCCGCCCAACCTGCGGGTGCTCAAGGACGAAATCGAAGGCTACGCCCGCGGCTACGGCCTGGACTTCTACGAAACCATCTTCGAGGTCGTCGACGCCGACGACCTGAACGAGATCGCGGCCTACGGCGGGTTCCCCACCCGCTACCCGCACTGGTCGTTCGGCATGTCCTACGAGGAACTGCACAAGAGCTACAGCTACGGGCTGTCGAAGATCTACGAGATGGTCATCAACAACGACCCGTGCTACGCCTACCTGATGCGGTGCAACCACGTGGTCGACCAGAAGCTGGTGATGGCCCACGTGTACGGGCACTGCGACTTCTTCAAGAACAACGCCTACTTCAGCCACACGACCCGCAAGATGATGGACGAGATCGCCAACCACGCGGCCCGCATCCGGCGGTACGTCGAGCGGTTCGGCGAGGACGAGGTCGAGCGGTTCCTCGACCGCTGCATGTCGATCGACGACCTCATCGACATCCACTCCGTGGCGATCAAGCGCCGCGACGACCACGCCCGCTTCGAGTTCGCCCCGAACGACCACGAAGAGGACGGCGACCGGCCGCTGAAGTTCAAGTCGAAGCCGTACATGGACAGCTACATCAACCCGAAGGAAGTCAAAAAGGACGACGAGGACGAGCGGAAGCGGCTGAAGGACGCCCGCAACGCCCCGAGTTTCCCGGACCGCCCGGAGAAAGACGTGCTCTTTTTCCTGATCGAGCACGCCCCGCTGAAGAACTGGCAGCGCGACGTGCTCAGCATCGTGCGGGACGAGGCGTACTACTTTTACCCGCAAGCTCAAACGAAGATTATGAACGAGGGGTGGGCATCATTCTGGCATAGTACGATGATGACACAAAAGGTTCTGCACCCCGCCGAACTGATCGACTACGCCGACCACCACTCCGGGACGATGGCCACCAGCGGCAAGCGGCTGAACCCGTACAAACTCGGCATCGAACTGCTGCGGGACATTGAATACCGCTGGAACACCGGGCGGTTCGGCCCCGAGTGGGACGCCTGCGACGACCTGGAGGCCAAGCAGAACTGGAAGCGCGACACCGGCCTGGGGCGGGAGAAGATTTTTGAAGTCCGCAAGATTCACAACGACATCACGTTCATCGACACCTTCCTCACACCCGAGTTTTGCGTTCAGCACAAGCTGTTCTCATTCAACTATCAGGACCAGACGAAGAACTACGTCGTGGAGTCGCGGGAGTTCCAAAAAGTCAAGCAGCGGCTACTGCAAAGCCTGACGAACTTCGGCAAGCCGTGGATTTACGTGTTGAACGGGAACCACCGCAACCGAGGTGAGTTGCTGTTGCGACACGAGTATAATGGGGTAGAGTTGAAATTGAGCGAGGCGAAGGACACGCTCGTCAACCTGCAATACATCTGGGGCCGGCCGGTCCACCTCGAAACCATCGTCGACGACAAGCCGACGGTTCTCAGCTTCGACGGGACCGACCACACCCAACAACTCATAGGGGCCGACAATGACGCTCGCCGAAACCCTGCTGCGAAAGGTAAGTGAGTGGCGGCCGACCGGGGACGGCCGCCACAGCCTGACGACGGCCGTCCCCGAGGCGGGCTGGACCGCGACCCTCACGACCGACAAGGTCGATACGCTCAGCGTCCTCGCCTGGGAACTCACGCTGACCCGGACCGGCGACGCGGCCGACGGGGCGACCCTTCGCGGCTGGGCGGAACGGATTGCGGCTCGCGCGTCCGGGTTGCTCGAACCGCTGAAGTTGCACGAAGTGGACGACACCGTCGGCGAGGCGGTGCTTCGCAGCGTGTCCCCGACCGTGAAGGGCGAAGTCCTCCGCTACACGGAAGTCCGCCTCAGCGGGTTGGGCCACGCCCGCGTTCGCCGCTACCAGGCCAGCCACGGCACGAGCAAGCGGGAACAGGTCGCGTTCGTGCTCGGCCACGAAGCCCTGGCGAAGCTCGCCGGCGACATCGCGGAGTAAGAAAGCGTCCAACAACAATTTCGTCTCAGTCGGCCAATCCAAACGAGAGCCGCGACCGCAAGGGAGCGGCCGCTTCACGGGGGAAACCGCAAGCTTCGAGGGCGAATGTTGCGATCACGGACGGAGCGGCTTCATCGTTGGGGCGGCCGCTCCCTTGCTTGCGGTCGCGGCTCCTGAAATCACGAACTTGTTGGTGGACGGTTCCTGACCCTCTCTCACGCACGCGACGCCACGGGTTCCCCCACCGCCGCGTGCTCGTCGACGACAGTCCCGTCCTTCATCTTCACCACGCGGTCGGCCCGGTTCGCCACCTCCGGGCTGTGCGTGACGATCACCATCGCCAGCCCGCGGTCCCGCTGGAACGACGTGAGCAGGTCGAGGACGTGCGCCGCGTTGTCCGAGTCGAGGTTGCCGGTCGGCTCGTCGGCGAGGAGCAGGATCGGGTCGTTGGCCAGGGCCCGCGCGATGGCGACCCGCTGCCGTTCGCCGACGGACAGTTGCACCGGCCGGTGGTTCGCCCGCTTCGCCATGCCGACGAGTTCGAGCAGTTCGTCCGCCTTCTTCGCGCGGGCCCGGGCCGACGAATAATCCCCCTCGAACATCGGGACCTGCACGTTCTCCCGGCTCGTCAGGGAGGGGAGCAGGAAGAACGACTGGAACACGAAGCCGATCTGCCGGGCGCGGAACCGGTCGAGGTCGCGCCGCGCGGACAGGGCCTCGCCGCGGAAGTAGACCTCACCGCCGTCGGGCCGGTCGAGCGCCCCGAGGACGTTGAGCATCGTGCTCTTCCCGCACCCGGACGGCCCGGTGATCGCGAGGTTCTCGGCCTCGCGGACGCCGAGCGTCACGCCGTTGAGCGCCCGCACCCGGCCGTCGGGGTACTCCTTCCGGAGCCCGACGGCGAGCATCAGATAATCGGCGGGGTTCTCTGTCATCGTTGTTCTCATGACCTCACACAAAGTCGCAAAGCCACGAAGAAGACAAATTCAGATTTGCTCTTTTCACACTTTGTGCCTTTGCGGCTTTGTGTGAGCGTTCTTCGTTTTCTCAATCGTGGCGGATGGCTTCCGTGGGGAGTAACTGGGCCGCCCGGAAGGCCGGGTACGCCCCGCCCAGCAGGCCGATCAGCGTCGCGATGGCCACGCCCTGGGCCGCGACGACGAGCGGGATGCCGCCCTCGATGAACCCGTTGACGGTCGGCGACAGTGCCAGCAGGTGCGTCACGCCCAGGGCCCCGACCGCGCCGACGACCGCCGAGACGACACCGAGCACGACGGCTTCCAGCAGCACCATGCGGACGACCCGGTTCCGGGGCCAGCCGACCGCCCGGAGGATGCCGATCTCCTGCGTGCGTTCGAGCACCGACATCACCATCGTGTTCAGCATGGAAATCACCCCGATGAGGATGCCGATGGCGGACACCATCCACGCCATCGCGCGGACGAGTTTCAAGTGGGCGGCGTTGTCGAGGTACTTTTGCGGCCGCTCCGCCGACAGCTTCTGCCGCTTGCCGGAGCCCACTTGCAGCGCGAGCAGTTGCTGGCGAACCGCCTCGACGTCCGCGTCGGCGGTCGCCTCGGACTTCTTCACCCGCAGCGAAAACCCGGTGACTTTCCCTTTCCGGCCGGAGAGTTGCTGGTAGTCGGCCATCAGCACCACGACGCCGCCGGTCTCGAACACGCTGATCGTCTTGAAGATGCCGACGATCTCGAACTTCTGCTGCAAAATCGTGATGGTGTCGCCGACCTTCTTGTTCATGTTCTCGGCGAGCTTGCTGCCGAGGACGGCGCGGTGGTGGCCCTGATCCGCCGGGGTCAGCGCCCGGCCGCTGAGCAGTTCCATGTCGTCGAACCCGAAGTTCGTCGGCAGCCAGGCCTGGATCAGCACCTGCATGCTCGGGGGCACGTCGTCCGGCCCGGTCGGTTCCCGGCGTTGCATTTCCGTCAGGTCGACGAGCGCCGCGTCGATGCCGACCACGTTGGGGATGGTGCGGACCTGATCGAGAACGCTCTCGTCGATCTCGCTGGACAGCTGGTCCGGAGCCCCGGCCGCGACGACGACGAGGTCGACGCCGCGCTTCTCGAAGGTCGCCCCCATCGCGGTGCGAAAGTTCTCGCTCATGCCCAGCAGCGCGATCGTGCTGCCGACCGCCACGGCGAGCCCGAGGATGGTGAGCGCCGTCCGCGTCGGCCGGCGGGTCAGGTTCTTCAGGACGAACGCGAGGAAGTACATGGCGCTCCGGAGGTCAACCCCTCCCCCCAACCCCCTCCCCGAAGCGGAGAGGGGGAGTCAGAAGGGTTTTCTCCCCTCTCCGCTTCGGGGAGGGGCCGGGGGAGGGGTTACGACCCCACCCGTAGAAGCACATCAATCGCGAGTGAACTCGATCTTCTTCAAATGCCGCTTGACCGCGTCCGTGAACCCGGCCGTGTTCTCGACCACCGCGAGGTGCTTGGCGGCCGGGATGATCTCCGCCTCGCACCGCGGCAGGTTTGCTTCCAGCCACCGGCACGTGGCCAGGAACGGCGAGAACTCGTCGTACAGCGCCACGACCGGACACGCCACGCCGCGGATGCGGTCGGCCGTCAGCCCGGCCTCGGTCAGCACCTCGTCGCCGCACGTCGTTTCCGCCAGGAGCGGCAGTTGCCGCAGCCACCCGCGGCCGATCACGCCGAACGCCTCTTCGAGTTTCTTGTACGATTCCGCGTCGAGTTCGGCCGTCTGGCGGAAGAGTCCGGCGAAGTCGACGAACGGCGAAAGCTCCACGCCGACCGTGGCGTACTGCTCGCGGACGTTCTCCCAGATTGCCATTTTGCCGAAGTTCGGTTCCTCGCTCCGCAACGCGGGGAAGAACGAGTCCGAGAGCACGACGCCGCGGACCATCTCCGGAAAGTCGGCCGCCGCGTGCAGGCTGAGGACGCCACCGAAACTGTGCCCGATCAGCACCGCCGGCCCGAGCCCGAGTTCCGCGTGTAGCCCGTGTAAGTCCGCCGCCATCGTCGCGGACGTGTACCCCGTCGCCGGCCGTTCGCTCGCCCCGTGCCCGCGCAGGTCGTAGGTCGTGACGCGATACCCCGCCTCTGCGAGCGCGTCCGGCAACCCGGCAAACATCCACACGGCCTGGTTGCTGGTGACAGCATGGACGAGCACGACATCCGGGCCGTCGCCTTGCTGCTGGTAGAACAGGCGAACCCCGTTCGCGACGACATCGGGCATGGCGATCTCTGATTCAAGATTTCACCACAAAGGCACATAGATCACACAAAGGGCCACCAAGAAATCTAATTCGAATTTTGACAGGATTAACAGGATGGTCAGGATTTGAATTCATGATCCGTGTTGATCTTGTTCATTCTGCCAAATTTCTTCTTTGTGAGCCTTTGTGGACCTTCGTGTCTTTGTGGTGAGATTCTTCTCTTGCTTTACTTCACGTGTTTCCACAGGAAAGCCACCACTTCGCCGATTTCGAGGTCGTCCGCACCCTTCGCTCGCAGTTCCGCAAGGAACGGGCCGAACGGCAGTTTTCGGCCGAACCGCTTCTCCAGGTGCTCGGCCAGCACGACGACGTCGATCGACGCGAGGCCGAGGTCGGCGAACACCCGGGTGTTCGGGCCGACTTCGGCCGAGAAATCGCGGTCCGGGAAGGCACTTCTCACGGCGGCGGCGAGGTCGGCGTACAGATCCGTGTGCTGGGGGTCGGGCGTCATGCGGGCTCGCAGGTCGTCGTGGCGGCGATGAGGTCCTTTTGCCGGGCGGTTTGCACGCGGAGTTTCTTCCCGGCCAGTTCAGGATACCGGCTCGCGGCGGCCGCGGGCAATCCGACGAGCACGCTTCCCGCGGATTCGCCGGCCGTGGCGGTCATCCCATCCGGACCGGTCCGCAGGGCGTCCGCCACCGCCCGCCTGGCCGCGTCGAACCGGGCCGCCTCCTCCGCGGACTCGGTCGCCTTCTTCGGGAGGGCGACCAGCGCGATTCCGACGTGTTTTGCGAACGCCGAGAACGCCACGACCGTTCCGCCCGCGACGGCAACGCTCACCGGCTGGAACGGCTCCCCGTCGCCCCGCGGCCGACACGTCACCCGGCCCTCGGCGTCCGCCTCGGTTTCCATGTCCGCGGGGAATGTCGAGACGCCGGTCTTGTCGAACCACGCGGCGCGGACGGCGTCTTTCGCCACCATCCGGCCGAAGAACCAGTCGTTGAGGGCCGCGTCCGTCCCCTTCCATCCACCGTACTCGGCCAGTTCCCGCGGGGTCATCGTCACCCGCGCCCCGGACGCTCGGAGGACCGCTTGCTTCAAATCCGTCGGCGGTTCGAGGGAGTGGCACCGCCCGAACGCGGCCCCCGGCGGCACCGCGTCAGGCCAGTTACGGCTCAGGAAGTACTGGTCCTTCGGGCCGAAGAAGTTCACGTTCCCGAACGGAAGATAAAACCGCCAGTAGCCCGCTCGCGTGAGCCGCAGCCAGATCGTGCCGTCCGGCTGGAAGACTTCGAGCCCGTTGCGGAAGTGCCGGGCCGACCCCTCGACGTTGTGCCCGCGCACGAACATCGGCGTCCCCGGTGCCGGCGGCGGGCCGAAGAATTCGAGCCGTTCCAGGTCGAACGGCAGCAGAATCCGCCCCGTCCAGTCCGGCTGTTCCAGGTGCCACGCCCCGATGATGTGCATGGCCGCGTCGACGAGAACCGGGTCGATGACGACGCGCGGGTCCGGGTTGGAGCGGAACCACTTGTCCCGGTCGTGAACGACGAGCGTCCCTTCGATGCCCTCGTCGCCGATGCGGTCGAGCGTGCGGATCATCTGAAACAGCGGCCCGTGGAACATGTTCCGCCGCAGATCCTCGACGGTGCTCTTGCAGCGGGTTTCGTTCGTCAGCGCGAACGGCAGCGGTGCCGGCGGCACGGGGTAGGCGTCCGCGAGGACCACGACGGCTTCCGACGACGCTTTATCGGCGGCGTCCGGGGCGAAGGAATTCCCCAGGTCGCGGACGTTCGCCGTCACCTCGACTTCGCCGGTGTCCGGGTTCGCGCCGGAAACCTGCGCCCGCACTTCGAGCGTCGTCGGCTGCGCGTCGAACGGCACCCAGCGGAAGAGCCGGACGTTCTTGATCGCGACGACGACCTTTCCCGGCACCAGCACCGACGCGGCCTGAGCCATCGCTTCGAGGCTAAACGTCATCGGCAGAATGGGGAGCCCGTTCTGGTTCGGGTCGACCCGGCTGACGCCACGGCCGCCGAGCGTGTGGTCGTCCGCGTGCAGGTCTTCCCGCAAATCCAGCGGCTGGCGGAAAACGAGTTCGACGCCGGGGTCGTGGCGCACGACCTCGCCGACGAGGCAGAACGGGCGTTGATCGACGGCGGGCGGCGGTTCTTCGGCCAAATCCGCGGGCCAGAGGCTTCGGCTGGTTGGGGCACCGGAAAGGTAAGCTTCCATCACCGCGCGTTGGACATCCAGGAACTGTTCCATTACGGCGAGGTAGCCGTCCATGACGGAAGCGGAAGTCAACCCCTCCCCCGGCCCCTCCCCGAAGCGGAGAGGGGAGAAAAACCCTTCCGGCTCCCCCTCTCCGCTTCGGGGAGGGGGTTGGGGGGATGGGTTGCTTTGTCTGTCCCACGCCACCACCTTCGTCTCCCGCCGCGAAAACAAGTGCGACAGGTTCACCGGCACCCCGTGCGCGGACAGCTGCGCCACGAGGTGGTTCACCTGCGTCACGCCGTTCCGCCGCGGGAGGTTCGCCGGGATCGCCGCGAAGGACTTGCCGCGGAGCACGTCTTCGGTGAACGCCGACAGGTTCCCCCGCGGCCCCGCCTCCACGAAGATCCGCACCCCGTCCGCGTGCATCGTCTCGATCATCCGCGTGTACTCGACCGGCGTCACCCAGTGGTTCACGGTCAACTCGCGGATCGCGTCCGGGTCGTCCGGGAATTTTTGCGCGCTGCTGCACGAGTAGACCGGCGTGTGCGGCGCGACGAACGGGACGTTCGCGAACATCGCCCGGAACGGGGCCATCCACGGCTCGAACAGCGGCGTGTGGTACGGCCGGTTGAACGGCAGCCGCTCGCACATCAGCCCGCGTTCGACCAGCGCGGCTTCCACGGTCGCGACGAGGTGCGTCGGCCCGACGGCGATGCACTGGTGCGGGCAGTTGTCCATCGCCACGACGACGGCCCCGCCCGCGACTTCGAGGGCGACCGCGGACACCTCGGCCTTCCCGGCCCCGACCGCGATGAGGGCGAACTCGGCGGACCCGGTTTCGTCCGGGGCCTGCATCCCGCCGAACACTTCCGCCAGCTTCGGCCCGAGCACGTACTCCCCCGGCATCGCCCCGGCCGCGAGCAGGGCCGCCATCTCGCCGGCACTGTGCCCCGCCACCGCGGACACCGGCAGCCGCAACTGCTGAATCAACTGCGTCACCGCAAGGTCGGCCCCGAGCACCCCGAGCAGCGACGGCCCGATCTTGCGGAGTTCCGCCTCCGCGAGTGCTTTCTGTTCCGCGGTCGCGTTCGGGGGCAGGTGGAGCGCCTTGCGAATCGACTGCTCCGGCCGGCCCGCGTCGAGCGCGAGCTGGTCGCACCACGCGAACGTGGCCTCGACTTCCGGGAACGCCGCGCACAGGTCCGCGAGCATCCCGAGGTACTGCGCCCCCTCGCCGGGGTAGAGCAGCGCGAGGGTGCCTTCCGCGTAGAGCGGCCGGTCGAAGTAGTACACGCCGGCGGAGTCGCGAATCTGCTTGCACGTCGGATCCGCAAGCCGGCCCGCGGCACGGGTCAGTTTCGTTCGGAGATCGTCGATGTTCGATGCGACCAGACCCAGCGTGACCGACACCGTCCCCGGTTCCGCCGCGAGGGTGGCGGCGAGGTCCGTCGGGTTCGTGCCGGGGTTCGCTTCGAGGAACCGCGCGAGGGCCGAAGCCCGGTCCGCGAGGCGAGCCCGGTCGGGGCCGCGCAGCACGAACGCTTCGGTTTCCCAGGCTCCGGGCGCGGCGGGAGCGGCGGGCCGCGGGTGCGACCCGGTCAGCGTGGCGTTCACGACAACCTGCTCAATGAGTGGGATTTCATTCTTCCTCCCCTCGCCCCTTGGGGGAGAGGGGCCGGGGGTGAGGGGAACGCCTTCACGCCCGGGGAGCTTTTTCACCAGGGGAAGCGTTCCCACCCAGGAAGTCTTCCCCTCACCCGGCCTTCGGCCACCCTCTCCCCCACGGGGAGAGGGTCAGAAA
>CAYUHJ010000037.1:21371-39759 GCA_964444365.1 uncultured Alcaligenaceae bacterium | reverse complement strand
GCTCTGGCCCACGATCGCGTCGAAGTTGTGCGCCGACTTGAGTTCTTCTTGCAGGTACAGGTTCTGCTGCTGCAGCCGGGTCCGCTCGTGTTCGGCGAGGACGCGGTCGGTGATGTCGCACAGGATCACCCGCGGCACCCCGGCGGTCGCCCGCAGCCGGGCGAACGCCCACACCCGCCGGCCCCCGGTGGCCCGCAGCTCGACCTCGTCCACCGCCAGTGCCTCCCCGGACGCGAGCCGCCCGAGGGCGGCGGCCATCCGCGGCCGCCCGCCGGGGGCGTCGGCGAACAGGTCGAGGAACGGCCGCCCGACGAGGTCGGTGTCGGGGGAGCCGAGCATCTGACCGAGGTACCGGTTGGTGTCGGCCAGCCGCCCGTCCGGTGCGAGCGCGACATAAGCGCTCGGGGCGTTGTGGAACAGGTCGCGGTACCGGGCCTCGCTGTCGCGCAGCATCCGGTCCATGCGGAGCCGGTCGAGTTCGGCCGCGGCGCGGGCGGCGAAGATCTGGAACGTGTACAGGAGCCGCGGCTCCGCGGGCATCGGCTTCGTATCGAACACCGCGAGGTGCCCGAGCACGTTCCCGTCCGCGTCGCGGAGCGGGACGCCGAGGTAGCTCTCCACGTCCGCGGACCCGGGGTCGGTCGGGAACCTGGACCGCACGTCTGTCGGGTGGTGGCAGGTGTTCCCGTTGAGCACGTCCTCGCACGGCGTGCCCGACAGGTCCCACTCGTCGTTGGGAAGGAACGCCGCGTCCCTCCAGAACGCCAGCGTGCGGACACGGGTCTTCACCCCGGCGAACTCGGCGACGAACGCGTTCGGCACCCCGGTCGCGGCGCTCAGGTTCCGCACCAGGGAGCGGAAGAACTCCTCGCCGGTGTGCCGGGCGGTGCCCTCGACGATGGCGCGCAGCGCGGCCACCTCGGCACGGTCTGCGGGTTCGACGGGTTCGGTCATCGGCGCCTTGCGTGTAACCGGATCGGGTGCGAAGGTATCCTATCAGCGCACGCGGTTCGCCGCGACAACTCCCCTTTGGAGCCGACGCCGTGACCGAAACCGCTCGTCCCCTCGAACCGGGTGCCGTCCGCCCGCTCGTCGGGCTGCTGCACCAACTGTTCGATCTGATCGAAACGCTGACCGACGACCAGTACTCCCGGTCCCCGGTCGGGGTGGTGGAGAGCAGCGTCGGCGGGCACGTGCGGCACAACCTCGACCACATCGAGGCTCTGCTCCGCGGCCTACGAACGGGCACGCTGAGCTACGACCACCGGGACCGCGGCACCGCCGTCGAGCGGGACCGCGTTGCGGCCCTGGACGAGATTCTCCGACTCGAACGCGAGCTGACCGCGTTCCCGTGGTCGGAAGTGCCCCACACCGTGACGCTCTCGGCGCTGGTCGCGCCCGAGCTGCCGCCGGTCGTCGTCGCGACGAGCGCGGAGCGGGAGCTGGCGTTCGTCGTGGGCCACACGATCCACCACAACGCACTCATCCGGGTGATGGTGAAGCTGATCGGCGCCGTCGTGGCCGCCGACTTCGGGTACGCTCCGTCCACGATCGTCGATCAGCGGAGGCGCGCATGTGTACGCTAAGCATCGTCCCGCTCCGCGGTGACGCCGTGCGGGTCGCGTTCAACCGCGATGAGTCGCCGGCCCGCGCGCCCGGGCTGCCGCCGCGGGTGGTGCCGTTCGGGGACCGGACCGCGGTGCTGCCGCTCGACCCCGCGTCCGGGGGCACCTGGCTGGCAGTGAACGACGCCGGGCTGGTACTCGCCCTGCTGAACGCACACCCCATCTCAGGTCCGGCGGTTGTGCGGCCCGCGCGGAGCCGGGGCGAGGTCATCCCGGCGCTGCTCCACTGCGCCTGCCCGGCCACGGCCCTGGCCGCACTCGATCAGTCGCTGGACTACGGCGATTTCGCGCCGTTCCGGCTGATCCTGTTGGGGTGCGGGGTTCTGGCCGACGTGCGGTGGGACGGGCGCGACCCGATGGTCGCCTCGCACCTGCTCGGCACGTCCCCGCGCATGTACACGTCGTCGGGGCTGGGCGACGAACTGGTGGACCCGCCGCGGCGGGCTCTGTTCGACGAACTCTTCGCCGGTCCGCAGGAGCAGTGGGACCGGGCGCAGGACACGTTCCACCGGTCCCGGTGGCCCGGGCGCGAGCACCTGAGCGTGAACATGGTCCGGCCGGGTGCCCGGACCGTGAGTCGCTCGGTGATCGACCTCCGCGACGGCGTGGCGGCGTTCACCTACCACCCCGACGGCCCCGACGCGCCGGCGGATCCGGTCGCACTCACGCTGCCGCTCGCGGTGGAGCACGCGGCATGACGCTCGGACTCCCATTCGACCCGGCGATGGTCGGCCCGCTCGCGGTCTTCTTCGGCATCGTGCTCGCCACGTTCGTGTCCGAAGACCTGACGTGCGTCGCGGTCGGGTTGCTGCTCGGCGCAGGTCAGATCGGCTGGGTTCCGGGACTGGTCGGGTGCTTCGTGGGCATCGTCGCTGGCGACTTCGGCGTGTGGGCGCTCGGCCGGACGGCCGGGAGTGGCGCGCTCCGGTGGCGGTGGGCGCGGCGGGTACTGCCGGCACAGCGCCTGGCGGAGATGGAGGGGCTGCTGTGTACGCACGGCGGGCGCGTGGCGGTGGTGTCGCGGTTCCTGCCGGGCACGCGGGTGCCGCTGTTCCTCGCGGCCGGGATCCTGGGAACGTGCTGGTACCGGTTCCTCGGGTGGGCCCTCGTCGCGGCCCTCGTCTGGACCCCGGTCCTGGTCGTGACGGTCGCACTCCTGGGCGACGCGATCGTCGAACCGCTCATGCGGGCGTCGCGCGTCGGCTGGCTCCTGCTCCCGGCGTTCGCGGCGGTGCTGTTCGTCGGGCTGCGCGTGCTGCCGAAACTGGGCACGCGGGCCGGGCGCGCCGGACTGAAGGCGCGCGTCGCGAAGTTGTGGCGGTGGGAGTTCTGGCCGGCGTGGGTGTTCTACCTGCCGCTGGTGCCCGTGTACGCGTGGCTCGCGCTCCGGTACCGCGGGCTGACCGTCTGGACCGCGGCCAACCCCGGCATCCCGGCCGGCGGGGTGGTCGGCGAGTCGAAGGCCGACATCCTGTCGAGGCTACCGCCCGAGTGGATCGTGCCGACGCTTCTGATCCCGTCGGGAGAGACCGGCGCGCGGGCGCAATCGGCGCTCGCGGCGGTCGCCGCACGCGGGTGGGCGTATCCCCTGATTCTGAAGCCGGACGCGGGTCAGCGCGGGGCCGGGGTGAAGAAGTGCCGCGACGCCGTCGAGGTCAAGAAGTACCTGCTCGCAAACCCGGACCCGGTGATCGCACAGCCGTACCACCCGGGGCCGTTCGAGGTCGGCATCTTCTACTACCGCGTTCCAGGCGAAGCCAAGGGGCGCATCTTTTCGATCACCGACAAGGTGTTCCCGGTGCTGGTCGGGGACGGTAAGTCCACGCTCGGAGAGTTGATCTGGGCGCACCCGCGGTTCAGAATGCAGGCCGCCACGTTCCTGAACCGCCACGCGAGCGAAGCAGCCCGCGTGCCGGCCGACGGCGAGTGGTTCCCGCTGGCGCTGGCCGGGAACCACTGCCAGGGCACCCTGTTCCGCGACGGCGCCCGCCTGATCACCACCGAACTCGAACGCGCGGTCAATGCGATCGCGAAGTCGTTCGACGGGTTCTTCATCGGGCGGTTCGACGTGCGGTATTCGAGCGAGAAGGAGTTCCGGCAGGGCCGCGGGTTCGCGGTCATCGAGCTGAACGGCGCGACCTCGGAATCGACCAACCTGTACGACCCGTCGTGGCCGCTGTGGCGCGCGTACCGCACGCTGTTCGCGCAGTGGGCGATCCTGTTCCGCATCGGACGCGCAAACGCGCGCCGCGGGCACCCGGTGCTGGGCTGGCCCCGACTGTTGCGGCTCCTGCGGACCTACTACCGCGAACGCACCGTCCAGCCGCTCGCCGACTGAGCGGCGCTTCGAGGGCATTTGATGCGGTCGTTCGTCCGGCGGTTGCTGCCCGTGTATGTGGTCGCGGTGATCGCCTCGTGCGCCTATCAAACGGTTCGGTCGGGCGTTCCGGCGCCTTCGTCGGATCAGCGGGCTGAACCGCTGCCGCGGTTCGGCGCGGACGGCGCGTTGCCGGGACCGCCCGTTGAACTCGCGTACCAGGACCGGGGCACCGGACCGGTGGTCGTGCTGCTCCACGGCAGCCCGGGCGCGGTCGCCGACTTCAGCCACCTGCTCCCGCATCTGACCGACCGGTTCCGGGTGCTCGTCCCCGACCTACCGGGGTTCGGGAAGTCCGCCCGGTGGCTGCCGGACTACTCGGTCGCGGCCCACGCCCGGTACGTCCTCGCGTGGCTCGACCGGCTCGGCGTGACCGAGTTCCAGGTGGTCGGGTTCTCTATGGGGAGCGGCGTCGCGCTGCACCTCGCCGATCTCGCGCCGGACCGGGTCCGGTCCGTCACGCTGTACGGCGGGATCGGGATTCAAGAGGGAGAAGGGACGGGCAACTATCACCTCGAGCACGCGAAGTACGGCCTGATGGTGCCGACGGTCGTTGCGCTGCCCGAGTTGGTGCCGCACTTCGGCGCGCTCGGCTCGCGGTCGTTCCGCTGGACGTTCTTCCGCAACTTCTGGGACACGGACCAGCAACCGCTCCGCGCCGTCGTCGGGCGGCTCCGGCCGCCCCTTCTCGTCCTCCACGGGCGGCGGGACGCGCTCGTCCCCGCCTGGGTCGCGGTCGAGCACCACGAGCTGCACCCGGACGGCGAACTGCACCTCTTTCCCGACAGTCACTTCATGCTGTTCTCGCCGGAGAAGACGGACCGGCTCGCCTCGGCGCTGGTGCCGTTCCTGGAGCGGCACCGAGGGCCCGAACGCGCGCCCCCGCGGTCCCGAATCGTCTGGCACGACGATACCGGAACGCCGACCGACGCCCCGCCCGAGTTACCGCGACGGCGGATGTGGCCCGCGGGCGCCCAGCTCGGGGTCGCGTTCGTCGCGGCGCTGGTCTCTCCGGTCCCGGGGTGCGTCCTGACCGGGGTGCTGGTGGGGCACGACCGGATCGACCCGTTCGCGGGGTGGCTCGGGTGCCTGTTCGGCGGGCTGGTGCGCCGAGCGGCAACGGGCCCGCGCACGAAGTGGGCGCTCATCCGGTGGCCGTTGCTGGCCGGCGGGCTCGTGGTCGGGGTGTCGGCCTCGGGCGCGGCGGTCGGGTGGTGGGCGACCGCTGCGGTGGTGGGCGGTGTCGCTCTGGGCCGGGCGGCTCGCAACCGTTTCCGTAACCGCGTGGCGTCTGTGGCATCGAAGACCGGCCCGGACAACCAACCAGGCATAACGAACCCAGAGGGACGACGATGACGACTTTATTTCGCGCCGGTGTGGCCGCGCTCGCCCTGTGTGCCGGCATCGGGTGCGGCGCCACGGCCCAGCAACCCAAAGGCCCGGCGCCCGAACGCGGACCGAAGGTCGGCGGGGAGGCGAAGGACTTCGAGCTGACCGCGATCGGCGGCGAGAAGGTCAAGCTGTCGAAGCTCACGGACGCCGGCCCGGTGGTGCTGGTGGTGCTGCGCGGGTACCCCGGTTACCAGTGCCCGCTCTGCACCAAGCAGGTGGGCGAACTGCTGGGTAAGGCGGACGAGTTCAAGAAGGCCGGGGCGCAGGTGGTGCTCGTGTACCCCGGCCCGGCGGACAAGCTGAAGGAGAAGGCGGGCGAGTTCGTGAAGGGCAAGGACTACCCGGCCCACTTCACGCTGGTGCTCGACCCGGATTACGAGTTCACCAACGCTTACGGGCTGCGGTGGGACGCGAAGAACGAGACCGCGTACCCGTCCACGTTCGTGCTCGACTCGAAGCGCAAGGTCACGTTCGCCAAGGTGAGCACCACCCACGGCGACCGCTCGAAGGTGGACGACGTGCTCAAGGCCGTGGGCGGGAAATAGACCGGGTGTGAAGCTGTATCGCGCGCCAGCCCCGCTCGTCGGGGCGCGTTCGCGTTCCGCGCGCGGCCGACGCCCCGTGCCGGGTTTCGGACCCGTCGTTATGCTGTCGGTGAGCGCTTCGGGTACACAGGGGAGTGAACATGACGGACGAACTGCGACTGACGGCGATCGGCGGCCCGACGCTGCTCATCGAGTACCGCGGGCTGCGGCTGCTGACGGACCCGACCTTCGACCCGGCCGGCGGGGACTACCCGCTCGGACCCGTCGTCCTTCGGAAGACGACCGGTCCCGCGCTCCCGCTCGACGCGCTCGGCCCGATCGACGCAATCTTGTTGACGCACGACCAGCACGCCGACAACCTGGACCGGTCGGGCCGCGAGGCGCTCGCCCGCGCCCCGCGGGTGCTCACCACCGAGTCCGGCGCCGCGCGCCTGGGCGGGTCGGCCCTCGGACTCGTCCCGTGGGCAACGGCCTACTTGCCGGTCCCTGGCGGCGGACTCGTGGCGGTGACCGCGACCCCGGCGCGGCACGGCCCGCCCGGGTGCGAGCCCGTGACCGGGGAGGTGATCGGGTTCGTGCTCGCCGCGAGCGACGGCGCGACCGGGGCGGCGTACCTGTCGGGCGACACCGTGTGGTACGAGGGCGTGGCGGAGGTGGCCCGGCGGTTCGCGGTGACGACGGCGGTCCTGTTTCTCGGTGCAGCGCGGCTCCGCGAGGTCGGCCCGGCGCACCTCACGATGGACGCGGCGGACGCGGTCGAGGCGGCCCGGGCGTTCGGGAGGGCCCTGATCGTCCCGACCCACTTCGAGGGCTGGGCGCACTTCTCCGAGGGCCGGGCAGAGGTCGATCGCGCGTTCGCCGCTGCCGGGTTGGAGCACCGGTTGCGCTGGCTCACGCCGGGTGTGCCGGAGGCCGTGGGCCACTGAGCCACCCGGCGTAGAGGTCCGGCCGGCGGTGGCGCAGGAACAGTCGCCGGGCGTGCGACCGGTCGCACGCGCCGAGGTCGCGGTCGGTCACGAGCACCTCGTCCCGACTCGCCGCCGCCCGCGCGACAACGACCCCGTCCGGGCCGCAGACGAACGACTCGCCCCCGAAGTCGAGCGTGCCCTCGCGGCCGACCCGATTGCACAGCGCCACGAAGTAACCGTTCTGGAACGCCGCGACCCGCATTTCGGCCTCGTACAGCCCCTCGGGCCACTCGCCGACAGTGCCCGCTTGGGGCACGATCACGAGGTCGGCGCCGCCGAGGGCCAGCGCCCGCATCACCTCGGGAAAGTGCCGGTCGTAGCAGATGGCGACCCCGATCCGACCTGCGCGAGTACTGTACACCAACACCCCGGTGTCGCCCGGGGCGTAGTAGCTCTGCTCGTGGAACCCCTCGAACTCGGTGATGTGAACCATTCGCGTGCGGCCGAGCAGGGTGCCGTCGGCGTCGATCACCGGCGACGTGTCGTAACAGCCGTCGCCGGCCCGCTCGAACAGGTTCGCGACGATCACAACCCCCAACCGCTTCGCGGCTTCGGCGAGTGCGTCGGTAGTCGGCCCCGGGACCGGTTCCGCCAGGTGTGCCGGATCGCCGCGGGCCGGCTCGCGCGGGTAGAACGGCTCGAACGCCAGTTCGGCGAAGGCGATCAACTCCGCGCCCCGGGCGGCGGCGGCTTCGATCGCGACCAGCGCGCGTGACAGGTTCGCGGCATGGTCGGGTCCGGCGGCTTGCTGAACCAGTGCGATTCGCATCGTTGGGTTCCTCAGGGTTGCGCGTTCAGGAACTCGCGCAGGGCGACGAAGAACTCCGGCGTGAGCGGGTCGTCATGGTCGCTCCCGGCGATCGGGTAGAAGCGCTTCGGGCCGTTCGCGCCCTCGTACAGCTTGAGGCCGTGGCGGTACGGGATCAGGCGGTCGTTCGTGCCCGACGCCACGAACACCGGCTGGCCGCACCGCCCGATCTTCGCGCGGCTGTCGAACCTGTTCGTCATCAGTCGGCGCACGGGTAACCCCAGGAGCAGGTGCGCGGCCACGTCCGGGACGCTCGTGAACGTCTTCACCAGCACCAGCGCGCGGGCCGGCTTGCGGGATGCCAGATCGACGGCGACCCCGCCGCCGAGCGACACCCCGACGAGTGTGATGCGCTCTGCCGGCACGCCGTTACGCGTCAGCCAGTCGTGGGCGGCGTCGGCCGCGGCGTAACACCCGGCTTCCGACGGCTTCCCGCCGCTCAGCCCGAACCCGGGGTAGTCGAACACCAGCACCGACTCGCCGAGTTCCGCCATCACGCGGGCGACGGGTTCGGCGCGGTCGTTCAGGTCGCCGGCGTTGCCGTGGCAGTAGAGCACCGCGCCGCGGGCGCCCGGCACCGGGCACCACCACGCCCGGACCGGCGTGCCGTCGCTGGTCGTGAGGCTCACGGGATACGCGCGGCGCTCTGGGGCGCTGTTCGTGAGCCGAATGCCGCTCGGTTGCGCCGCGGGTTCGGGCGTGTGCGTGGGGCGGAACACGAACCGGTTTTCCAGCCCCTGGCACCCGCCGAGGGCGGTCGCTACCGCGAGGGCGAAGAGCGCACGCCGCATACGTCTGGTCCGCGAGTGGTCCGGGCGACCCGAAAGTCGCCGATACTCCACGGACGGGCCGAGTGCCAGACCAGAACACCTATCCGGTCGGCGGTTGTTCGAGGGCCGCCGCGATCCGCTCCCGCGCGGCGTCGGACAGGGTCGGAGCGTCGGGCGGCGCCTCTTCGGAGACCGCGGTCGCGCACTCGGCGTGGAGCCGCGTCAACTGGTGTCGGAACCGGCGGCACGGGCCGCAGAAGAGGGTGTGAACCCCGAGGTCGAGCCGCTCCAGCGGGGACAGCGGTTCGTCGAGCGCGCGGGAAATCGCTTCGGCGGCTTGTCGGCAGATCACGGCTCGTCCCCTTCTTGCGGCTCTTCGCCGAACCAGTTCTTGGACAGGCACCACCACATCCGCAGCCGCGCCCGGTGTAGCAGCACCCACAGGTTCGACGGCGTCAGCCCCAGCTCGCGGCACACCTCGTCGGCCGCCGCTTCGTCCAGGTAACGCAGAACGAACACCGCGTGCATCCGCTCCGGGAGCTTGCCCATACACGCGTGAAGGGTGGCCCAGAACTCCGCGCGGTCGAGCGGCTCGACCGCGTCCCGGGCCCACCGGTCGGGGGCCGTCTTCCACCCGCCGCGGCGGTCGAACAGGTCGTCGGCGAACCGGTCCGCGGGCTGCTCCGCCTCGCGGAGCTGTTCGCGCACCCGGTTGCGGAGCCAGTCGATCGCCTTGCGCTTCAGAATGGCCGTCAGCCAGGTGCGCTCCGACGACCGGCCGTCGAACTCGGCCCGGTTCCGCCACGCGGCCAGCAGCGCCTCCTGAACCAGGTCCTCGGCCGCCTCGGCGCGCCGCACCCGGGCTAGCGCGAACCGGTACAGGTAGTCCCCGTGCCGCTCGAACCACGTCCGCGGGTCCGCGCCCGGGGCCGGGACACGATCTTCCGCGCTCGGGTCGGTCCGCGTGGTCATGCACCTGTTCTCATCGGGATACCGGGCCGCCAGACGTGTGTCGTGTGCCGGATCGAAACCTTACACACCATTTTCGGGCGCCGAGATTTTCCCCACGGCCGGTGTAAGCGAGTTACGAATCGGGCGACGAAGTGGCGGTGAGGCGCTGAGACACGAGGACCAGTCGCAACCGAATTCTGGTAACCGCGAGCGAACGGGCGACACCGAACGTCGAGTCGTTCCGAACAAACCCACCGCGGCCGTGACCGATGCGCCCTTCGACCTGGAGAACGTCCCGATGATCGGAGCCGAGATTGACGGCCGAGGGGCCGCGGTGGAAACCTGTTCCACCGGGTGCCGGCGGCACGCCGCGCGGGGTCAGCTACTCGCTCTTGTGTGGTGGCTCGGTGCCGCCGTCGCAGCGCTGAGCGTCGCGGCGGTGCCGTTCGACTTCGGTGAGGCGCTATGCGGCGTCTGGGGCTGCCTCCCGCCGCTCTCGGCGCTGGTCGCGATGCACCTGTTCTGGTTCGTCGCATTTGGCGCCGGTGTCCACGCCGCGACCGCGACGCGCCCGCCCCTCACGCGCCCCCTCGGGGTCGTTCTGGTGCTCGCGGCCTTGGCCGGCGCGGTGATCGTCCTCGGGGTCGACCTGAGCCGCTGGTTGGAACAAGTCCCGGACCGTTACCAGTCGTTCTGGCCGCGGCGCCTCGCGTACACCCTCGGCACCAAGACGGACCTCCCGCTGGTGCAGGCGCTCGCGGCCGGGGTCGCGTGCCTCGTCCTCGCGAAGCGGTCCACTCGTTCCAAACTGGAGCCCTCATGCTGAACATCAAACTGACGGTCGCGTTTGTCCTGTTCGCGGTCGTAGTGTGGGAACTGGCGACCCTCGCCCGCACCCGGGCCGAGGACGAAAAAGCCAGGGCCGTTCTCGCGCCGGAGCTCACCGGGGTGACGGACTGGGTCAACACCAAGGGCCTCAAGCTCGCGGACCAGAAGGGCAAGGTGGCCGTGGTTCACTTCTGGACGCACGGGTGCATCAACTGCGTCAACAACTACCCGCACTACCGCGCCTGGCAGGACAAGTACAAGGACAACAAGGACCTGCTGATCGTCGGCGTCCACACGCCCGAGTTCAAGGCCGAAAAGGACGTGGACCGGATCAAGACGCAGATGGCCAAGAACAAGCTCACGTTCGCGGTGGCGGTGGACAACGACGGCGCGAACTGGAAGGCGTGGGGCAACCGGTACTGGCCCTGCGCGTACCTGGTGGACAAGGCCGGGAACGTGCGCCACCGCTGGGACGGCGAGTTCGGCGACGAGGGGTACAAGAAGCTCACCCGCGCCCTCGACGCGCTGCTCGCCGAAGACGCGCCGAAGGGGAAGTAGAATCGCCGGGGAACGGTCGAGCGGTCCGAGTCCCCCGCGAGAAGTGCCGACTGCCGGCGCAACGACGAGCGAAGGACCGCACCGGTCGTTACGCGGTGCCGAGCAGTTCTCTCGGGAGTGACTTCAGGAACTCACGGAACGGTTCCGTCGTCCCCGTGCCGCGCGAGAATACCAAACTCCCCTGAAGCAACATGACCGCGCGTTTGGCTCGTTCGAGGGCCGTTTGCGGGTCGAAACCGGCAGCGATGACGACCGCCGCAAGCGCATCGATCCACGCCTCGAACGTTTGCCGGATCAGGGCGGTGAACGGCCCCTCGTGGATGCGGGTCGAGGAGAGCAGGTTCAACAAACAAGCTTGCCGGCCGCCGGAGTAGAACGAATCGAGTTGCTCCGCCATGTGCCGGATGCGGTCGACGGGAGGACGGTCCTCGCGCAGGGGCTTCAGAACGTGCGCCTCCAACCACACCCCAGCGCTCTCCAACACCTCTCGGGCCATCTGCTCCTTCCCGCCGGGGAACCGGTGGTACAAACTCGCCTTCTGAAGTCCCGTCGCCTCGGCGAGAGCCGCGAGCGTGGCCGCCTCGTAACCCACGTCACGAAACACGCCGCTCAGCCGGACGATGACTTCGTCGTCCGCGAGAGATGGTTTGCGGCCCATGGTTCGCACTCCGGAATAATATTTACCGAACGAACGGTAATTTATCTTGACTCTGCGACTGGGCGTCGGTTATTAATAGTTTACCGGGCGACCGGTAATATTTCACGACCCAAACGAGGAGATTCCATGGCGAAAACTCTGATTGTCGTCTTCTCCGACCCGAAGGCCGGGTCCGATGAGGCGCTCGGCCGCCTCTTCAACGCGATGTTCCTCGCGTACGAACTCAAGGAGAAGAAGCAGGACGTGTCCCTGATCTTCCAGGGGGCCGGTGCCCGGTGGGCCGGTGAAGTTGCCAAGCCCGGCCACCCCGCGCACGCCCTCTACGTGGCCATCAAGGACACCGTGGAGGGGGCGTGCGGCGGGTGCGCTGACGTCTTCGGGGCCGCCGAGAGCGCGAAGGCGGCGGGCTTCAAGCTGATCCACGAGAAGGCGATCCCCGGCACCTCGGGCGTCATCGACCTCTCCAGGTACCTCGACGACGGCTACCGCATCCTGACGTTCTAACCTGAGACGGCCGATCGGGTCGGTAGCGACCCGACCGGCCCGGTTCGGAGGGCCAGTCATGCCGAAGTTCCCGAGCGATGTCGCGTTCACGCCCGCGGTAAAGGCGGGGCAGGTGCGGCGCGGGTCGCGCGACATGTATGCCAGGGTCGAAAGCGGACGAGGGTGGCAGACGACCGTGACCCCGCCGCTGGCGGGGTTCCTGTCCGGCCTCGACATGTTCTACCTCGGGACGGCGACCGCCGACGGGCAGCCGTACATCCAGTACCGGGGCGGGCCGCCGGGATTCTTGCGGGTTCTGGACGAACACACGCTGGGGTTCGCCGACTTCGGCGGGAACAAGCAGTACGTCACCGCCGGGAACCTGAGCGAGAACCCGAAGGCGTTCATCTTCCTGATGGACTACGCGAGCTCGCGGCGGGTCAAGCTGTGGGGGACCGCGCGGGTCGTCGAGGGGGACGCGGACCTCAACGCCCGGCTGCACGACCCGGGTTACCCCGGCCAGGTCGAGCGGTCGATCCTGTTCACCGTCGCGGCGTGGGACGGGAACTGTCCGCAGCACATTCACAAACGGTTCTCGCAACCGCAGGTGACGCAGGTGTTCGAAGATTTGCAGGCCCGAATCGTGGAACTGGAGGCCGAGGTGGCCCGGCTCCGCGCGACGGGTCCGACCGCTCCAACTGCGGAGACGATGTGATGCCCAAGGTCGTTGACGAGATCCTCGCGGCCAACGCGGTCTACGCCGCGTCCTTCGGGGCGAAGGCGGCTCTGCCCCTTCCGCCCGGTTGCAAGTTCGCCGTTCTCACCTGCATGGACGCGCGGCGCGACCCGGCCAAGTTCGCCGGGCTGACCGAGGGGGGCGCGCACGTGTTCCGGAACGCCGGCGGCCGGGCGACCGACGACGCGATCCGCTCGCTGGTGGTGTCGCACAAACTGCTCGGCACGCTGGAGTGGTTCGTCGTCCACCACACCGACTGCGGAATGGAGTACTTCGACGACAAGACCATGGCGGACCTTCTCGACGCCAGCCTGGACACCGCCACGTATTCCGACGGCTGGTGGACGAACGTGACCGCCCTCCGGCGGCTCGCCGGAGGGCGGTCACGTTCGCTGGATGAGCATCTCGGACCCGCACGCGGCGGTCGTCGAGGACGTCCGGCGGATTCGCCACCACCCGCTCGTGGCGGGCGCGGTCGTCATCCACGGGTTCCTGTACGACGTCAAGACCGGCCGGTTGCTGGAACTCGAAGAGGCCTCGCGGGTCGGGCAACTGCTCGGGAAGAGGTGAGTCGCCTCGGGGCAGTCGGGCGTCACCGTCTCGTTGCTCACCCCCGGACCGAGCACGCGCCGCCGTGGCACGAGCACGCCCGCCACGCCTCGGCCGCGGACCACAGGGCGGCCCCGAGCAACACCGCGTCCTTGAGCAGGAACTGTCCGGGGACGGCGATCACCGGGAACCCGCCGCTCTCGGCCACCCACGCGGCCGGGGTGGTGACGAGGAAGCTCAGGGTGGACAAGAACATCCCGGCGGCGAGCAGGCTGCCGACCGCTGACACCTTCGGGAGCCACGGCCGCAGGGCGATCAGGAGCCCAATGACGATCTCGGTCGCGCCCAGGATGCTCGACAGCCCCTGCACGCCGAACACGGCGTACGTCCAGTTGAACAGCGGGCTGCCCTCGACGAACGGGCGGATGCCCTCGGCCTCGTACGCGGTGAACTTCATCGCACCGATCCAGAACAGGATCAGGACGAGACCGTAGCGGAGCAGGATCTGACCGGCCGTCTCGACGACCGCGGCCGGGTCGATCGCGGGTCGCGTCGGGGTGGTGGGTGTTTGAAGAGCGTTCATTTGGCCTTCTCCAGGGATCGGGGGTATACTGGCGGTCGGGGTCGCCGCCGGGTTCGGACCACGCCTTTTGGACTCCGCGACCCGCGCGTTCTTACCCCGGCTTTGAAGAATTCTCCGCACGGGCCCGGCATGACGGAGCGAACCAATTCCGACTGGCTCACCCTGCTGACCGCCCGCGACGCGGTGGCGGTGGCCGACCTGCGCGAAACTCTGTGCCGCGGACTGAGGCGGGTGTTGGCGGGGCGCGGGGACGCGTCGCTGGCCGAGGACTTCGCCCAGGACGCCGTCCTGCGGGTGCTCGACGGCCTCGGGTCGTTCCGCGGGGACAGCCGATTCCTGACGTGGGCACTGGCCGTCGCGACGCGGGTCGCCTTCTCGGAACTCCGCAAGGCCCGGTACAAGGACGTGTCGCTCGACGCGATCACCGGGGACGGGCGTGCGGCCCCTGAACCGGTCGCCTCGCCGGCCGAGGCGGCCTCGGACGAGGACCGCGAGTCGGTTCTCGTGGTGCTCCGCCGGTTGATCGAGACGGACCTGACGGATCGTCAGCGGGTGGTCATCCTGGGCGAGTTGGCCGGCGTTCCGCAGGCGGTCCTGGCCGACAGCCTCGGTACGAACAGGAACGCGCTGTACAAACTGAGCCACGACGCGCGGATGAACTTGAAACGCGGGCTCGTGGCCGCTGGCGTGTCGGCCGAAGAGGTAAGGGCGGCGTTCCCCGGTGCGTCTTAGTTGCGGACAACCAACACAACGCGGGTGGAGTGGGACCAATGACCCCCAGACGGCCGAGCGACCATCAACTCCGCGAGCTGGCGAGTGTGCTCCGACTGACGCGGCCGGACGAGTTGACGTGCGACGAGTGGCTCGACCGAGTCGGCGGGTACGCCGAGGCGTTCGCCTGCGGTCACCCGCCTCCGACAGGGTGCGAACTGGTCGAGCACCACTTGGCCCTGTGCGCCGAATGCCGCGAAGAGTTCGACGCACTGGTGGCGGCGCTGCGGTGCGGTACGAGCTGAGTTCGCGGGACCGTTCCAGGTGGCTTCTTCAGCCGTCGGAAGGGAACTAGAAGCCAAATGCGTACTCGCCGAGCAGCCGAGCAGGTGGCACGTTCCGAAGGCCGAAAATCTTTAGATTTCCTGCACTCGGATCACACCGCGTAGCAGCGACTCCAGCGGCGAAGAGTGAACAGAGGCAATCTGGAGTATTTCGTTAAGGATCACGTCCGCGCTGCCGGCGCGCGGGTTCTGGTGATCGAGACCAGTTCCGTGCCGGCGGTTCTACGCCAGGCGGGGCTACGCGGAATGCGGCACCGTGCCGGACTTTTACGCAGACGGGGACGGCAAGGTGATTTATGCGAAACGGTTGACCGACCGCGCAAGGTGATCGCAGTGCACCTTCCGGAGCCTACCTTCACGGAGACACGGCTTCCCCGTCGCTCCCGCTGGTCGGGTGCATCGGCAAACCCATGTCGTCGCGATCCGGGGCGTGGGCGGTCAGCGCGCCGCCGATCCCGCGCTCGGGCGACAGGTCGATCTTGGCCGCGTCCGGGCTGAAGAACAGGGACACGGTCCAGTCGGTCATGATCCGCAGCCGCCGCTCCCACCGCGGCATCTGCATCAGGTAGTAGGTGCGCCACACCCACCACGCCAGGAACCCCTTCACCTTCAAGCCCTTCAGGTTGGCGATCCCGCGGCGGTGACCGAGGGCCGCCATCGTGCCCTGGTTCTTGTAGACGAACGGCGTCGGCTCGCGCCCGTTCACGACGGCCGCGATGTTCGCCGCCAGGTGCTTCCCCTCGCGCAGCGCGTGCTGGGCCAGCGTCGGGTACGGGTTCCCCTGCGGGTCCGGGATGGCCGCGCAGTCGCCGACGGCCCACACGTTCGGGCGCCCCGGCACACGCATGCAGGCGTCCGTGAGGACACGGCCGGCCTTGTCCTTGGGCAGGTCGAGACCGGCGATCACCGGGTTGGGCGACAGCCCGGCCGCGAGGACGATCGTCGCCGCCTCGATCGCCCCCCCGCCGGGGAGCAGCACGCGGCCCGGTTCGATCCGGTCGGCCGCCACCCCCGTTCGCACCTCGACCCCGCGGGCGAGGAACTGCCGCTCGGCGTAGGCCGCCAGCCCGTCGGCCATCTCGGGCAGCAGCCTCGCCCCGTTGTGAAGGAGAACCAAGCGCACTTCCTGCGGCTTGATGCGTGGGTAGGTGCGGAGCAGCCGCGCGGTGAACTCGGTCAGCTCGCCGATCAGTTCCGCGCCCACCAACCCGCCGCCGATCACCACGACCGTGAGGTTCGCCCGCCGCTTCGCGGGGTCGGTTTCGGCGTCGGCCCGCTCGAACGCCTCGATCAGCCGGTTCCGGAGCCGGATCGCGTCGTGGACGGTCTTGAAGGTCAGGGCGAACTCCGACCCCGGCGTGCGGCGCAGGTTGGTGACCGCGCCGAGGGCCAGGACGAGGTGGTCGTAGGGCAACTCGTACCGGTCGCCGGCGTGCGACCGCGTGTGCACCCGGCGGCCGTCGAGGTCGATCCGCTCGACCGCGGCGTTCACGAACTGGGTGCAGCACAGGAGCGGGCGGATCGGGTTCACCGCGTGCCGGAACTCGATCACCCCGGACCCCGCCTCGAAGAGGAGCGGGGTCATGAGGAAGTAGTTGTCCCGGCTGACCAGGGTGAACCCGACCCGCGGGTCGTCCCCGAGCAGCCCGCCCAGCCGGCGCGAGGTGTACACGCCGCCGAACCCGCCCCCCAGAATCAGCACCCGGATCGGTTCCTTCGCGTCCACAGTACGTCCGTTTTGTTGTGAGAAGTGTGTCGGGCGAGCGTGGGGCACCTTTCAACCGCCCGCGGGCGGCAGCCCCCGCTGGTACGCGAGCGTCGAGGGCGCGTACCCGAAGCCCGGCGGGACCGGGGCGTCTACCAGCGCGGCGAGCAACCCGATCAGGGCGTTGTGGTGGATCGTGTGGCTGAGGACGAACGCCACCTCCCGTTCCCAGCTCGTTTCCAGACGAATCGGGGGCAGGTCGGGGCTGACGAGGGCCGTCACCCGGAGCCGTTCGGCGGGGCCGCCCCACCGGGCGTCGGCGAGCCGGCGCTCCAGTTCCTCAAGCGCGGCGGCGGCCAGTCGGCGGTCGGTCTCGACGGGCGTTCCGCGCTCGCGGCGGTCGTAGTCGATCGCGCCGGTCGGGAGGCCAACGAGCAGCGCCGAAACGTGATCGAGGTTGTGCCGCACGTGGCCGCCGATGCTGCCTCCTGCGGTCTTCGGGCGGCGCGTGTACTGCTCGTCGGTCATCCCCTCGACGAGTTCGAGCAACTGCCGCAGCGCGGCGACGAGCGCGAGGACGGAACTCGGCAGCGGCCGATCCGCGACGCGATTGGCCGGCGTCGGTGCCGAAGCGGGGAACGCGACCGTCATCAACCCTCCACAAACGCACTGTTCGGGAGACGCCGGACCAGAGCCGCAGGGTTCGGTTGTCTCATTGAAGTAATCTTAGCGGCCCGCAGCTCCGGCACACTACCGAATGGAGTGCGGCTTCTGCTCTGTCGTTCGGCCGAGTTCGCGATACCCCAAATGGGGGAGGGAGTGAGGTTGGCCCGTTCGGAGAGGCAGAAGTCTCGTACTTCCGTGTGACGCGCCTGTGGGCTTCATTTGAAGCCGCCCGTCGAGCCTGCGGAGGAGATTCTAGCGTTAGGTGTGAGGAATTGTCCCCACGAATGTCCCACGCGAGACGTGATCGGGAGTGCACTTGGCCAGAAGTGCTTGTAAATCAAGGGTTTGCGACGACCAAGGGTTCTATGTCAACGGCAGACGGCCGGTCTCTTAAACCGGAGATGAGGGTTCGAGTCCCTCGGGCCCTACTCGCGGCTCGGATGTGAAGTCGCATACAAGGGTGTGGTGTAACGGCAGCACGACCGCCTCCAAACCGGTCCGGTGTGGGTTCGACTCCTACCGCCCTTGCTGTCGGTGTGAGATGCACTTGTGACGTAACGGTTGCGTGCCGCCTTGAAACGACGGACGAGCAGGTTCGACTCCTGCCGAGTGCACTGTTGAAGTTCGCGCCCATGATGTAGCGGCAGCCTACTGCCTTGCCATGGCGGATGTGTGGGTTCGACTCCCACTGGGCGCTTTGTGGAATGCACCCGTGATGTAGCGGTAGCCTGCTATCCTCCCACGGTAGTTGTATGGGTTCGACTCCCATCGGGTGCTCTGGTACGCCCTTGTAGAGCAGTCGGCTAGCTCGCCACTCTGTCAAGGTGGAAGTCGCGGGTTCGAATCCCGTCAAGGGCGCTCTCGGTTCCGGCACGGTACGCAAACCCGGCATCGCGACCGATCTCAAACATCGGGGAGTGTGGGTTCGAATCCCACCCGTGCTACTGAACGAATGCGTCGGCCGACACCGGCTGAGTCACGCGGTCTGTAACACCGTGCCCTCCGGGGCGTGCAGGTTCGAGTCCTGCCCGACGCACACGTGGAACTGCGGCCCGTTCGTCTAGCGGTTCAGGACGCCGCCCTCTCACGGCGGCAACGGGGGTTCGAGTCCCCCACGGGTCACTCGGCGAG
>CAYUHJ010000037.1:0-21271 GCA_964444365.1 uncultured Alcaligenaceae bacterium | reverse complement strand
TCGGCGAGTCGTCCCGGATTCCCGCCCCCGCACTCCCACGGCGGCCCGGATGCGGTACACTGGAAGGGACATCGCACACTCGGGACGACCCCTCCCATGCCGTATTCCGCGGAAATCACCCGGGCGAACCCCGCCGGGATTCTCATCCTCATCGACCAGTCCGGGTCGATGGGCCAGTCGTTCGCCGGCCAGGCCGACAAGCGGAAGGCCGACGGCGTGGCCGACGCGGTGAACCGGCTCATTCAAAACCTCGTCCTCAAGTCCGCGAAGGCGACCGGCGTCCGGGATTACTTTCACGTCGGCGTGATCGGGTACGGCGCGGAACTCGTGGCCGGGCTCGGGGGTTCAATACCGGACGACGTGATGCAGCCGATCAGCAAGGTGGCGGACAAGCCGCTGCGGATCGAGACGCGGTCGAAGCTGGTGGACAACGGCAAGGGGGAACTCGTCCCGCAGCCGATCCGGTTCCCGGTGTGGTTCGACGCGACCGCCGCCGGGAAGACGCCGATGGCCGGCGTGTTCGAGGTGGCGGAACAGGTGCTCAAGCGGTTCATCAAGAGCCACCCCGGTTCGTTCCCGCCGACGGTGCTGAACCTGACCGACGGCCGGCCGTCCGACGCGAACCCGCTGCCGATCGTGGAACGGGTCCACGACCTCGCGACCTCCGACGGGAATGTGCTCGTCTTCAACCTGCTGATCTCGACGGAGCCCACCCCGCCGGTGTTCTTCCCGGCCGACGAGTCGAAGTTCGAGGACACTTACCAGAAGCTGCTGTTTCGGATGTCCAGCGAGCTGCCGCCGAAACTGGCGGACGCCGCGAAGTCCGACGGGTACAAGCTCGGCCAGGGCGCACGCGGGCTGGTGCTGAACGCGGACCTGACCTCGGTGGTGCGGTTCCTCGACATCGGGACGCGCGTGACGACGGGGATGCGGTGACAAGAGCCGTGAACGCAAGTGAGCGGTTCTCTTCCGCCGAAGTTTAGCTGCCTCTTTTCCCATGAAGCCAGCCGCTCACTTGCGTTCGCGGCTCCAGGGTATTGAAACTTGAGCCGCGAACGCAAGTGAGCGGTTCGCTACCGTCCAAGTGTGACTGCGTTTTTTCCCCAGGAAGTCAGCCGCTCACTTGCGTTCGCGGCTCTTGGTGAGACTGAGAATCGCAATGCCCAGCCGCGGGTTTGAATTGATGTGGACGACCGCGTCCGTGCCGAAGTCCGGGCAACGGCAGGACGAGAACGAGGACGCCTGCGCCGCCAACCCGAACGCCGGGCGGTTCGCCGTCGCGGACGGGGCCAGCGAGGGGTGGCGGTCCGGGCCGTGGGCGCGGCACCTTGCCACCGCGTTCGCAAAGGCCCCGCCGGACCCGGCGAGCTACCCGGCCTGGCTCGCCTCGACCCGCCTCGAGTTCCCGAACGGCCAGCCCGAAGCGCTGTCGTGGTACGCCGAGGAGAAGCAGGCCCAGGGGGCGTTCGCGACGCTGCTGGGGGTGGCGTTCCGCGAGTCCGCCAACGGCACCGGGGCGGCGTGGAAGGCGGTCGCGGTCGGCGACTCCTGCGTCTTCCAGGTGCGCGACGGGGCGCTCGTCACCGCGTTCCCGATCGACTCGCCGGGGCGGTTCAGCAACCAGCCGCCGCTCGTGAGTTCCACCGGGAACGGCCCGGAGCCCGACTGGTTCGCCGGCCGGGCCGAGATCGGGGACGAATTCTTTCTGCTCACGGACGGGCTCGCCGAATGGTTCTTGCGTGAGTCGGTCGGCGGCCGGGGGGCCGTGGAACGACTGAACGAACACCTGGACAACCCTGCCGCGGCCGCGTTCCGGGCCTGGATTCACGACCTCCGGCAATCGCACGCCCTCCGCGATGACGACTCGACCGCCGTCCGCGTCCGCCTCGAACACGCCCGCCGAGTGGAGACGCCGTCATGAACTGGCCCCTGCCGCAAGACATCAACGAGGCCGTGCAGAACCCGGCGTCGGCGTTCGCCGACCCGGACCTGTCCGCCGGCACGATCGACGTCGGCCCGCTCGGGGTGCCGCTGCCGCGGTCCGGCGGGTTTGCCGACGTCTACCGGATTCACGGGGCGGACGGCCGGGACTGGGCCGTCAAGTGTTTCACCCGCCCCGTCCCCGGCCTGCAGGACCGCTACGCCGCCGTCGACCACTACCTCGCGCAGGCGGCGCTGCCGTTCTGTGTCGGGTTCAGCTACCTGCCGGAAGGCTTGCGCGTCCGCGGCGGCGAGTTCCCGATCCTGAAGATGCCCTGGGTCGAGGGCTTCCCGCTCAACGAGTTCGTGTCGGACAACCTCGGCCGGCTGAACGTGCTCGAATCCCTGTTGACCGTGTGGGGCCGGATGTGCCGGCGGCTTCGCGAAAGCGGCCTGGCCCACGCGGACCTGCAGCACGGGAACGTGATCCTCGTGCCCGGCGGGCAGAAGTCGCTGCTCAGCGTCCGCCTCGTGGATTACGACGGCATGTTCGTCCCCGCCCTCGCCGGCCGGCCGCCGTCCGAGTACGGGCACCCGTCGTACCAGCACCCGGACCGCGTCGCGAAGCAGGTCTACTCCGCGGACCTGGACCGGTTCCCCCACCTCGTCGTGTCGACCGCCCTGCGGGGCCTCGTCGTCTGCGGGAAGGGGCTGTGGGAGAGGTACGACACCGGCGACAACGTGCTGTTCCGCGAGGCCGACTACAAGAACCCGGCCGGCTCGAAGTTGATGCGAGAGTTGTGGGACACCCGCGACCCGGCGCTGGTGGCGCTGCTGTCGCACCTCGCGATCGCGTGTACCCGGCCGATCGAACAGACGGCGTGGCTCGACCTGATCATGCCGGAAGGCAAGTCGCCGACGGTGTCGCCGTCGCAAGAGCGGGAGGCGGCCGCGATCCTGGGGGTGCCACTGGCGCACAGCGTGGCGACGCCCGGCGCGTCGGGAATGCACCGGGTGCCGTCCGGGGCCGTGTCTGTGCCGGCCGTGCGGGTGGCCGCGCCGGCGGGACCGGTCCCGGCCCGGGCGCTTCCGGTCGCCCCGCGGGGCTCGGAGCCGCAACTGGCGTTCGGGCAGGATTTGAAGGCGGGTAGCCGCGGGGGGAAGCGGGGGAAGTCCCTGGCCGGGGTGCTGGTGCTGGCGGCCGTCGTGCTGCTGGTCGCCGGGGCCGGGGCGGCCTACCACTTCAAGCTGATCCCCGGCTTCGCGTCGCAGGCCGTCGCGCCGCCGCCGTCGAGCGAGACCGCGCCGCCCCCGCCGCCGCCCACCGACCCGGGGCCGCCGAAGCCGCCCGACGGGCCGGTCGTCACCCCGCCCCCGACCCCGCAAGTGTCGGCCCGGCGGGTGTGGTCCGTCGCCCCGGAGGAGTTCGTCAAGCCGGCCGAGCCCCGGCACGCCCGTTTCACCTCGGACGGCAAAGGAGTCGTGGTCGCGGGCTCCGCCGTGCCGGGGGTGTGCCTCGTTCTCTCGACCGTGGACGGCCGCACGGCGGCAAAGTTCACCGGCCACGAAGCCGCCTGCCTCGCCGCGCCGGGGCCGGACGGCAAGGCGTTCTCGCTCGGCCTCGGCGAATCGAAGTTCCTCGTCTGGTCCACCGCCGACGGCAAGCCGACCGACCCCGTCCCCCTGCCGGAAAAAACCGCCGGCGACTACACCCGCTTCACGCTGAGCCAGGATATCAGCCGGGCCCTGCTCGAAGGCACCCGCCGGGTCCGGGTCGTCGACCTGGTCGACGGCAAGGACGTGACCCCATTGCCGTCCCCGACGCCGGGGCAAGTCGCACTCGACCGGGACTACGGCCGGATGCTCAGCCTCGTCCCGCGCGACAAGCAACTCGTCCTCTGGGCCGCGAACGGCACCGAAGAGGCGAAGGTCCCGCTCGCCACCCCCGCGTCGACCATCGAGGCGTGGTCCCCGGACGGCAGTCTCGTGGCGCTGCTGAACTTCGCGGCCGGCACCCCGCCCCGGCAGACGCTCACGGTCGTGGACGCCGCCACCGGCCAGCCCGTTAAGACCCTCGACACCGGGTACGTCCCCGGTGCGACGAAGTTCTCCGCGGACGGCTCGCACCTCGTCACCCTGGCGAAGACCGGCACCGCGGAGCTGTGGCGGACCGCCGGCTGGGCGCTCGTCACCGCCATCCCGTCCACCGTCGCGGCCCCGCCCACGTCCGTCGACCTGTCGCCGAACGGCATGAAACTCCTCCTCACCGGCCCCGGCAACGCCGTCCGGTTGTACGACGTGGGCGGCACGGACGTCGCGTTCGACCCCGGCAAGGCCAAGAAGGGTGCGGTCGCCGAACTGTGGCGGACGGAGGCGGCCGACCCGAAGACGCAGTCCCTGAAGTTCCCCGCCGTCAGTCCCGACGGGAAGACCCTGTTCGCCGTCGTGGCCCCGAGCGCGGCGCAGGCCGACGCCGGCACGCCGCCTGTCGTGAAAGCCTATGACGGGATCTTCGGCGAGGAGAAGTTCGCCGCGAAGGTCGGCAAGCCGGGCACGCTGCCGTCCGCCGTCACGCCCACCGCCAGCGGCCGGGTCGCGGTGCAGTTCCCGTCCCCGCCCCTCGGCCCGACGCTCATCAACGTCCTCGACGGCAAGACCGGCGAACCCGCCCGGCCGACGACGTGGATCGACCGCAAGGTCCTGGACCACCCCCGGGCGCTCGACCCCGACGCCAGGTTCTTCGCGGCCGTGTACGACGGCGACGCCCCGACGGTCGGCGTGTGGGACCTCGAAACCGGCTCGCAGGTCGCCACGATTGCAAGGGGCAAGCAAGCCCCGCGGTTCCTCGGGTTCGCTAGCGGGGACGCCGGCCCGGCCCTCGTCGTCGCCTACCCGGACCGGATCGTCCGGTATACCGGTCCGGCGTTCGACCAGACCACCGTCGTCACCGACAAGATTTCGCTCAAGACCGGCCACGGGCTCGGCCTGACCGCCGACGGCAGTCGGTTGGTGGTCGCCGCCCCGAGCGCGGCAGCGGCTGCTCAGTTCACCTTTTCCACGATCGACGTGAAGACGGCCGCCCAGCGGGACGTGTTGCGGGACCGGAAGGCCGCGGACGTGCAGGTGCTCGCCGGGGACCGGTTGCTCGTGGCGGACGAGGCCGGCGTGACGCTGACCGAACTCGCTACGGGCAAGCCCGTCTCCGCAACGACCCTGCCCGGCAAGCCGACCCGCGTGGCGGCGGCGCTCGACGCCGCCGTCCTGGCGGCCGTCGAAGGGTCGACCCTCGTCGCCTACCGGGGATACCTGGACGCTCCGCCGCCGAGTTTACCTCGGACGGACGGACGGTTCGGCGTCGTGTGGGTGAGACACGCGGCGGAGGTGGGGCGAACCCCGTTCCGCGCCGTCAGCGTCGGGGCGGGCGGCCGGGTTCTCGCCGCGTCGGGGCCGCGGCTGCTGGCGTTCGACCCCGCCGGGCCGCTCACGTCCCTGCGGCCGACCGCCCCGGTCGAATTCATGACGACGACCCCGGACGGCACCCTGTTCACCGCCGAACGGCCGGGCGAAGACGACGCCCCCCGGTTCCGCCGGACCGACGCGAAGACGGGTAAGCCCCTCACCGAGCCGTTCGAACTCCCCCGGTCGCCGGCGTCGGCGTTCGGCTACGATGTCACGCCCGACGGCCGCACGGCCCTCGCCTTCACGGATTCGACGCTGACCGTGTGGGCCGTCCCCTCCGCCCGCCGGCTGTGGGTGAAAGAACCGGACGACGACGTGCGGTTCGTCTCCGCCGCGTTCCTGGACAGTTCCAAGGTGCTGGTCGCCGCGCGCGGGGAGCGGAACGAACTGCTGGTATTCGACGTCGACTCGCAAAAACTCGACCGCAGGATCGTCTTGCCGGACCGTGCCGCCGGGCCGATCGCCGACGTGGACCCCGTCGGCGGGCTGGTGCTGGTCGCGTATCCGGACGGGGAGACCGGGGCCGGCGCGTTCGACCTGAAGACCGGCAAGCTCGCGTTCCCCCTGGGGAAAATCTCGGGGGACATCCCGCCGCGGTTCACCGCTGGCGGCCGGCTGATCGTCGCGGCGGCCGACGAGAAGCTCGTCGTCTTCAGCGCCCGGACCGGAAAGGAACTGACCCGCGACGCCCTGCCCGCCCCCGTCAAGGAGTTCGCGACCTCGCCGGACGGCACCCACGTCGCCGCCATCTACGGGCCGGCGGACGCGCCGCGGTCGGAACTCGCCCTGTTGAAACTGTCCGACGCCGGACCGGACGACCCGAAGCTCGTCGAACGGCTGGCGCTGCCCGACGAGGCGACGATTGCCGCCGCGGTGGCCGCCGTCAAGGAGGCGAACAAGGCGAAGTACGCGGTGACGACCGCTGTCGGGAAGAAGGCCCTGCTCGACGCGCTGCTCAAGGGCGCGGCCGCCGGCGAGCCCGCGGCCCGGTTCGCCCAGTTCAAGGAAGCCCTCCGGCTCGCCGTCGACCTCCGGGACTTCGCCCAGATGGACGCGATCGGCGAGCAGATCGGGAAGGCGTTCGCGGCCGACGAGTTCGAACTCAAGGCGGAGGCGCTCGGCCGCATCGTCGACACGTTGACCGTGCCGGTTCCGGCGAAGGCGTTCGCGGACGTGTGTACCGAGCAGGCCGAGCGGGCCGCCGATAAGGCGAGCTACGACGCGGCGGTCAAGCTCGTGCTCCTCGCCGGCAAGGCGTACCGACAGGTGGCGTTGACCAGGTCGGCGACGGCGGTCGACGCCCACGTCGCCTACCTGAAGCGGGCGAAGGCGCGGGCGGCCGCCGCAAAGGACGCCCTCGAACCCCTGCGGGTGAACCCGGACGACCCGGACGCGAACCTGACCGTCGGCGCGTTCCGGTGCGCCTTCCAGGGCAAGTGGGACGAGGGGCTGAAGCACCTGGAAAAAGGCTCCGACCCCGTGCTGCGGTCGGCCGCCGCCAAGGACCTGGCCGGGCCACCGGACTCCGAACTGGACATCGGGGACGCCTGGACGGCCGCCGCGGCCGCCGCCACTGGCCCCGACGACCGAGCCGCCTACGTCACCCGCGCCCGGTACTGGTACACGAAGGCCGCCGCCGGCCCGCCGATGACCGCCGCGAAGGCGGACGCCCGGCTCGTGGTGAAGTCCGGCACCCTCGACCTCAAACCCGGACTGATTCAGGAGGGCTTCGGCGTCAACGCCAAGGGCATCAAGACCACGGCCGTGAGAGGCTCCCTGGCTCCGGTCCTCGACCTGAACGGGGCCGACCTGGACTTCGACCGGGGGAACGGCGCGACGGTTCGCTGGACCGGGTTCCTGTTCCCGCCGCGGCCGGGGCGGTACAAGCTGATCTTGAGCAGCACCGACCCGGCCCAGATGAAAGTGGACGGCGCGCTCGTCATCGACATCCCCCGCGACCCGAACGAGCGCGAGATCGCCCGGTCTGCGTCCGTCATCCTGACGGACAAGCCCGTGCCGATCGAAGTCGGTTGGAACGGCGGCTCCGGCCGCCGGCAGCGGATCCGCCTGACGTGGGTGCCGCTCGGCGGTGCGGAAGAACTCGTGCCCGTCGAGCACCTGCTCCACGACAAGCGGGCGGACGCACTCATCACAAGGTAACCGAGACCGCCCGTGCTCCCCGCCGACGTCATGGCCCAGGTCCGCCGGTTGCAACTCCGGGCGCGGCGCGCGGTGCAGTCACTGCTCGGCGGGGCGTACCACTCCGCGTTCAAGGGGGCCGGACTGTCGTTCGAGGAGGTCCGGGAGTACCAGCCCGGCGACGACGTCCGGACGATCGACTGGAACGTCACCGCCCGGGCCGGGCACCCGTTCGTCAAGCGGTACGTCGAGGAACGGGAACTCACCATCCTGCTCGTCACGGACCTGTCCGCCAGCCAGCGGTTCGGCACCGGCCGGCAGCCGAAGCGGGCGGTCACGGCGGAACTCGCCGCCCTGCTCGCCCTCGCCGCCGTGGGGAACAACGACCGCGTGGGCCTCGTCGGCTTCACGGACCGCGTCGAGCGGTTCGTCCCGCCCGCGAAAGGGGGCCAACACGCCCTCCGGGTACTCCGCGACGTCCTGTTCTTCGAGCCCGAGCACCGCGGCACGGACGTGACCGCCGCCCTCGAATTCCTCGTCCGCGCCCGCCGCCGGCGGACGGTCGTGTTCTTCTTCAGCGACTTCCTCGACCGCGGATTCGACGACCGCTTCCGCCGGGTCGCCCGGAAGCACGACCTCGTCGCGGTGCGGACCTCCGACCCCCGCGAGCACGAGTGGCCGGCCGCCGGGCTGGTCACCCTGGAAGACGCCGAGACGGGCCGCCAGGTGGTGATCGACGCCTCCGACCGCCGCTTCCGCGAAGAGTACGCCGCCCGCTCCGCCGAGCGCCGCGCCGCGTTCACGAAGCTGGCCCGGTCGTCCGCCGTGGACGTGATCGACGTGTCCACGGGCGGCGACCACGCGGACGCGCTGCTGAAATTCTTCCGAGTCCGGGAACGACGGCGGAGGTAAGGGACTGTCCAGTTCCAGCACCGGGCTTTGGCTTGTGGCACCGGCCTCAGGAGCCTGCACCGGCCAGAGGCCGGTGCCACAAGTCACAACGTCCCGACGGATAACACCGTGGTGATACAGGACGGCACCTCATCGGGAGGAACATGCTGAGCTACCAGCTCGAAACCGCCCTGGTCATGGCCGCCGTCGCCGCCGCGTGTGCGGTGCCCGGCGTGTTCCTCGTCCTCCGCCGGCTCGCGATGACCGGCGACGCGATCGGCCACGTCCTGCTGCTCGGCATCGTCCTGGCGTATTTCGTCGTGCGCGATCTCTCCTCCCCCTGGCTGCCACTCGGGGCCGCCGCCAGTGGCGTGGCGACGGTCGGGCTCGTCGAACTATTGCAGCGGTCGAAACTCGTGAAACAAGACGCCGCGCTCGGGCTCGTCTTCCCCGCGCTGTTCAGTCTCGGCGTGATCCTCGCCACCATGTACCTGCGGAACACCCACCTGGACGGCGACGCCGTGCTCCTCGGGTCCGCGGAACTGGCCGGGTTGGATCGCATCGAAATCGGTGGCCTCGACGTGCCTCGCGCGCTCGTCGTGATGGGCGGGCTGTTCCTGGCGAACGCCCTCGCCGCTGCGGTGTTCTTCAAGGAACTGAAGCTCGGCACCTTCGACCCGGCCCTTGCCGCGACGCTCGGCTTCGCCCCGGCCGCGGTGCATTACGGGTTGATGACGGCCGTGTCGCTGACCACCGTGGCCGCGTTCGACGCCGTCGGCCCGGTCCTCGTCGTCGCGTTCCTGGTCGTCCCCGCCGCGACCGCGTCGCTGTTCACCACCCGCCTCGGGGGGGTGCTCGTCCTGAGCGTCGTCGTCGCCGTGGCGGCCGCCGTCGCGGGGGCGAGTTTCGCGATGCTGCCGGGCGTGGACACCAACATCGCGGGCACGGCGGCTTCGCTGCTCGGGGCGGTCTTCGCCGTCGGGTGGCTCGTCGCCCCGGACCGGGGGCTGATCGCGCAGGCGGCCCGGCGGTGGCGGCAGCGGCGGGCGTTCCACGAGGCGATGCTCGCGATCCACCTGCTGCAACACGAGGGCACCGCGGCGGAAGCGGACGAGTCGCGGGAGGCGGGGCTGCACCGGCACTTCCGCTGGGGGCCGGACGAGATCGCCGCGGTCGTGCGGCGGGCCGAGCGGAACGGACTCGTGACCCGGGCCGGCGCGCTGCTGCGGCTCACGGACCAGGGCCGGACGAAGGCCCGCGAGGTGTTGGGCTCCGCCGCGTGACACCGCCGCACCGATCGGCTATCGTGAGGGTCCGCCTGCCGCCCTTTCCCCGAACCCGAGGTTCCGATGTTTCGCCTCGCCGCCGGCTTCCTGCTCTCCGTTCTGTGTCTCGGAACCGCACTCCCCGCGGACGACTTCAAGCCGGAGCCGGGCTTCACCCCGCTGTTCACCGGCGACACCCTGGACGGGTGGAAGCTGAAGGGCGAGGCCCTCGACGGGAAGACGGAGGCGGCGAACAAGCGGTTCGCGGTGAAGGACTCGGCCCTGGTCATCGACCCGAAGGTGAAGGGGGACCTCAAGCTCGAAACCGCGAAGGAGTTCGAGGGGGACGTTCACCTCAAGTTCGACTTCAAGCCGGGGGCGGGGTGCAACAACGACGTCTTCTTCCGCGGCACCAAGTTCGACCTGAAGAAGGCGGACTTGAAGGCCATGAAGGAAGGCGAATGGAACGCCTTCGAGGTCGTCGTGGTCGGCGACACCGCCGAGTTCCTGTGTAACGCCGAGTCGGTCAAGAAGACGAAGGTAAAGGCCGGCAAGTCGCCGCTCGGCATCCGGGCGGAGTTCGGCCCGGTCGAGATTCGGCGGATTCGCGTGAAGGAGGGGAAGTGAACCCGGCGCACGTGCAAGTGATGCTCGACTCGTTCCGCCACTGGCTCGGGCGGGACCTGATCCCGCGGACGGGCAGCCCGGCGGACCAAGCGGCCGCGGTCTGGGCCGCCCCGGTCGTCGTCGTGTCGCACGGCACGGAAGCGGACCCGGTGCTGAACTACGGCAACGCGGCCGCGCTGGCGTTGTGGGAGACGGACCTCGCCACGCTGACCCGGACGCCGTCGCGGCTGACGGCCGAGCCGGTCCACCGCGACGAACGGGCGAAGCTGATGGAGCGGACCCGGCGGGACGGGCACATCTCGGACTACGCGGGAATTCGCGTGAGTTTCACCGGGAAGCGGTTCCGCATCCGCGACGCGATCGTGTGGAACCTGCGCGACGGGAGCGGCAACCACGTCGGACAGGCGGCGACGTTTGCCGAGTGGGAGTTTCTCGGCTGACGTCACCCGAGCAGTTTTTCGACGTGCTTGTCGATCGCGGCCGGGGTGGCGAACATGCCGAACCGGCGGACGACGGTGCCCGCCCGGTCGACCAGGAACTTCGTGAAGTTCCACTTGACGGACTCCGTGCCGAGCGTGCCCCGCTGTTGAGACTTCAAGTATTGATACAGCGGGTGGGCGTCTGGTCCGTTGACCTTGACCTTCGCATACATGGGAAACGTGACGGCGTAGGTCAACGAACAAAACGCCTTGATGTCGGTTTCCGAACCCGGCTCTTGATGCAAGAACTGGTCGCATGGAAAACCGAGCACTTCGAAGCCGCGGTCGCGGTACTTCCGGTACAAGGCTTCGAGCCCGGTGTACTGCGGCGTGAACCCGCACTTGCTGGCCACGTTGACGATGAGGAGCACTTTTCCGCGGTACGCCTCCAGCGTGCCGGAGACGCCATCAATGGTTGTGACGGGGATGTCGTATAGGGTCATCGCGAAACTCCATGCTCCCAGCGTTGCTATTCGAATAACGATGGGGCCTGTTTATCGTCCGCCTTCGGCTTCGGCATCGCCCGGCCGACGACGGTCCAGGCTTTCGGCAACGCCATACGGCCGCGCGGCGTTCGGCTAAGGAACTGTTCGCGCAAGAGGTACGGCTCGATCTCGTCGGACAGCGTGTCGGACGCGACGTTCATCGTTGCGGAAATGGCTTCCACGCCGGTGGGTCCGCCGCCGAACACGTCGACGAGCACTTCCAGGTATTTCCGGTCGTTCTTGTCCAACCCGTCGGCATCCACCTGGGCCATGTCCAGGGAGTCGTGGGCGACCTGTTCGGTGATCGCGCCGTCGCCCTTCGCGGCCGCGTAGATGCGAGCCCAGTGCAGCCTGGCGTTCGCGACCCGCGGCGTGCCGCGACTTCGCCGGGCGAGTTCGATACACGCCCCGGCGGAGATGGGCGTGTTCAACTTCGCGGCGTTGATGCGGACGATCTCCGCGAGTTCCTCCACGGTGTAATAGTCGAGGTGCTCGCGCATCTTGAACCGGTCGCGCATCGGGCCGGATAGCATCCCGCCGCGGGTGGTGGCACCAATCAATGTGAACCGCTTCAGCTGCATGGAGATCGTTCTGGCATTCACCCCGTCGCCGAGGACGATATCAATGCGGAAGTCTTCCATCGCGGGATAGATGAACTCTTCCACCACACGCGGGGTGCGGTGGATCTCATCAATGAAGAGGATGCTGCCTTCTTCGAGGTTGGTCAGGAAGGGCAGCAGGTCCGCGGGCTTGGTGAGTGCCGGGCCGCTGGTCATCTGGATGCTGGTGCCGAGTTCGTTCGGCAGCACCGTGGCAAACGTCGTCTTCCCGAGCCCCGGCGGCCCGTCGAAGAGGATGTGCCCGAGCGGTTCGTTCAGCTTGCGGGACGCATCCACCGCGATCTGCAACCGGTCCGCGACCTTCTTCTGGCCGATGACCTCGCGCAGCAACTTCGGCCGCAACGCGGCATCGACCTTCTTGCGTTCCTCGTCCCCCGGCGCGGGGCCAATCGTTTTTTCACGGGCCATGATGCGAGTCTCATCGGTCGCGGGTTGAGCCCGAAAGGGCGGCAGTCTATAGCCCAGGGCGTGAGTCAAGGTGAAAGCGAACCATCAGGTCTCAACTTGAGACCATGTGAAGCCGTCAATCCACGAATCGTTGCCCGTTTGGTATGTTAAGAATGCTTGCTTCACCTGTCCGAGTGTTACAGAGTTTGTTGATTGCCAATGCTGACCCGAGACTCCGTCGCGGTATTCAAGTCGAAAGGGGTCTGAATCGTGTTTCTCTAAAAACGACCGCGATTCGTCACCTGGCTCCCACATTGATGCCGCTTGAATAAATGCCATGTCGGAACGGGACAAAATCGCGAACTTGCCAAACGCATCGCTGTTCAAAATCTCCTCAATATCACCTGGCGTCGGGTTGACAATCTCGCCCAATTCTTCGGTGGCAAACCGAAGTCCCCTGCCTGTCACATGCATCGGTAGGTCTGGAATGCCATGCCGCTCGGCAAAAGTTTGAAGTCGGTGTAGCAGTGCATCATCTTCACAGTAAAAAATCTCAGGGCATGGTTCTGATGGACCCACAGCGTTGACAATCAACTGCGTGAGCCTCAGATCCGGGCATTCAACCCAGAGTCTGCGAACACCTTCGAGAACAACTTCAATTCGTGCGGGATCACGCATCGCAGATTACCCCCGTGAGTACACCAACATCAGCGCGTCTTCCACCGTCTTAAACCCCTTGCCACTCGTCAACACCGCATCCAATTTCGACCGCGCCTCGACGGGTGAAAGTCCCAACGCCATCAGCGCCTGATACACGTCCTCGACAATGCGGCCATCCGGCAAACCTGTCTCGGCCACCGGTTCCGGGGCGATGGGCGGTGGCTTGCGTTTCCCCGTCGGCTTCGCCTCCACCACGGCGGGTTCGGGCTCCGCTTCCGGCGTCAGACCCATCAGAAACTTCGGCATCTTCCGCTTCAGCGTCGTGACGATCTGCTCGGCGGTCGTGGCCCCGATGCCGGGGAGCGTGCTCAGCCACCGGGTGTCCTGGCGGTTGATCGCGTCGGCGATTTCGCGGACGGGGCGGGCCATCGCCTTGAGGGCCTTCTTCACGCCGATCTTTTCGACGGTGCAGAAGAGATCGAAGAAGTCGAGTTCCAGTTCGGTCAGGAAACCGACCCGGCGCGGGACGAACCGGTTGCCGCTCGGGTTGCCTTCCAGGTACTCGGAGATGTGAAACGTCACCTCTTGCCCGGTTCGCATCTGCAACTGCCGGCGGACCGCCTCGGGGACCATGACCTGATACTCGAACGCATCCACCGCGAGGCGGGCTTCGTCGTCGAGGACGCGGGTCAGTGTGCCGGTCATCTTGGTGATCATGCGGCGTCGTCCGTGGATTCTTCCGAAGCGGGTCCGAACAGGGCGTCGCGGTTGACCGGGGTGAACGTCGCGGAGCGGGCCCCGCCCATGATCGAGCCGCCGGTCAGGTGCAGGTGGCACAGCGCGATCGCGAGGGCGTCCGCGACGTCGTGGGGTTCCGGCGGCTTCGCCAGTCCGAGTTCCCGTGCGACGGCGGCTTGCATCTGCTCCTTCACCGCGCGGCCGCTCCCGGTGACGGTCTTTTTCACCCGTGTCGGGGCGTAGCTGAACACCGGAATCCCCCGCTGGGCACCGGCCAGGAAGTAACACCCGCGGGCGTGGGCCATCAGGATCGCCGTCCGCGGGTGGTCGTAATGGGCGAACAACTGTTCCACCGCAATCGCCTTCGGCTGCCACTGGTCGAGGACTTCCACCAGCCCATCGTAAAGCAGCTTGAGCCGCGGTGCCATGTCGGTGGCTTCGCGGCCCTCGGCGGACCGGATGACGCCCGCTTCGACGACCCGCGGGCCGGCCGGCGTCGCTGCCAGAACGCCGTACCCGGTCGTTTGCAGGCCGGGGTCCAGACCCAGAACGCGGACGGGGGTCGGCATGGGTGCCCTCCTCACTCGCAGACGCGGAGCCGCTCGCTCACGCATCTGGATCGGCGTTCAGGTGGCCAAGAATTCACTTCGTTTCGAGTCGTTCTCACCGGTCATCGTATCCGAGATTGGAGTGTGCCGTGAACCCGAAGTCCGGTCCGCTTGTCGTTCCCGCATGAAAGCAGAATCCGCTCAATCCGACGCCGCCTTCCTCGTGTTCGGCGACATTCACGGCCGGGTGCTGCCCGCGTTTCGGCTGGCTTGTGCCTGGGCGAATGACCATCACCGGCCGTTGAACGGGATCCTCCAGATCGGCGATTTGGGGTATTATCCGGACTTGTCGCGGTTGGACCGGGCCACGATTCGCCACGCCGCGGACGACCCGCTCGAGCTCGGCGTGCAAGACGTGGTCGCGCCGACCGCCCTCGCCGACGAGACGTTCGGCTCCAGGCACTGTCCACCGGGGATGTGGTTCACGGCAGGGAATCACGAAGATTTTCAGGCGCTCCAACGGCTCGCGACGGCGTCCCGAGCACCGACGTTTCCGGTCGATCATTACGCAATGGTGAACGCCATCCACGACGGGAAGGTCGCGGAATTCGAGTGCGGCCTGCGGGTGGCGGCCGTCTGGGGCGTCGACGGCGAAGGTGCGAACAGGCGGACGAATCTGCCCGCCCGCGGGTACATCCGGGCCCGGGCGGTCGACGAGTTGCTCGCCGACCGTTTCGACGTGCTGTTGACCCACGACGCGCCGAAGGACGGAAAACGGTTCGGCTACGGCAGCGATCTCCTGGCGAACCTCATCGACCTCGCGAAGCCGAAGTTCGCATTTTTCGGCCATTACAAGGGGGATGGGGCGCGGTCGCCGCACGACTTCGGCGAGACGGAGGTCTACCACATGGCCGGGTTCGAGCTCCGCACCCGGGACGGCACCCCGGAAGCCGGCAGCGTCGGGGTGTTGGAGCGAATGAACGGGGATTGGCGGTTCGACTACCTCCCACGACACTGGACGAAGACGTTCAGCCGGCACAACTGGAAGTACCGGTAACGCCGATCCGGAGGCGCACGTGGATCTTCAACTCGCCGGGCAAGTCGTCGTCGTGGTCGGCGGGGCGAACGGGATCGGCCGGGCGATCGCGGCCGCGTTCGGGGCGGAAGGGTGCCGGGTGGCGGTGGTCGACCGCGTCGAAGCCGCCGGCTTCGGGGGACTCGGGATCGTGGCGGACGTCGCGGACTTCCCGGCGGTCCAGCGGGCGGCGGAGGCGGTTCGTCTCACGTACGGCCGGTGCGATCACGTCGTGTTCGCGGCCGGGGTCGGGTCGGGGAAGGTGGGCTTTCCGTTCTGGAACCTCGACCCCGCGGACTGGGACCGGGTGCTGCGGGTGAATCTCGTCGGGGCGGTCCACGTCGCCCACGCCTTCGCCCCCGCGATGGCCGCGGCCGGGGCGGGGACGGTGTTGTTCCTCGGGTCGGTCGCCGGCCAGACCGGCTCCCAGACCGATCCGCCCTACAGCGCGTCGAAGGCCGGGCTCATCAACTTCGCCCAGTGTGCGGCCCGGGATCTCGCCCCGTTCGGCGTGCGGGTGAACACCCTCAACCCCGGCATGGTGCGGACGGACCTCGGGCGGTCCGTGTACGAGGCCTCGGTCGCGAACCTCCCCGCCGAATCCCGCCCGAACTTCGAGGACTGGGCCGGCGACAAGATCCGCCGCGTCGTCCCTCTCGGCCGCTGGCAGGACGCGGACGACGTGGCCGCGATGGCCGTGTTTCTGGCGTCACCCCTCGCGAAGAACGTCACCGGGCAAACGATCAACGTGGACGGCGGGTACGTCATGCGGTGACCGACCGAGGTCCACTTGACAGGGGAGCAGCCGTGCAGCCACCGATGGAAGTCCGCAAGCGCCGGACTCGCCAGCACTTCATCGCCGACCAGAGTGTGAACCACGTCGAACGCTAGGTCATCGACGAGAGCCACTCGGCCGTGCGCCTCATCGCGGATTACGGTTACGATCTGATGTTGATGACGTTCGACGCAACGGGGTATGCGGAGCCCGGAGTGATCTTCGTGCAACTCAAGGCAGCGGAGGCCCTCACTCGCTCCGGGGAGTACTTCGCGTATGATGTTGATGTCAAGGATTATCATCTTTGGAGGCGAGAGCCCTTTCCGGTCATCCTGGCCCTATTCGATGCTTCAGGCCGGAGGGCGTACTGGGTCCACGTCCAGGGTTACTTCGCCGATCACCCCTCGCGGCGGCCCGCACGAGGAGCCAAGACGATCCGGGTGTTGGCGAACCCCCGTCAAGTGGTCGACCGGCGTGCGGTCGCGAAGTGGAGACGGCTCAAGGGTGTTATTGCCGGCGGCCTGACGTGAGGAGGGGATCGTGCCCGAAGTCACTTACCACCAACTCGACACCGTCTTGCGGTCCCTCGGGTTCGCGGTCCGCGAACCGGACCCGGACACGCGAGTCTACAAACACCCCGGCGGCGCACTCCTGGCCTTTCCGACGACCCCGGACCACGCTCCGGTCCGCGAGCACCACCTCGTCGCCTCCCGGATGACGCTAGAAATGTTCGGGATCGCAGACGCGCCGGAGTTCGCTTCACGCTTGCAAAAGGCCGGGTGATCGGCCGGAAGCCCTCCGAACTTCGCTTCCTGCCCTACAATATCTGTTCGCCGCCGGTGCGTCTTTCTACTCGCCACGAGGTGACCCGTGTCCCGCCGCGCCTGGCTGACCCCGTTCGCCGCACTCCTCGCCGTCGGCTGCTCCTCGGAACCGCCGCCGTTCAAGCCCAATTACACCGGCGGCACCGGGTACTTCCTCGACAACGCCGCCGCGAACCGGAAGTCGTCCGACGTGGCGCTGCCGACCTCGTTCGTCGACTACAAGGGGGAGAAGGTCGACCTGACCCTGTACCGCGAGGGGGGCAAGTCGCCGAAGAACCTCGTGCTGGTCGTGGTCCGCGGCATTCCGCAGTCGCCCGGCGGCGTGCCGTGCCAGTTCTGCGTCGCCCAGGCGAACAGCATGGCCGCGAACTACGCCGACTTCCAGAAGCGGGACGCCGAGGTGCTGGTGGTGTTCCCCGGCCCGTCGGAGAAGGTGCAGGACTTCATCGACCAGTCCGCGAAGAAGCCGCAGTTGCCGTTCCCGCTCCTGCTGGACAAGGACATGCAGGTGTGCGAGAAACTCGGCATCCGCGGCGACCTGGCGAAGCCGTCGACCTACGTCCTCGACAAGAAGGGGAACGTCGTGTACGCCTACGTCGGGGAGACGCTGACCGACCGGCCGTCGCTGAAGGCGATCTTCGGGCAACTGGACAAGCTCCAGCCGAAGCCGGACGTGCCCCCGCCGACGAAGAAGTGACCTTCGACCACCCCACCGGGCAACGTCATGGCGCAGGAGTGGTACATCGACTACGGCGACCGCGTCGAGGGGCCGCTGACGAGCCGCGACCTGCAGACCCGCGCGAGTTCGGGCACGCTGCTCTCCGTCCACCGCGTCAGCCCGGACCGCGCGAAGTGGGTGCCCGCGTCGAAGATCAAGGGGCTCACGTTCGCCGACCCGCCCGCTTCCCCGCCGCGAATGCAGCGAACGGCCGCGGCCGGCCACCTCGAAGCCAGTTCCCCCGGCCCCGCCGAAACGCTCGTCCACGACCCGCACCAGATCGCTGCCAACGCGAAGGCGTCCGCCACGCCGCCGGTCGCGGCCAACGATTCCGAACACATCCCCGGCTACGAAATCCTCGGGATGCTCGGCTCCGGCGGGATGGGCGTCGTCTACAAGGCCCGGCAACGGAAGCTCGACCGGCTCGTCGCGCTGAAGACGATCCCCGTCGCCGCCGCGTCGACCAAGATGATCGCCCGATTCGAGAAGGAGGCCGTCGCCCTCGCGAAGTTGCAGCACCCCAACATCGTCAACGTGTTCGACTACGGTCGAGCTGGCGAAAGCGTCTTCTTCGCAATGGAGATTCTTTCGGGCCAGGACTTGTCGCAACGCATCGCGAAAGACGGCGGACTCGACGAACGCACCGTCTGGGCCATCGCCCGGCAAACCGCCGCCGCCCTCGCCCACGCCGCCGCCCAGGGCATTTTTCACCGCGACATCAAACCGCACAACCTGTTCCTCGTCTCGATGCCGACCGGGTTCGGCTACCCGCCCGACCTGCCGATGGTCAAGGTCACGGACTTCGGCCTCGCCCTGACGAAACGCGCCGCAGAAGCCGATGCCGCCGACGACCGCTTGACCGCCGCCGGCACCGTGCTCGGCACGCCCGCGTACATGGCCCCGGAGCAGTTCAAAACGCCGGACGTGGACCACCGCGCGGACATTTATTCCCTCGGCGGCACCGTCTATCACTCCCTCGCGGGCCGACCCCCGTTCGGCGGCGCGACCGTGTGGGACGTGATGGTCAGCAAGATCAACGGCGAGTACCCGCCGCTCGGCCCGCCCGTCTCGCAGGAGTCGAACGACCTGATCGCGGCGATGATGAACCCGGACATCGAGAGCCGCGTTTCCAGCTACGAAGAACTCATCCAGCGGATCGACGACCTCCCCGCGATGCGCGGCGTGGCCGGCACGACGACGAACGTCCCCGTGTTGCCGAAAATGAGCAAGCCTGCCGGCCAAAAGGCGGGTCGACGCGGGTTAGCGATGGGCGCGGCCATCGCCGGGCTCCTCGTGTTCATCGCGGTCGGCAGCTTCGCGTTGCTCGGCGGGTTCGGCCCGAGCGTGGACACCCGCGAGTACCGGCCATCCGGCTTCGAGGAGGCATTGTTTGACGGCACATCCGCCGCGGGTTGGGTCGGGATGGGCGGGACCGCACTGGAAATTGCCGAGGATCCCGACAAGGCCAAGGTGCTGGTCGTCGCGAATGCGAAGCGCGGGCACTCGCCGCTGCCGAACCGACAGGTCGTGATGGGCGTCGATCTGGGCGAGTCGAAAGGCGTCGAAGTCGGGTTCGCGATCCCGGTGAAAGACCCGAAAACCGGGCCGCGTCTCGTGATCCGCGTGTCCCGCGAGACCGGGGCGGTGTTCGGCTCCCGGCTCGGCGAGACGGGCGAGTTCAAGCCGATCGGCAAGCCCGTCCCGTTCCCGACGGCGGAACAAGTTGCGAACCGCGGGCCGTACCCGGAAGTCAAGTTCGGCCGCGGCGGCGGCCGGTGGCTTGCCTCGTTCAACGGCGAGCAAATGGGTATCGTCAACGACGACGGGGCCGAGAAGCTGGAGGAATTCCGTGTGAGCACCGAGGGCGGCCCGGTGCGGATCAATCTTGGGGTGATGCAGGAGTTGAAGCCGGTTGCTCAATAAGGATGCATGGAGACTTTGTCTTGTAGGTCGGGCCGAGTCTTCGAGGCCCGACAGAGGCGCAATGTCGGGCCTCGAAGACTCGGCCCGACCTACAAGAATGAACTCGAATTGGTGGCTTGAAAGGATACCGACATGCCGTTGCAGGTGTACAGCACGCTCAGCCGGAAGAAGGAACCGTTCCACAAGTCGCCGGGCGACCCGGTGACGATGTACGTCTGCGGGCCGACGGTGTATAAGCCCTCCCACATCGGCCACATGGTCGGGCCGGTCATCTTCGACACCGTGAAGCGGTATCTCACGTATTTAGGATACAAGGTCAAGTGGGTCGTCAACATCACGGATGTGGATGACAAGCTCATCGTTCGGGCGAAGGAGTTGAATACGACCGTCCCTGCCCTCGCGGAAAAGATGACGCAGGATTATTTCGAGTGCCTCAAGAAGTTGAACGTCACGGGGATTGATGCTTTCCCGAACGCGACCGAGCACATCGGCGGCATGATCTCGATGACGCAAGCCCTCATCGAGAAGGGCTACGCCTACGCCGCCGGCGGCGACGTGTACTTCGACGTGGCCAAGGACGAAGATTACGGCAAACTGTGCAACCGCGACCCGGAACAACTCGAAGTCGGCAGCCGGGTCGAAGTGAGTGACCGCAAGCGAAACCCAGGCGATTTCGCTCTCTGGAAAGGGGCCAAGCCCGGCGAACCGGCCGAAGTGCAGTTCGACAGCCCGTGGGGCAAGGGTCGTCCGGGCTGGCACATTGAGTGCTCGGTAATGGCGACAAAACTGTTAGGCAACACACTGGACATTCACGGCGGCGGGTTGGATCTGCAATTCCCTCACCACGAAAATGAACTGGCCCAAAGCGAATCTGCTACGGGTGCCGAGTTCGCAAAATTTTGGATGCACAACGGCCTGTTGAAGCTCCGTGATAAAGATGGACACGATGCGAAGATGGCGGGCTCGCTCGGGAATGTGTTGAACGTCGCGGACGCGTTGCAGCACTTGTCCGGCGATGCCCTTCGATTCTTTTTGTTGAAGTCGCATTATCGCACGCCGATTGATCTGGGGGTCTGGGATTGGACGAATCCATCGACACCCATCCCGCACGGGTTGATCGAAACCAAGTCCGCCCACGAAACCTTCGTCCGTTTTGCGGAGCGGGTGCAGCGGATCACCGGCCGGCCGTTCGCGGAGATTCCCGTTTCGGGGCCGCAGGGTACCGCATCGCACAAGTTCGTCGACTACTCGAACCGCTTCCTCGCGTGCATGGACGACGACTTCAACACCGGCGGGGCCGTCGGCGTGCTGTTCGAACTCGTCACTGCGTTGAACAAGCTCGCGGACACGGGCAAGCTCGAAGACCCCGCTGCGGCGAAGGCGTTGAGCCGGACGGAATTCGAGGACGGGGCCGCGACCGCGAAGGAAATGGCCGGGATTCTCGGGCTGACGTTTGCCGTCCCCGAAGCCAACCTCGGCGGCAACGACCAGCTCACGGCCGGGTTGATGCAATTGCTTATCGACTTGCGGAACAGCCTCCGTGCCGCCGCGAAGGCGATCCCCGACAAGGCGGACCCCACGAAAAAGGCCCTGTTCGACCAGACGGACGTGATTCGGAAGCGGCTGGCGGACCTCGGCGTGACGCTCGAAGACCGACCCGCCGGGACGACCTGGCGGGTCGGCTGACGGAGCAAGTCGCGTATCGCTCGTCGGTTCTTCTCCCCTCTCCCCGTTGGGG
>CAYUHJ010000036.1:0-39862 GCA_964444365.1 uncultured Alcaligenaceae bacterium | reverse complement strand
GGATCGCCGGCAAGGGGAACCTCGTCCTGATCCCCCGCGGGAAAGAAGCGTTCGTGTCGCGCATCCTCCGGCTGGAGGAACGCCGGCCGCGGGTCGGGCTCGCGGTCATCCACCCGATCCTCACGTCGCGGGAGGCGACCACCGAAACCTACTCCGCCGCCGGCCTGCGGAAGTCGCTCGAACTGAACGGGTTCGACGTGACCGACATCATTCTCAAGAAGGGCTGGGAGGAGGAACGCTCGGCCCTCACCCCGGACGCCTACACCTACGAGGAGAGCGAACTCGAACGGGTGGAGGCGCGGTACACGTCGCTGACGGAAGACCTGGAGGGCCAAGAAATCGCCTTGAAACAGTACGAAAAGTACCGGCCGGTCGCGGCGAAGGACCCGCTCGACGAGGTGAACCGCAAGTTCCGGCTGTCCAGCGGGAAGCCCGTGCTGACGGAGGCCGACCGGCAGGACGTGCTCGCCGCCATCGACCGCACCGTCGAGGAACTGCGGCGGCTCGTCGCGGCGACGTCCAAGTCCCTGGCCGAAGTCGGGCCGAAGTACCGCGCGTTGCTGGGGGACGAACGCAGCGTCGAGAACCGCCGGATCGCGGACGTGAAGCTGAAGATGCGGCAGTACGTCGACGAGTGCGACGTGCTCGTCGTCCCCCGGCTGACCACCGTCGACCTCGCGGCGCAGCACGTCTACCCGCCGTCGCTGTTCCACCTGTCGCAGGACCAGGCCGCGGTGATCCGCGAGTTCGTCAAGGCCGGCAAGCCCGTGCTCTTCGCGGTCGGCCCGGCCGTCCCCCGCGGCCCCCGGCTCGACGCGATGGCCGACGACGTGGACCGCCTGCTGCCGCGGCTCGGGATCGAACTCGGCAAGCAGACGATCGTCACCGACCGCGAGTTCGAGGCGATGGCCGACCGCCGCGGCGGGCTGTCGTCGTCGGTCGACTTGCCCCCGCTCAGCGTCGTCCCGCCGGACCCGCCGGCGAAGCCGAAGAACCCGATCGCGGCCGCGTTCGAGGTGACCACCCGGGCCGTCGACAAGACGCTCGAAGTGAAGCGCGGCGGGTACCGGCCGGTCTACCTCGCCCCCGGCTTCGCGGAGCGGCTGCCGTTCGCCCCGGAAATCCTGTACACGACGAAGGACGCCTGGAACGAGGACCGCCCGCTGCCGGAGCGGGACTACCGCCCGAAGTACGAGCCGTCCAAGCCCGACGACGGCCGGAAGGGGACGCACGACGAGGAGCGCCGCGGGCCGTTCCCGGTCGGCGTCGCGGTGGAAGTGCCCGTCCCCGCGGAGTGGTTCGACGCGAGCCCGGAGATCGCGCCGAAGGCGCTCCCCGGGTCCGCCGCGGCGGGGGTGGCCGGGGCGTACCCGCTCGCCCCGCAGTTCGCGGAACACGAACAACTCGCCGGGCTGATGCTCTTCGCCGACGGCGGGCTTTCGGCGGGGTTGCTGCACGTCGCCGCGTCGAAGGCGGAGCGGCCGACCGTCCGGATCGTCGCCTTCGGCCACGGCGGGCTGTTCACCGGCACCGAACTGAAGCCCGGCCACCAGACGCTGCTGCTGCACACGATGAACTGGCTCCTCCGCCGGCCGGAGCGGCTCCCCGCCGACGTGCCGGACGAGGACAAGTGGCGGTTCCCCCGCGCGGCGCTGACCGACCGCGAGGCGAAGGTGTGGAAACTCGGCACGATCACGATGCTGCCGATGCTGTGCGGGCTGGCCGGGGTGGTGGTGTTGATGGCGCGGAAGGTACGCTGACGTTTAGCCGCGACGCGAAGCGGAGCGCGGACTGCCTCCCACGCTCCGCTTCGCGTCGCGGCTAAACGAGGATTCGGAGGGATTTCCGATGCGCTGGCTGCTCACGATTGTCCTCGGCCTGCTCGTCGCCGCGGCGGGGGTCTGGCTCGCGCTCGGGCACAAGCTGACCCCGACCGACCCGACCGCCGCCGCCTCGCCCGCGACCGCCGTGCTCGACGCCGTCCGCCCGGACCAGATCAAGAAGCTCGACCTGATGACCCCCGGCAAGCCGGCGCTGTCCCTGTCGCGCAACCCGGACGGGACGTGGTCGCAGCCCGGCAACTGGCCCGTCCGCGCCGGGGACGTGACCGCCCTCGTCGACACGCTCGCCGGGCTGCGGTCGCGGTTCGCGGCCGTGAAGTTGCCCGAGAACCCGGACCTGAAACCCTACGGGCTGGACGCCTCGCAGAACCCAGTGACGGCCGTGCTGCAACTGGATTCGCGGGCGGTCACGCTCCGGTTCGGGCAGGCCCCGGCCGCCGGCGAGTCCGCGTTCGGCCGGCCGTGCTACGTCCGGGTCGACGACCTGCCGGAAGTCCTGCGGCTCGGGCCGGACGTGTTCCCCGTCGTCGCCCGGTCGCCGGAAGCGTACCGCCGCCGACAACTCTTCCCGGACGTCGACCGCGTGAAGATCGCCGGCGGCGAGCCCGCCCCGAACCCGCTGCAACCGCCGCCCCCGCCCGCCCCCGCCGGCCGGGTGCCGCTGCTGAACGACGACGTCGCCGAGGTCAAAGTCGAACGCCGCGTCCCCGGCGATTCGCCCCAGACACTGGCCTACACGCTCCGCCGCAAGGAGAAAAACCCGCCGCCGCGGCGCGACCCGAACCGGCCGTCGGCCGAGGCGACGGTCCCCGCGAACGACCTCGCCGCCGCGTGGGAACTGGACGCCGACGTGCCCGACCCGAAGACGCCGAAGGCCCGCGTCGCGGTCCGGGACCGCGTCGACCCGGCGAAGCTGAAGGCGGTCCTCACCGGCGTCCCGGAGCTGTGGGTCGAGAAGTTCGTCGACGTCACCCCGGAGGAAGCCGGCCTCGCCGCGAACCCGGAGTACACGCTGACCGTGACGCGCAAGAACGGTCAGTCCACGGCCCTGCGGATCGGTCGGGTGTCCCGGCGAACGGAGCCGGCGGTCGAGGTGCCCGACCCGTTCAACCCGATGCCGCCGCCGAAGAAGGCGGCCGAGGAGTACCGCTACGCGAAGCTCGACAACAACCCGCTGGTGTTCGAGGTCCGCACGGACAAGCTCGGCGACCTGTTCGCGGACCCGGACACCTTCCGCGATGCGAGCCTCGCCCGGTTCGAGACGGCCGAGGTGCAGGAGGCGACGATCGCGTTGAAGGGCAAGCCGCCGGTGAAACTCGTCCGCAAGAAGGGGAACAAGGACGCCGACCGCGACGCGGACAAGCTCGACCGCTGGTATGTCGGGGACGTGCTGGCCGAGACCGCGAGGGTGACGGAACTGCTCGACGCATTGGCGAAACTCGACGCGAAGAAGGACGCGATCGTCGACAACCCGGACGCGGCGAAGGTGAAGGAACTGGAACTCGACGCGGGCAGCAAGGTGACGGTCGTCGCCCGGGCGAAGACGGCCGACGGCGACCCGCCCGCCCCGCCGCGGACGTACACGTTCGTGATCGGCAAGGACGACGCCGCGGCGAAGAAGCTCGCGGTCCAGGTCGAGGGCGTGGCCCGGGTCAACCTCGTCGACGACGCCGTCTTCAAACTCGTCGACCGGCCGACGCTCGCGTACCGCAGCCGAAAGCTGTTCGACACTGCTGAAGCGAAGCTCGCCGGCGTGACGGTCCGCAAGGACGGCGGCGACACCTTCGCCCTTGCCGGCCGGCCGAAGCCCGACGGCACTCCGGGCACCGACTGGAAGCTGACGCAGCCGGTGAGCACCGACGCCGACCCCGCGAAGGCCGAGCAGCTGACGAACGCGCTGGCCCAACTGGAGGCGACCGAGTACGTCGACGACGCGCCGAAGCCCGAAGACCTGGACAAGAAGTACGGCCTCGCCAAGCCGCGGTTCGCGGTCGACCTCGGGTTCACGGGCCCGGGCGGCAAGCCGGCGAAGCTGGAAATCGGGGCGAACCGCGAGGGCAAGCCCGAGGCGTTCGCCCGGTTGAACGGCACGGGGAGCGTCTTTGCCGTGCCGACGACGCTGGTCGATTCCCTCGCCGCCGGGTCGCTCGCGCTGCTGCCGCTGGACCTGTGGAACGTCCCCTCCGACAAGGTGACGGCCGTCGAGGTCCGCCGCGGGGAGTCGGCACAGAACGAGTCGTACCGGCTGACGAAGGCCGGCTCCGACTGGAAGCTCAGCGGCCCGTTCGAGGCGGCGGCCAGCTTCACCGAACTGCAACCGCTGATCGCCGCCGCGGCCGCCGTGAAGGCCGACAGGTACGAGTCCCACGCCGCGGCCGACGCCGGCAAGTACGGGTTCGACAAGCCCGCCCTGCGACTGACGGTGACGGTCACCGAGTCGAAGCCCGGTGCCCCCGGCCAACCATCGAGTGACACCCCGGTGACGCGGACGCTGGTCGTCGGCAAGCTCACGGCGGACGGCGCGGCGACGCGGTTCGCCCGGCTGGACGGGCCGAACGCGGCGGTGTTCGCCGTCCCGAGTGCGATCGTGACCGCCGCCGACAAGCCCGCCCTCGCGTGGCTGGATCGCACGCTGTTCGCCGTCGACCCGGAGAAGGTCGCGAAGGTGCAGATCGCCGGGCCGACGCCGGACGCGAACGTCACGCTGACGAAGGACGACAAGGGCGCGTGGAAGGCCGAGGGGGCCGCGTTCGCCGTCGACGGGCCGACCGTCGATGCGCTGCTGTTCGCGGCCGCCCGGCCGCCGGTGGTCCGGCTCGCGGCCTACGGGTCCGGCGTCAACTGGGGCGAGTACGGGCTGGACAAGCCGGCCCAGACGGTGACCCTGACCACCGCCGGTGACAAGCCGGTGTCACACGTCGTGAAGCTCGGGAAGACCGACGCCACCGGGGAGCGGTTCGTCGCCGCGGACGACAAGCCCGCGGTCGGCGTCGTCGGCAAGCGGGCGGCCGGGGCGCTCGCCGTCGGCAAGCTCGACTTCATCGACCGCACCCTGCTCACGTTCGACCCCACCGCCCTCACCGGGTTCGCCCGGAAGAAGGGGGCCGACGAACTCGAACTCGTGCAGGGCACGCTGAGCTGGGACGTCGTCAAGCCGGCGAAGCAGAAGGCGGACGTGCAGACGGTCGAGGAACTCGCGGAGCAACTCGGCCGGCTGCGGGCGACGAAGGTGGCGGCCTACGCCCCAACGGATGCGGAACTCGACAAGTTCGGGCTGAAGTCCCCGGCGGCGGCGATCACGCTTACGGTCGGCGAAAACAAGCCGGTTTTGAAGCTCGGCAAGCCGGTGGACGAGAAGCAACCCGACGGCGACCGCTACGCCGCCGCGGAGACGAAAGGCCCGGCCACGGTCGGCGTCATCCCCGGCTTCCTCGCGAACAAGCTGCTCGCGGACCCGCTCAAGTTCTGGGACCGGGTCGTCGCCAAGTTCGTCGACGCGGACAAGATCACGCTGGAACGAGGGGACCGGAAGGTCACGTTCGTGAAGGCCGACGGGTCGTGGAAGGTCACGGAGCCGGACGCCTTCCCCGCGGAACAGGCGGACCTGGACGAGTTCGTGAACGCGGCCGCCAAGCTGCGGGCGGACGAACTCGTCGCCGAGAAGCCGGGCGACCTGAAGCCTTACGGCCTGGACAAACCCGAGGCCACGTGGAAGTTCTTCGAGAACGGCCGGGCAGTGCTGTCGCTGCTCGTCGGGTCGAAAGAGAAGGCCGGGCCACGGGTGTTCGCCAAGGCGGAGAAGGCGGACACGGTCGCGCTCCTCGACCCGGTTCTGAGCGCGAAGGTCCTCGGCGAGTACCGTAAGCGGGAGGTGTGGAAGGACCTGGATGCGTCGGGGATCGACCTGCTCACCTTCTCGCAAGAGGGGAGCAACTTCGTCCTCCAGAAGTCCCCGGCCGGGTGGCGCGACCCGTCCAAACCGGGCGATGCGATCGATCAGGCGAAGGTCGCGGAGGTGCTCGGGGCGTTGCCGCTGCTGAAGGCGGAGCGGTACGTCGCGGACAAGGACGCCAAGCTGGAACTGTACGGGCTCGCGAAGCCGCGGCGAAAAATCATCATCCTGCAACGGTCCGGCCCGAAGACGCTCGAAATCGGCAGCGACGTCGGCGGCACCGGCGGCAAGCAGGTCTACGCCCGCATCGCGGAACCGGGCCGGACGGACGTGTTCGTCCTGAGCGAGGCGGACACCGCGAGGCTGCTGCGTGACCGCCCGGCGTTCCTGGGGAAGAAGTAGTCAGCCGATTGGGTAGGCTTCAAGAGCCGCGAACGCAAGTGAGCGGCTTGCTTCCGCCCAGGTCACGCTGCCACTTTTCCCAGGGAGCAAGCCGCTCACTTGCGTTCGCGGCTCTTTCGCTTACTTCACCGTGACCGTCACCGGCGAACTCCAGTGCCCGGCCCGCCCGGTGGCATCGCGGCTGCGGGCGCGGACGCGGTACTCGCCCGCGGCCTTGAACACCTCCGCCGGGATCGTCACGTCGGCCCCGGCGTCCTTCTTCCAGTAGTCGTCGAGTTCGTACCACCCGCGTTGCCCCACCCGGCCGACGCGCCATTCCGTCGTCGTCTTGTCCGGGGTCTTCGCGGTGAAGGCGAAGCCGTCGGGCTGGGGCCGCGTGACCGTGGGCGTCGCGGGGATCTTGTCGTCCTTCGCCTCGTGGGCGAGGTAGCCCCAGCCGTAGCCGCGCGGGTCGCCGTCGTTCGGGGCGTACTTCTTTCCCGGCCGGGTGTCCGTGCAGAAGTCGACGACGTACTTCTTCAGCCCGGCGAAGTCCGCGGTCGCGATCTTCCGGGTGAACGGGCCGCCGAAGTACGAGCCCTCGGCCGAGAGCAGGAAGTAACCCCCCTTCGGGTTGATCCGCGGGTGGTGGTTCCACTTCGCCTCGTCGAGCCGGGGCCAGTCGGTGTTCTGGTTCTTCGGCGTGAGCGCGGCCGACAGGTCGGCGGCGAGTTGCCCCACTTGCCCGCCGCGCTCCGATGAGTCCGACGCGAACAGGTCGAGGACTTCCCGCGCCCGGTTGCGGTTCTCCAGCGCGATCGCGGGGTGCTTCAGGGAGTTGATCGCCTCGATGTACCCCGGCTGGTGGTGGCGCGGCACGAACATCATGTCGTTGTCCCACGGGATGGGTGCCCACTTGCCGTCCGGGTGGCGGTAGTAGCCGTGGTTGCCGTCGGGCCGCAGGTCGACGTTCCCCAGCAAGCGGTTCATCGCGTGGAAGCTGTAGTACGCGGGCAAGTCGAGGTTCGCCCGCCACCACTCCTCCTTCGGGTTCGACCGCATCCCGTTCAGGAACTTTTCCCATTCCTTCTGCGGTTCCGCCATGTCCTTTGGCGCGTGCTTGATGCCGCTCTGCGAACTGACGACGAGCCCGTTCGGGAGCTTGCGGTCCCGAAGCAGGTCCGGCTCCATCTCGCCGATCGCGACGTACAGGCCCCACAGGTCGCCCTTGTACTGGTCTTTTGGCACCTCCTCCGCGTCCGTCACGACCCGCCACTGAATCCACGTCGCGGGCGGGCTCGGCACCCCGGCGAGGCGGTACGCCCGCATCGACAAGACCTCGTCCAGCCCGGAGATGCCCCGCAGGATCGGCAGGTACGGCGTGGACCCGCCGGGGTTCAGGTTCAGCCCGTCGACCGGGGCCGGGAACGGCACGCCGTCGTGGTCGACGAACGGCACGTCGTGCCCCTTGTTGAACTTCAGGCCCCACTTGTTCTTCCCCGCGATGTGAGCGCTCCCCTGGCCGCGGTTGCTGAACAGGATGTGGTCGTACACGACGCCGCGGTAGACGAGCGTGCCGGCTTGCTTCTGCTTGTGCGCGCCGCCGTCCCACTGGCTCTTCGCCACGTCCTCCCACTTTGCGAGAAGGTGCATGGATTGCAGGGTTTTCTGGAAGTCCGTGGAGAACGTCGCCGCGGGGGACTTGCCCGGTTCGCGGGAGCCGGTCCAGGGGGCGGGGCCGTTGTCGCACCACCACGCGAAATTGGGGCAGGTGTCCTCGGCGACCGGTACCCGGACCGGCTTGGCGTTCGCGTCCGTCGCCGTGACGCGATACCGCAGCAGCCAGCGGTGTTTCTGATAAGTTGCCGGCACCCGGACGCTGAAGACGCCGTCACCGGCTTTCGCGTCACCGTCCTTCCCGTCGTCGTGCATTGGCAGGTCGGTCCAGTCCTTCTCGTACTCCGCGTCCGCCTTCCGAACGTACTTCCCCGGCGCGACGGCTTGCAGTTTCAGCACCGGCTTCGTCAACCCCGCCGCCAGTTTTGCCGTCACGGTCACGGGCACGTCCGCCTTCGGCTGCGCGGGCTCGTGCTGAACCTGCGTGATGAGCGGTTCCGCGGCGGATGCGAACGAGCACGAAACGAGGACGGCGAACAGGGCCGGAAGTCGCATGGGACGATACCTGAGGCGACGGCGGGATGAACCGGCATTCTACCAGAACGCGGTCACGGCTCCGCGTCCCAGACCACGACCCGCCCGTCCGCCGACCCCGCCGCGGCGAGGGTGCCGTCCGCGGAGAAGGTGACACTGTGGAGGGGGCCGACGTTCCAGGCGAACGTTTTCGTCACAGCAAGGGAGTCAGCGTCGAGTAGGGAAACGGTGCCGTCATCGGAACTCGCGGCGAGGTGGCGGCCCGACGGGTGGTGTGCGACGGAGGTGTAGTTTTGACCGTGACACCGGTGTACCGGATCGGCTGGTTCGATCGTCGACTGGAACTGGATGAGTCCCGATTTGCACCGGACCACCACGCCGTCGGTTCCTGGCTGCTTGCTGATTTGAAGGACTTCAATCGTGGGATCGTGCGTCAAAGCATGCCGCTTTTTCCCCTTCGCCGCATCCAGCACGACGAGATGCCAGTCGTAGTCACGCCGCTTAATGTTGAATTTCCGCTGAGCCGCGATGAAGGCATCTGCGGAGACGAACACGGTCGTGTCGCCGCTCGGATGGTTGTCGTACCCCTTCCGCCACTTTTGGGTAATCGCCCCGTCCGGATCCATGTGCCACGCCTGAAAGCCGGAGCCACCGAGGTCAGCCCGAGCCGAAACGAGCAACGCGCCGTCGGGTGAAATGTCGAACGCCGTCGTCGGGTAAACGGCCCCTCCAACGACCCGATACGGCGCAGAGGGAAGCGTCAGGTCGAACAGCACCAGTGACCCGTCTGACACGACCAGGGTGGACCGGTCGGCCAGGAACTTGAAGAACGGCTCCGCCGCCTGCACGTCCAGCACCTTCGTCGGCGCGTCCGCTTCCGCTAAGTCGAACACCTCGATCCCGCGGTGGTACATCGTCCCCTGGTTCGCCGCGAGGAACCGGCCGTCGGCCGAGAACGCGAGCCGGTGGACGGGGTCGCGGCGGGCACACGGCAGGACTCGCATTCGTCACGCCTCCGGCAAGTCGACGGCGGTCGCGTCGTTGTCGCCGATGCGAACCCGCACCTTGTTCGGCGGCACCGGGCGGAAGTGCACGCCAGTCGCCGGACTCCGCAGCCAGCCGTCCGCGTCGGGTGCGAGAAGCGTGTACGCGGAACCCATCAGGCTACGGAGTTCGACGGCCTTCGTGTCGCGGTCGAAGACCCAGACTTCGGGCACGCCAAGCGCCGCGTAGAACGGCAGCTTCTCGTAAGTCTCGTCGCCAGGGGACTGGATCTCGACCACGACCAGCGGTGCGCCGGCCATGTATTCATTCCGGTCGATGTGAAACCGGTCAGGGGTGAGCAGCACAACGTCCGGAATGCGGTAATTCTTGGTCCAGGCGGGTTCGTCTTCCGGGGTCGTCAGGTTGACTTCGTGATGGACGCGGCTCCCGTTGGGCTTTGCCCAAGCCTGCTTCAGGTACGCAGCAAGGTCGAGCTCAAAGTCCTGACGCATTCGGTTCGGCATCGGTGCCATGTGCAGCACTCCCTCCCACATCTCATCCCACTGCGCGATCTCGGAGTTCATCCGCTCCGCGAGCCAGTGGGCGGGCATCTGGTTGATGACGGCTTTCACGGGAACCTCCGAGTTACGCCCCAGGCCGGCGGATGAACCGGCTGACCACGACGCCCGCGGCGAGGAGCCCGCCGGACAGGTAGAACGCCCCGGTCAGGCTACCGGTCGCCTTCTCGATGAGGCCGCCGATCTGCGGGACGAAGAACGCGACGCCCCAGCCGAGGAACACGAGCCCGTAGTTGAGGCCCAGGTTCTTCGAGCCGTAATAGTCCGCCGTGATCGCGGGCATCAGGGACAGCGTCCCGCCGTACTGCCAGAACACCACGCCGACCAGAAAAAAGAGCAGCAACACGTTCCCGGACTCGACGACCATCGGGAGGGTGAACAGGCACAGCACGCCGAGAATGGCGTTGATCGCGTAGGCGTTCGTCCGGCCGAGGGCGTCCGAGTAGGTGCCGGTTCCGACCCGCCCGGTCGCGTTGACGAACCCCCCGAACGCGGCAAGAACCCAGCCGTAACCGGCCCATTGTGGCGACAGCGTTGTCGTAAGCCGGTAGAGCGGAACCGCGTTGTTGATGACGAGCAACCCGGACTGAGCAGAAGCCACGAAGAGGAAGACGAGCGCGTAAAACTGCCAGGTTTTGAGCATTTCCCCGGCCGAGTGGTCGGGGCCAGTGGTCGGTTTCGTGACCGATGAAGCGGGCGGCCCCGGAGGAACGTACCCCGCCGGCGGCATCTTCAGGAACTGGGCCGCGACCACGATCACCGCCGCAAACAGTCCGCCGAGTGCCACGAAACTTCCGGTCAAACCGAAGTCGCCAATCAGGCGATTTCCGAGCGGCGCGATATAGATCGCCGCACCACCATAACCCGCGACGACCAGCCCGACGATCAGCCCCCGGCGGTGCGGCCCGAACCACCGCACGGCGGCCGGGGTCGCGGCGGCGTAGCCGAACCCCATCCCGATCCCGCCGAGCAACCCGTACCCGAACACCAGCCCGAGGTACGACTGCGACCACCCCGCCGCGAGGCACCCCGCCCCGAGGAACAGCCCCGCCAGGGTCGCCCCCACCCGAGGGCCGTAGCGGTCTTGCAGCCGACCGCCGGGGATCATCGCCAGCGCGAAGACGAACCCGCAGATGGCATACGGCGTCGTCGCGTCGGCCGCATCGAGGTAGTGCCACCCGCCGTTCGGTGCGGGCATCGCGCTGCCGGGGTCGACGCCGGCCGGCGCGAGGAGGGCGGCCTTCCAGACGCTCCAGGCGTACAGGATGCCGAGGCACAGGTTGACCACCGTCCCGGCGGCGGTCACGACCCACGCCCGCGCGGGAACCGACTGCGGTTCGCCCATGAGAGGATTCCGTTCTGCCCGACGGGATCAAAGAGTTCACCACAAAGACACCAAGTTCACACCAAGATACACAAAGAAATCCGTGTGTCTTCTTTGTGAGTCTTTGTGTGAACTTGGTGTCTTTGTGGTGAATGGTGTTTAGTCCCGCGGCTTCACTTCCCACGCCCACGGGTTCAGCACCGCCTCGCCGACCTGCCGGCCCGCCTTGCGGATGAAGTCGCGGATCGGGCCGCGCTTGCCTTCGATGTTCCGGCCGGGGATCAGCGGCTCCGGGTCGCCGGTCGCGTCCGTGACGGTGACCAGGATGTCGACGCCGTTCGCCCCGATGGCCCCGTCCTTCGACATGGCCCGCTTGAACGCCTCGACGTTGCTCGTCGCCAGCCCGACGACCGCCTTTTGCGTCGGGTCCTTGGTCAACCCGGACAGCACCTCGTTCGCCTTCTTCGCGTCCGCCGCGAGGACGGCGTCGCGGAACTGCTCGGCGGCGGCCCGGTCCAGGGAGAAGCGGTAGGTCGTCTTCCCGGCCGTAGCCGCGGGCTCGACCTTCACCCCGACGCCGGGGTCGAACGCGGACGCGGCGGAAGCCGTGAGCAGGACCAGTCCGGCGAGGGCGAGGGGTCGCATGGCGTCATCCTGAGGTGCGGGATCCTGCTCATTCTATCACTTCTCCGGGTCGGGGGAATCCGGCTGTAGGGGCGGACAACCGGCGCACTCGCCCCATCTTCTCGCGTTCCTCTTTGACGCTCACCTTGCCCATCTTTACCATCTACTGGGTCCGGCAGAGGGGTCTGTCGGCGGAACGAACACACGAGGGGGAACCGGGATGTACAGCCTGATCTTGATGGCCGCGGTCGCCAGCGGGCCGGATACGGCGTCGTTTCACAAGCACACCGGCTACGGCTGCTGCGGGGCCGTGACCGTCGGCTGCTACGGGTCGTGCTACGGCTCGTGCTACGGGGCCTGTTACGGGTCGTGTTACGGCAGCTGCTACAGCGCGTGGTACGCCCCGTACTACAGTGCGTGCTACGGGTGTTGCGGCGGGTGGTCGCACAAGCACCACTGGCGGTCGTCGTGCTGCGGCTGCTGGTCGTCGTGCTACGGCTCGTGTTACGGGAGCTGTTACGGCTCCTGCTACGGCAGTTGCTACGGCTCCTGCTACGGCGGGTGCTTCGGCGGCCCGCTGCCGGCGGGGATCACGATCATCTCGAACAACACCGCCGTCGAAGGGCTGCCGGCGATCCCGGTGGCGGCCGCGGCGAACGCCAAGCTCACGATCGAACTGCCGGAAAACGCCAGGCTGTTCGTCGACGGCAAGGAAACCGCCGGCACCGGGGCCAGCCGGCAGTTCCACACCCCGAACCTCACCGCCGGGAAGAAGTTCTTCTACGACTTCCGCGCCGAGATCGAGGTGAACGGCCGGGTGGAGGTCGAAGAGAAGCGCGTCGTCGTGAAGGCGGGCGACGTGCTCGACGAATCCTTCCCGAAGCTGATCGCCGCGGTCAAGGGGACGAACGACCCGGCGGTTCTGACGGTGGCGAAGTAAATCCCGGTTAGCCGCGAGGCGCAGCCGAGCGCGGACGTCCGCGCTCGGCTGCGCCTTGCGGCTAACCGGCTCGCCTTGAATGGCCTTCCCATCTTCCCCCGACTTCCAGATAATGTGCCTCACTCATCCCGGCCGGACGCCGGGTTCTGAACCGAGGCGAATCTCGTGAGCACGTCCCGCTACCTGTTTACCAGTGAATCCGTGTCGATGGGCCACCCGGACAAGGTGGCCGATCAGGTGTCCGACGCGGTGCTGGACTTCTGCCTGAAGCACGACCCGATGAGCCGGGTGGCGTGCGAGACGCTCGTCACCACGGACCACTGCACCGTCGCCGGCGAGATCACGACGAAGGCCCCGCTGACCCGCGTGAACGTGGACAAGATCGTCCGCGACGCGATCACCGAGATCGGCTACACCGACCACACCATCGGCTTCGCCGCCGACACGGTTCAGATCAACTGCCTGATCCACAGCCAGAGCCCGGACATCTCCGTCGGCGTCGACACCGGCGGGGCCGGCGACCAGGGGATGATGTTCGGCTTCGCCTGCGACGAAACCCGCACGCTGATGCCGCTGCCGATCTACCTGTCGCACCGGCTCGTCGAGAACCACGCCCAGCTGCGGCGGACCGGCACCCTGAAGTGGCTCCGCCCGGACGCGAAGTCGCAAGTCACGGTCGAGTACAACGGCGACGGCACCCCGCACCAGATCACCACGGTCGTGCTCTCCACGCAGCACGACGAGACCGTGATGGAGGGCACCGGCAAGGGCCGGAAGTTCACCGACGCGGCCCGGAAGGAAATCGTCGAGAAGCTGATCCTGCCGACGCTCAAGGCCGAGCGCCCGGACCTCATCAAGGGCGACATCACCTACCACATCAACCCGACCGGCGTCTTCCTCGAAGGCGGCCCGCACGGCGACTGCGGGCTGACCGGCCGCAAGATCATCGTCGACACCTACGGCGGCCGCGGTCGGCACGGCGGCGGGGCGTTCTCCGGCAAAGACCCCACCAAGGTCGACCGGTCCGCGGCGTACATGGCCCGGTACATCGCGAAGAACATCGTGGCGGCGAAGCTCGCGAAGCGGTGCGAGGTCCAGCTCTCCTACGCGATCGGCTACCCCGACCCGCTGAGCATCTGGGTCGGCACCGAGGGCACGACGGCCCCCGGCGTGACGGAAGACAAGCTCGTCGAGCTGATCCGGGCGCACTTCCAACTGACGCCGAAGGGGATCATCGAGAGCCTGAACCTCCGCCGGCCGATCTACCGCGAGACGGCCCGGCACGGCCACTTCGGCCGCGAGAACGCCGAGTTCACCTGGGAAAAGACGGACAAGGCCGAGGCGCTGCGGAAGGCCGCGGGGGTGTAATTCCGGGCGAGCGTCACTCGTGAGAGTGACGAGTTCTTCGAGTTCGCAACCACTCGTCACTCTCACGAGTGACGCTCGCCAAGCAACCGTTGAGAGAGTCATGGACCGCGCGAAAATGCTCCAGGTTCTCGGCCCCGCCGCGGGCGCGGCCGCGGTCGTCGTCCTCGTCGGCGTGCTGGTCGCGATGAACGACTCGGCCGCGACCAGCACCGCGAAGGGGCCTGTTGCCAAGGGTGAACCGGACAAGACCGACACCAGCGACACGGGAATGTCGGACGGAATGCCGTCCCCGGACGCGAAGGAATGGCAAGCGAAGCCGAACGGCCTCAAAGTGTGGGACGTGAAGGAAGGCGAAGGCACCGCGGCGACCGCCGCGGCGACCGTGCTGTGCCACTACACCGGCTGGCTCGCGGACGGCGGGACCGTCTTCGATAGTTCACGCAGTCGGGGCCAGCCTATCGACTTCCCGCTGAACGGGGTCATCAAGGGCTGGACGCAAGGGATTCCCGGCATGAAACCCGGCGGCATTCGTCGGTTGTACATCCCCGCCGATCTCGGCTACGGCGTTCAGGGCACACCCGATGGGAAAATCCCGCCCAATGCCCCGCTCATCTTCGAAGTGAAGCTGTTGAAAGTGTTGTAACCCGTTGGACGTTGCACCCTGGAGAGGATTCCCGATGACTTACGCACTCTGGTCGACGCTCGCCGTCGCGCTGGTTCTCACCCTCGGCATGGCCGGCCTGGGCCGCGCCGCGGACAAGGACGTGCCCGCGTTCCCGTCCCTCGACGACAAGGGCTGGAAGAAGCTCGACAACGGCATGCGCGTCTGGGACGCGAAGGTCGGCGACGGGGCCGAGATCAAGGCCGGCGACACGATCAAGATCCACTACACCGGCTGGCTGACCACCGGCAAGGTCTTCGACAGCAGCAAGAGCCGCGGCGAGCCGATCGAGTTCCCGCTGAAGTCCCTCATCAAGGGCTGGCAGGTCGGCGTCCCCGGCATGAAGGTCGGCGGCGTGCGTCGCCTCGAAATCCCGTTCGAGCTCGGCTACGGCGAACGCGGCACCCCGGACGGCAGCATCCCCGGCAAGGCCACGCTGATCTTCGAGATCGAAGCGCTCGGAACGAAGTAAACCGTTTTGGCGAGCGTCACCCGTGAGGGTGACGAGGTTTTCGCAACACTCGTCACCCTCACGGGTGACGCTCGCCAAATCTCGCGCGAACCCTTCTCGGCCGCCCGTGTCCCTCCTTCACCTCACACGGAGGGGCAAGCCGACTGGCGACGGCACTCGTCTCGAAAACGAGAGAGCCACAAGCCTTGAGGGTTCGACTCCCTCTCCCTCCGCTGCGTCGAAAACCGCTCCATTGCTGTCGCGGCTCTTGAACGCCCCGTGGTCCAACGGCCACGACGCCTCTCTTACAAAGAGGAAACGGGGGTTCGATTCCCTCCGGGGCGACTCACACGTCGCACGTCGCGATCGCCTGCTTCAGCCCGGCGAGCGGGTCGCGGGTCGGGATGAACTCGTGCCCGACGTAGCCGGCGTACTTGATCGCCGTCAGCTTCTTCATGATCGCGGGGTAGTTGATCTCCTGCGAGTCGTCCAGTTCCCCCCGGCCGGGGTTGCCGGCCGTGTGAATGTGGCCGATCACGTCCTTCGTTTGTTCGATCCGCCGGATCACGTCGCCGTGCATGATCTGGACGTGGTACACGTCGAACAGCAACTTCACCCGCGGCGAGCCGACCTTCCGCAGGATGTCCGCGACGAGGTCGAGGTCGTCCCCCTGGTAGCCGGGGTGCCCCTTCATCGGGTGCGAGTCGTCGCGGGTGTTCAGGTGCTCGATGCAGACCGTGACGCCCTTCTTCTCCGCGACGGTCGCGAGTTCCTTCAAGCTGGACACGCAGTTCTTGAAGGCGTCGTCCCGCGTGATCTCGCCGGACTTCGGGTCGTTCGGGTCGACCCACTTGTAGCCGACGAACCCGATCACGCTCGGCACCTCGGCGTCGGCCGCGGCCTCGATCGCCTTGCCGGTCCGCTCCTTCAACTCCGCGTGAAACTTGACGTTGTTGAAGCCGTACTTGAACGGCTCCTTCGGCGTCCCGTTGCCGACGATCGCGCACGTCAGGCCGTGCTTCTTGATCGTGGCGAGGTCGTCGGCCCCGACGAGTTCGACGGACTTCCCGCCGAGCGACTTCGTGACCGCGCAGGTCTTGTCGAGGTCCCACTTCTCGCCGGCGACGTTGAAGCACCAGAACACGACGGAGTGGTTGACGTTGCCCTTCAGGGCGGGCTTGTCCTCCGCGAGCAGGCAAGCCCCGCCGGCGAGGGCGGCACCCGCGGCAATCGCTTCGCGGCGGGACGGACGGGGAGCAGACATGGGGAGCACCTCGGGGGGGAATCGGGTGGTGCTACTCTACCACCCCCCGCCGGGTTGACCAACTCGCGGGGGGTGTCGGGTTCGTCCCGGCGGGACGCTCCCGACACCCCCCAGGGTTCCGCTACGCGATCTCGCTCACGCCGCGATCCGCACGCCCTGGGCCTGCTTGTACCGCGGGGTGTGGAGCACGATTTCCAGCCCGTTGACGATGCGGTCGCCGCCGCGGCCGTCGATCAGGTTCCGGGCACACCGGTTCATCCCGAGCCGCTCCATCGGGTCGTCGAGGACGATCGCCATCGCCTCGGCCAGCTGCTCGAAGGTCACGTCCGCCGCGCCGCCGAGGAACGTCGCGACGCCCTCGTCGTCCATCCGCTTCGCGTTGAGGACGTGCCGCGGCGTGCCGGGCAGGGTGAGTTGCGGGATGCCGACGCAGCACAGTTCCAGCGACCACGTGTCGCCGCTCGTCAGGGCGACGTGCGCCCGCACCAGCCGGGTCATCAACTCCTTCGGCTCGGTCACGACCTCGACCTTCCCCCGGCTGTCGGCGGCGAACTCCTTCAGTTCGTGGTACCGCTCGTGGTGCGTGCGGACCGCGATGCTGACCTTGTCCACCTTCGGGAGTTCCAGCAGTTGCCGGGTGCGGAGCAGCGTCTGGTCCGCCGCGTCGTCGTCCCCGAAGGCGACGAGCGCCCGGAACGGGCCGGGTTGCTCGGTGGCGCGGATGGTCCGCTGCCGGCGGAACAGCCCGCGGACGAGGGCGAACTTCCGGCCGAGGAGGAGTTGCGTCCCGGCGGCGAGGTCGGGCTTGAACGCCTTCCGGCCGGGGGCCAGGAACGGGTTGACGACGACGTTCGCCGGGAGCGTGACGGCCCCCGAGGGGTCCAGCACCAGCACGGCGGCACCCGTGCGGGACAGGGTTTCGACGTACTCCGGGGTGATGCCGTCGCCGGCGAGGATCACCGCGGCGGCGTTCAGCCGGCGGACTTCGCGGACGGTCGCTTCCAGGTCGCCGGGGCCGCCGAGCAGGGACTCGGCCGGTGCCCAGTCGTTGTTCGCCCGGTGGATGCCCTGGGCCAGCGAGAGGGGTTCGAGGTAGCTGAAGAAGTGCGTTCCCCGTCGGCGGCGCTGCATGGCCGCGGCCAGGGACAGGCACTGGTAGAGCGGCTCGTAGCCGCGCTCCGGGGTGCCGTCGCAACGAAACAGGATCGGACCGCGCTTCACTTCCATGCGAGCGTTCCCTTGCAGTTCGGGTTGTGCAGGGGCGAACGGCGGCGTTCGTCGTCGGGCGACCGGGCACGCCGACACCCGAAGCGGGTGCAGGCGCGGCGGAGGCGCGACACGGCAAACGTCAGCGGTCGCCGGCAAAAGCCGGGCGGTGCGAAGGGATCGTGCTCGCCAGGACGGGCTTCGGGGTGCGTATCGGGGTGGGGTCGGCGAGACCGACGTTCGACACCTCTTCTCCGGCGGGTTCCGTCGGGAACCCGTTCGCCGAGGCCCGCGGGTTCCGGTCCGCGGGGCTCGGGGCTGGGCCGACGGTTCCGGCGTCGTCCCAGCGGGGCGAATCCTAGTCCGGACTTTCGCCGAAGAACAAGGGCACTTTTCCCCCGGCCTTTTGAGGCGTTTCGGGGGACTTTGCGGATCGCGGAAAGGGTTCTACGTGGAACGAGTTGGGGGGTGGCGGGGCGTTGACCACACCCGACACGGCGAGTACGCTCCGGGTATGGACTACACGAAAATCATCACGATCGACCCGTCGAAGCGGAGCGGCCAACCCTGCATCCGCGGGCTGCGGATGACCGTGCAGGACGTGCTCGAGTACCTCGCGTCCGGAATGTCCCACGACGAAATCCTTGCCGACTTCCCGGACCTGGTCGAGGACGACATCCGGGCCTGTCTGGCGTTCGCGGCCGACCGGGAGAGGCGGTTGCGGGTGGTCCCGGCCGCATGAAACTGCTCTTCGACCAGAACCTTTCCCACCGCCTCGTCCGCCTCATCCCGCACGAATTCGCGGGTTCCGCCCACGTCCGCGACTTCGGACTGGCTCGCGCACCCGATCCCGACGTGTGGGGCTTCGCGGCCGCGAACGGGTTCACGGTGGTCTCGAAGGACACGGACTTCCAGCAACGTGCTCTGCTGCTCGGCCACCCGCCCAAAGTGATCTGGGTGCGCCTGGGAAACTGCTCGACAGGGCAGGTTGCGGATGTGCTCGCGCTCCGGGTTGCGGACATTCTCGCCTTCGACGCGGACCCGACGGCATCGTTCCTCGCGCTGGCCTGACGGACCCGCACTTCGCCTTCCCGAATTTCCCGCCGACGCTATGACGCCGTCCGGAGTTCGATTTCGCACGGAGGCGAACCGATGGAAGCGACCAAACAGCGACTCGGCCGCGGGCTCGACGCCCTTCTCAACGGAACCACCCCCGCCGGGCCGACGACCGGCTCGGCGCTCAAGGTCGAGCAGATCGTCCAGAACCCGTACCAGCCGCGAAAGCGGTTCGACGACGACGACCTGAAGCAACTCACCGACAGCGTCCGCGAGCACGGCATCCTGCAGCCGCTCGTGGTGCGCCAAACGGCCGACGGCTACCAGCTCATCGCCGGGGAGCGCCGGCTGCGGGCCGCCCAGCAAGCGGGCCTGAGCGAAGTCCCCGTCCACGTCGTCGCGTTCGACGACCAGCAGGTCTACGAGGCGGCGCTCGTCGAGAACATCCAGCGGGCCGACCTGAACCCGATCGAAAAGGCGGTCGGTTTCAAGGACTACCTCGACCGCTACGGCGTGAAGGTCGAGCAACTCGCCGCGAAGCTCGGCCTCGACCGCACCACGGTCAGCAACTTCCTCGGGCTGCTGAACCTGCCCGCGGAAGTGCAAGACGCCGTGCGCCTCGGGCAGATCAGTCTGGGCCACGCGAAGGTGCTAAAAGGCCTCGCCGACGCCGACCGGCAGATCGCGCTGTGCAAACTGATCGTGCTCCAGAACCTCTCCGTGCGGGCGCTGGAATCGCTCGTGAAGGAGCAGGACACGACCCCCGAACCCGGCGAGAAGCCCGCGAAGGAGCCGGGATCGAAGTTCGAGAAAACAGCCCACGTCGCGGGGATCGAGAACGAACTCCGCCAGAAGCTCGCGGTGCGGCTGGAGATCAAGGTGAAGGCCCAGGACCGCGGCCAGATCGTGATCGGGTTCGAGTCGAACGACGACTTCGAGCGCATCGTCGCCGCGTTGCAGAAGTGATGTGACGGGATCAACGGTTAGCCGCGAGGCGACGCCGAGCGTGGGACTTCACCCACCCTCGGCGTCGCCTCGCGGCTTTGTGCTTCGGGCGTCCTCCACCGCCGCGACGAAATCAGGGTGAGCGCCGATCAGGATCAGATCCGTATCGATCCCTCGCTTACCCCTGACCTGGAGATACGTGAAGACGACAAGGAGAACAGGGACCATCAGCCAACCCACCCCTGCGCCGATGAGGAGAAACCCCGAGCCGATTCCCCAGGCAAGTAATGCATATGCCCATGTTGAGAAAGCCAGCGCGAGTGCGAGCAACCGTCGATGGAGGAAATAGTCGCGATGGGACTCGCAAATCGGAAGCTGAGTGACGAAATTCCGAGACGCCATCATCAGGCCGACCACGGCCATCGGGATTATCAGGGTGCAGGCCCAAGGCAAGGAGAGCGCCCAAAGCACCACCGTAAGCGGGCATGTGTCGAACTCAGTTCGATGATGCTCTGCGGCAAACTCCCCGCACACGACGCACACCGGCGGCAACTCGCCGTTGGTGTACTCCTCGCGGGTCAGCGTGATGCGGGCCATTCGGATCGTTCCGCTCAGGTTGTCACTGCTCCGCGAGTGAGTTGCTGAGCTCCAACAGGGCGATCGTTTGTGAAGCCGGGGGTCGCCCCGCTGGGGCGAGCACTGCCGCGCGAGGGTCGGTTCAATCGGCACCGGGTTACGACCGACTTCGCGTCGCATCATCCCCCTTGCATGGCTCACCCCAGCTGCACTTCGGCCGGTTGAACCACGAACAGATCCTGGCCGTCGGCGGGGGTCGGCAGCTTCACGTCCTTCACCCGCCAGCCGGCGTGGAGCAGTTCGCCCGTGAACGGCGGCTGGCCGGTCACGTTCCCGACCACCCGCACCGCGGACGGGTCGAACCCGACCGGGACCGTCACGTTCTCGCCTTCCGTGCCGCCGAGGACCGGCTCGAAGGTCATGTGCCCCTTCAGGGCCGCCTGCGCCTTCTTGTGAATGTCGCGGACCGCCTGCCCGACCTGCGCGTCGGTCGCCTTCGCGATGTCTTCCATCAGGAAGTCGACGAGCCGGGCTTCCGCCTGGAGCAGCGCCAGCACGCGGAGCGGCTCGCCGGTGGGCTTCGGCGGCGCGGCGGGCTTCGCCGGTGCGGTCGATGCCGGGGGCGGCGCGGCCGGGGGCGGCTGCGGGACGGGAACCGCTTCCCCGAGCAGCGCCCGGACCTTCGCCTCGAACGCCGGGTCCATGTTCGCCCGGCCCGCGATGGTCAGGCCCCAGAACGCGCGGTCGACGCTGCCGGCCCGGGCGACCGCGACGACGGCCGCCACGAACCCCGCCAGCACCACCCCGATCCCCAGACCCAGGTACATTTCCATCTGCATCGCGTCGGCTCCGAAAGGGACTCCGTCACCCGCGAGTTATACGGAACCGGGGCCGTCCGGCGACGAACCCGGCCCCGCCATCCCGCGCGTGGCCGACCCGCCGGCGATTCCGTTTGATACCCCTTCCCCCGCATTCCCCTCCGAACCCCGGTGCGCCGTGGCCGCTCCGCTCACGCTGTCGTCGTTCGCCCGTTCCCTGACCACCGAGGCCGCGTTCGACGTGCTCGCCGTAGCGAAGCAGCTCCGGGCCGCCGGGAAGGACGTGATCGCCCTGCAGATCGGCGACAGCCCGTTCCCGAGCACGAAGTCCGCACTCGCGGCGGGGAAGGCGGCCATCGACGCCGGGCTGACCCGGTACGGCCCGTCGCTCGGCCTGCCCGAGTTCCGGGAAACGATCGCCAGGACGGTGAGGGCCGAGTTCGGCGTCCCCGCGACCGCGGACAACGTCGTCGTCGTGCCGGGGGCGAAGCCGCTCGAAACGTACTTCTGCGAAGCCTTCCTCGAACCGGGCGACGAGGTGCTGCTGTTCAGCCCGCAGTTCCCGACGTTCGAGCCGAACATCCTCCGCCGCGGCGCGAAGCCGGTCCACGCCTCGTTGCGGCAAGAGAACGCCTTCCGCCCCGACCCGGCGGACGTGGCGACGTTCCTCAAAACCTCGCCGAAGCCGCGGGCGATCTTCCTGAACTCGCCCCACAATCCCACCGGCGGCGTCGCCACCGCGGACGACCTGAAGGCCATCGCGGACCTCGTCCGGGACACGAACGTCGCGGTCTTCAGCGACGAGCCGTACTGCCACATGGTCTGGGAGGGGACGCACAAGAGCATCCTGGCGGAGCCGGGCATGCTCGACCGGTGCGTCGGGGCGTACACGTTCTCCAAGAGCTACAGCATGAGCGGCTGGCGGCTCGGGTACGGCATCGCGTCCGTGGAGGTGGCCCAGGTCATCGGCAAAATGGTCAACACGTCGCTGTCGTGCGTCCCCCCGCTGGTGCAGATGGCCGGCCAGGCGGCACTCGAACACGACGCCGCCGAGCGGGACGAGACGATGACGAAGTTCCGCGCCAAGGTGGAGCTGCTGGTGAAGGAACTCCGCACGGTCGACGGCGTCACGGTGCTGATGCCGGCCGGCACGTTCTACGTCTTCCCGAACGTCGAACCCATCTGCCGGCGGCTCGGCATCCGCTCGCACGGGCTGGCGATGTACCTCCTCGAAGGGGCCGACGACCGGCGCGGCGTCGCCTGCCTCGGCGGCGAGTGCTTCGGCGCGGCCGGCAACGGCTTCCTCCGATTCAGCTGCGCCGAACCGGACGACCGCCTCGTCGCGGCGGTCGCGTTCTTCAAGGACGCCATCACCCGCACCGACCGCGTGCAGGCGTACCTTGAGGCGAACCCGGAGTACCGGTTAGGATGAGCGGCCCAGGAGGCTTCCGATGAGTGGCGAACTTGTCCCCGTTACGACACCAATCGTCTACCCCGAGTCGGACGGGAAGCCGATGGCCGACAACACGCTGCAATGGGACTGGATGGTGAAGGTCGTCGGCGAACTCCGCGAGCAGTTCGCGGGGCAAGAGGTGTTCGTCGCCGGCGACCTGTTCTGGTACCCCGTCGAAGGCAACCCGAAAGAAGTGACCGCGCCGGACGCCCTCGTCGCGTTCGGCCGACCGGCGGGCTATCGCGGCAGTTACAAGCAGTGGGAAGAAGCCGGCGTCGCGCCGCAGGTCGTTTTCGAGATCCTCTCCCCTTCCAACACCGACGACGAACTCGACGCGAAGCTCGCGTTCTACGAACGCCACGGCGTCGAAGAGTATTTCCTCATCGACCCGTCCTTGCCGGAGGTGATCGGCTACCACCGCCGAGGCAACCGACTCAGCGCCATTCGCCGAATCACGAAGGGCCACGTCAGCCCGCGCCTCGGCATCCGCTTCGACCTTGCGGACGGGGAACTTCGGATCATCGGTTCGGACGGCCGAGTCTTCCGCAGCCGGGAGGAGCGTGTCGCCGAGTTCCGAGCGGAACTGGAGCGAACGCACGTGGAACTGGAACGCACCGCCGCCGCGTTTGAGGAGGAACACGCCCGCGCGATCACGGCGGAACGCAGCGTCGAAACGCTGGCTGCGAAACTACGTGAACTCGGCGTCAACCCGGACGACTTGCTGCGGCCGACACCACAGAGCATGACATGACATTCTTTCGACTTTCGATTGCGGTCGCAAACCTCGCCCTATTCGGATGTGGGAAGCCACCGTCTGCTCCGACGGTTACGCCTCAAACTCCCGAACAGCGCGAAGACGCGGCACTTCGCCGATGGACTTTCGTGGAATCGACGCGGGACGAGAGCCTTCCGAATCGCCCCGTCGTCCGGGTTGTCATCAAAACCCTCGGCTCGCCGAGTCTTGTCCAGGACGCGGACCTGGCCCCGCTCAGGGAATTCACATCGCTAAGGGAACTGGAACTCGACCACTGCAACGTGACCGGGGCAGGCTTCGCGCACCTCGCGGGGCTGAAAGAGTTGCGATCGATCCGAACGCATTTATGCCCGATCAACGACGCCGGTCTGAAGGCATTGCCCGACCTCCCCGCGCTTGAAACATTGGAATTCGATGGGTGGGAAAAGGTGTCGAATGAGGGGTTCGCCGAGGTCAAGCGGTTCCCGAAACTGCGGTGGCTCCGCCTCCCGGACGGGATCACGGACGAGGGACTCATCCATCTCGACGACCTTCCCGAACTCCGAGAGTTGTGGGCGCATAACAGCTCGATCACCGACGACGGGTGCGGCCACCTGGCCCGGCTGGACAAACTCGAAAAACTTTCCTTGTACTCGCCGAATGTGACCGACCGCGGGATCGGGGAACTGGCCGATTTGCCGCGACTGAAGACCCTCTTTCTCGAAGTCGACCGGTTGACACCAGCGGGCGTCGCAGCCCTCGGCGAAGCACCGGAGTTGTCCGTCCTTTCCATTCGCGGGCCGTGCGTGACAGACCCACTGGCGGCGAAGGCTGCGAACATCGGTCGACTGACCAGCTTGAGTCTGATGAACGCGCCCCACTTGACAGACGAAGGGTTGCGGCCGATCGGGGCGATGTCGAAGTTGGAATCCCTCTCGCTGATGGGCACACGGGTGTCGGACGCAGGCATGGCCCCTGTCGCGAAGTTGACGAACCTTCGAGAGCTCGACCTGTTGTCAACCCGAGTCGGGGAACAAGGCGTCGCACAACTGAAGGGATTGACGAAGCTCCGCCGACTAAACCTCGACGTCGCGCGGGGGTCGAAAGTCGGCGATGACGGGTTACGTCACTTGGCAGGGAAGACCGACTTGGAAGATCTCGCGCTGTTCGGCTGCCCCGTCACGGACGCATCGATTCCGACGCTCTCCGTCTTTGCGAAGCTCAAGAAACTGGACATTCGAGACACGCGAATCACGAAAGAGGGTGCCGCGCGGTTGAGGAAATCGCTTCCCGCAGCGACGATCCAGCACTAACCGCGTTGGCTCTTTCGTCTCTCCAGCTCCTTCATCACCTCCTTCACCGGCCGCGTGTTGAACACGTCGTCCTTCGTGAGCCAGCCGCGGCGGGCGACGTTGACGCCGAACGGGACGAGCGCGAGTTCGCCGGTGCTGTGGGCGTCGGGGTTGATGACCAGCGGGATGCCGAGCGATTTCGCGCGCTTGACGTGCGTCCAGTCCAGGTCCAGGCGAGACGGTTGCGCGTTGATCTCGATCATCTTCCCGTGCTTCGCCGCGGTTTGCAGCACCTTCTCGATGTTCACCTTGTACCCCTCCCGGCGGAGCAACAACCGCCCCGTGGCGTGGCCGAGCATCGTCACCGCGGGGTGGGACAGGGCCTTGCAAATGCGGTCGGTTTGCTCGTCTTCCGGAAGCGCGAAGTGCGAGTGGACGCTGGCCACGACGTAGTCGAAGCCGGCAAGGAGCTCGTCGTCGAAGTCGAGGGTGCCGTCAAGCAGGATGTCGCACTCGGTCCCCTTCAGGATGCGGACGCCCTTCAGCCTGGCGTTGAGGGCGTCGGCCTCCGCCCATTGCGCCCGCACCCGGTCCGGGGATAGGCCATTGGCCACGGTGAGGGATCGCGAATGGTCGCCGACGCCGAAGAACTCGTACCCGAGCTTCTTGGCGGCGAGGGCCATTTCTTCGAGGGACGCGGTGCCGTCGCTGGCCGTCGTGTGGTTGTGGAAGACGCCGCGGATGTCGCCGGGTTCGAGCAGTTTTGGCGGGGCGGACTTCTGGGCGAGTTCGACCTCACCCGTGTCCTCCCGCATTTCCGGCGGCACCCATTCCAGGTCGAGCGCCCGGTAAACGGCGGCCTCGTCCGCGCACTTCACCTCCTTCATTTCCCCGGCCAGGGCATACTCGTTCAGGCTCAGGCCTCGCTCGATGGCCCGTTGCCGGAGGCGGATGTTGTGCTCCTTCGAGCCGGTGAAGTACACGACCGCGAACGGGAACTGCTCCGCCGTGACGACCCGCAGGTCCGCGTTGAGCACGACCCTGTGCCCGTGCCCCGTGTCGTACCCGGCGACGATGCTCGACTTCGTCGGCCCCTGACCGACCACCTGCATCACTTCGGGAAGCTTGACGAACCGTTCCATGATCGGGCCGGCGTCCGCGGCGGCGCAAACGATGTCGATGTCCTTCACCGTGTCCCGCCGCCGCCGCAGGCTGCCGCCGAGCTCGGCCGCGGTGACGCCGGGGAACTGGCGGATTTGCTCCAGCAGCGCAAGCCCGAGGGGGTACGCTTCCGCGAACAGGACGCGGTTCCCGACGGTGCCGAGGAAGCGAATCCCGTCGAGGATCTTTTCCTGGGACTTCGCCCCGAACCCCTTCAACTTCGCGACTTCGCCCGCCTCGCACGCCGCTTGCAGCTTCGGAATCGTGTCGATGCCGAGCGTGTCGTGCAGGAGTTTGATCTTCTTCGGCCCGACCCCCGGCAGGCGAAGCATCTCGACGAGCCCCGGCGGCACGGCGGCCCGCAGGTCGTCGAGGTAGGGCAACTTCCCGGTCGTGACCAGCGTCGTGATCTTGTCCCGCAGCGCCTCCCCGATGCCGCGAATCCCGACGAGTTTGCCCGCCGCGACGAGTTCCTTGAGGTCGCCCTCGATCTGCTGCACCGCCCGCGCCCCGTTGTGGTAGGCGTTCGTGCGGAACTGGCTCTCGCCTTGCAGTTCGAGCAGGGTGCCGATCTCGTCCAGCGCGGCGGCGACTTCGTCTTTGGTCATCGGGTTGCTCCGGTGTGGTGGGGGTAGTTTACCGTGTCGAGGTCGCTCGAAGGATGTCGGTACTCGCACAATGAACCTGAGGACTTTGAAAACTCTCTTGTAGGTCGGGCCGAGTCTTCGAGGCCCGACGCTACGCTTCCCGTCGGGCCTCGAAGACTCGGCCCGACCTACAAGAAAATGGGGAGTCACCCATGCGAAAGCTCGCCAGCGTGCAGACGATCACCGCGACGGAGCCGATCCCGAACGCCGACGCCATCGTGCGGGCGCGGGTGCTCGGGTGGTGGGTCGTCGTGAAGAAGGGGGAGTTCGCGCCCGGCGACCGCGTCGTCTACTGCGAGATCGACTCGCTGCTGCCGGAACGCCCGGAGTTCGAGTTCCTTCGGGCCAACAGCTTCAAGCCGGCCGTGATGGACGGCGATACGGTCGTGACGCCGGCGGGGTTCCGCATCAAGACGGTCCGGCTCCGCGGGCAGGTCTCGCAGGGGATCTGCTTTCCGCTGAGCATCCTCCCGGCGATGCCGGTTGAGGACGGCGCGGACGTGACCGAACTTCTGGGCGTCCGGAAGTGGGAGCCGCCGGTGCCGGTCGGGATGAAGGGCCGCGTGAAGGGGCCGTTTCCGGGGTTCCTGCCGAAGACCGACGAGACGCGGGTTCAGGTGCTCGAACCGGTCCTCGCCCGGCACCGGTTCAAGACGTTCGCGGTCACGGAGAAGCTCGACGGGACGTCGTTCTCGGCGTGGCTGCGGGCCGGGGCGTTCGGCATCGCGTCGCGGAACCTGTGGGTGGACGAGACCGACGAGTCGAACGTCCTGGCCCGCGTCGCGAAGCGGCTCGACCTCGCCGGCCGGCTCGCCGCGATCCGGGACCGGCACGGGTTCTCGCCGGCGGTCCAGGGGGAGGTCATCGGGCCGGGGGTGCAGGGGAACAAGTACGCCCTCGCGGCGCACGACTTGCGCGTGTTCAACGTCCTGAACCTCGACACCGGCGGGCTCGTCGACTCGCCGACCGCGACCGTGCTGCTGGCGGAAGTCGGGCTGACGCCGGTGCCGGCGCTGGGGGAGATCGTGCTGAACCACACGGTCGACGAGTTGGTGGCGCTGTCGGTCGGCACGAGCGTGCTGAACCCGAAGGCCCAGCGGGAGGGGATCGTCCTCCGCCCGCTGGCCGAGGAGTTCGACCCCGACGTCGGCGGCCGGCTGAGCTTCAAGGCGATCAACCCGCAGTTCCTGCTGAAGTACGACGAGTAAGGCGGAACGCAACTGAACCTACCGGAGAGCCGCGCGATGCCGCCCGACTGGACTGACATCGAGGTGTCACTGACGAACCTGCCGCGACCGGCCCTGGCCCGCTTCGTCGGCCGGGCGGCGGCGCGCGTGGTGCCGCTGGTCGCGCGGGCGGAACCGGCGTTCGGCCCCGAAGCGATCGAGTGGCTGAACGTTCTCGATTCCGCCGTGCGGGTGGTGCTTGCGGTCGCGGAGGGGAAGCCCGTTTCGCCGTTCACGCTGGGAATCGCGGCGGACCTGGCGCGGGGCGTGGCGAACGCCCGCGTGAACCTGAGCCGCACGAAGGGCGGCGGGACGCGCGAACTCGTCGAGGAACTGGAAACCGCGTGCGCCGCCGTCGCGTTCGCGGCCGACGCGGTGCGGGCGAGTAGCGCCGACCGTGCGGCCCGGACCGCCATCCAAGCCGCGACCAGTGCGGACGCGGCGTGTCCGGATGCGGGACCGCTACTCGCCTTCGATGCGAAGTTACTCGCGGCCGGGATGGGCGACGAACTCGGCGACCTGTGGCCGACCGGCGAACCGGACTGGTTCCGTCAGGGCATCGAGCGCCTGCACGCGGCCACCGGCCTGCCGCGCGTTCTGGAAGTGGGTTGACCGCACATCAAAACAGATCCTGGATCGCCTTCCCGGTTGGAGATCGACCGCAGTCACTTCGCCATCCCCGCCTGCAGCCGGGTGAAACTCTTTTGGCCGATCTGGATGAGCCCCTGGCCGGGGCGGTCGAGGTCGATCACCAGCCCGAGGACCACGACGACGAGGGCCACGGCGATCCCGTTCGGCACGACGTTGCGGACCCCGGACAGGCCGCCGCCGTACCCGGTGAGGGCGAGCGCCGCCGCCGACGCGACGACGAGCACGAGGACGATCACCGGCGGGACGTGGTTTTCCAGGGAGCACACCCGCTTCTCGTGGAGGTCGATCACGTCGTTCAGCGACTGGGCGAACAGGGCCGCGGCCTCCGACTCCGGGTTGCGGTCGAGCGCCTGCCCGGCCAGTTCCCACAACACCCCCTGGAGGCGGACGAGTTCCCGGTCCGTCGCGGCCACGTCCGCGGCGGTCGCCCCGCGGCGGTACCCGGTCACGCGAACGGCCGTGTACTCCCGCAGCTTCTCGGCGGCCTCCGCCCGCTGGGGCTGGGGCAGCAGCCGGGTCCGCAGGTACGCCGTCCCGAGGGCGTTCGCCTCGTCGAGCACGACCTGCTTGCGGACCTCGAACCGGCTGGCGGCCATCGCGAACGAGAACCCGAGCAGCAGCGCGAGCAGCCCGAGGACCGCGCCCTGAACGGTCCCGACCTGCGGCCGGTCGTCCGGCGGGACGTGCCGGCTGGTGCGGCGGCCGTGGCGGAACCCCGCCTCCAGGGCCGCCAGCAGCAGCGGGAACGTGCCCAGCGCGATCGTCCAGCCGTTCAGGTCGTTCAAGAAGTCGAACATAATCCCCTCCCGGACGGAACCTCACGGTCGAACGCTGACTCCTCCCCGGCGGTTCGCCGGTCACTCCTCGTCGCCCGCCGGCTCGTCTTCGGCGTCGGCGTCCGCCTTCATCACTTCCCGCAGCACGACGGTCGCGTAGCTGCCGCTCGGCATGGTGAACGCCAGCCGCAGGCCGTCCGGCTCCCACTCGGCGGTCAGGTCGTCGAGGTAGACGAGGTTGTGCCGGCGGGTGCCGGACAGCAGCTTGCCGAACCCGGCGAACGCGGCCGGTGACAATGCCCTGTCCGTGAGAACTTTGGCCTCGCGTTCCGCCGCCACCCCGCCGGACGCGAACATCCGCCCGCCGAACATCGGGCCGCCGGTCACGGTCTCCCGCGCGTCGAACCGCGGCTGCTCGGCGGCGACGTCCTCCGCGACGAAGATCCCGCCGAACGGCCACTTCATCATCACGTCGCCGGGGAGGACGGTTCGCAACAGGCCGTCGGTCAGCCGGGCCGAGAGGCAGTCGTTGAACAGCACCGACTGCACCGCGGAGAGGGCGAACTTGAACTGGAACGGGCGGACGCGCCGCCGCTGCTTCCCGAACAGGCAGTCGAACCCGAGTTCGATGGTGGACCCGTCGCGGCCGAAGCGCTGCGGCCCGTAAAAGTTCGGCAACCCGTGCGTGCGGATGCGGTCGAGAATCGCCGCGAGGGCGTCCGCCTTCGAGCGGTCGGCGTCGCGAATCAAGAGCCGAAACTTGTTCCCCCGCAGGTGCCCCGGCTTGAGCTTGTTCGTGTGGCGGGAGACGCTCAGCACCCGGATGCCGTCGCCGTCGATCTGCTTCAGCCGCGGCTCCGCCTCCTTCGGCACGGACACCCACTGGCGGGTGACGGCGTGGCGGTCCTTCAACCCCGCGGTGCCGACCGCCCCGACCGGGACCCCGGCCCGCTGCGCGATCGTCCGGGAGAAGAACTCCGGGCCGACGTCGCGCTTCTCGACCCACAGGTACAGGTGGTCCCCCGCCCCGGACGGCTCGTAGGACGGGACTTCCTCGACTTCAAAGTCATCGGGGCGAACGCGGATCCGCCCCCCGACGCCGGGCAGGTCCGGGGTGAGCATCGGCGGACGGATCGGGTCGAACGGCATGGCAGCGACTCGCGGGGCAAGGGGTGATAGAATAGAGGAATTGGAGGGAGAAGTGGTATGAGCACTGCCGTTGCGGAACCGACCATCACCGAATCGGACAACTTGGCGGAAGTGCTTCACGCCCTCGGCGACATTCCCCTGCACCGGATTCTTTGGCACCCATTCCCCGGAACCGCGACGGAAGCGGATCAAATTCGCTGTTGCGACGGCGAACCCAAGCGACTCGTCGAGTTGATCGACGGGATTCTCGTGGAGAAAGCGATGGGGCACCGGGAATCGTTGTTCGCCGTCGTTCTCCTCATGTACCTCGGGGCTTACGTCCGGCCTCGCAACTTGGGCATCCTTGGCGCACCTGACGCGATCATGAAAATGACGACGCGCCGGAACCGGCTTGCTGATGTCTCCTTCACGCCTTGGGACCGTTTGCCGAGCGCGGACGCCCACCTGCAAGCGGTCGCACGCTTCTCGGGCGATTTGATGGTCGAGATTCTATCGGAAGACAACACCATCGCCGAAATCGAACAGAAACGGCGGGAATACTTCGCCACCGGAACCCGTCTGGTTTGGATCATCGAACCCGAAGACGAAACGGTCGCCGTCTACACCGACCCCGATAACGCCACGCTGCTCGCGCGGTCCGACACCTTGGACGGCGGCGTTGTGCTTCCGGGGTTCACCTTGCCACTGGAAGAACTGTTCGGCGACCCCCAACTGAACCCGCGACCCGAGTAAAGCCCTCTCCGGAGTTTCCCGATATGCCCGCGATGACCCTGACCGAAAAAATCCTCGCCAAGTCCGCCGGCCGCGACGCCGTCGCCCCCGGCGAGAACATCTGGGTGAACGTCGACGTCCTCATGACGCACGACGTGTGCGGCCCCGGCACCATCGGCATCTTCAAGAAGCACTTCGGCAAGGACGCGAAAGTCTGGGACCGCGAAAAAGTCGTGGTCATTCCGGACCACTACATCTTCACCAAAGACGCGATGGCGAACCGCAACGTCGACGTGCTGCGGTCGTTCGTGAAAGAGCAGAACTTGCCGCACTTCTACGACGTGGGCACGGACCGCTACAAGGGCGTGTGCCACATCGCGCTGCCGGAAGAGGGCCACACCCGGCCCGGCGAGGTGCTCCTCGGCACGGACTCGCACACCTGCACCGCCGGGGCCTTCGGCGAGTTCGCCACCGGCATCGGCAACACCGACGCGGGCTTCGTCCTCGGCACCGGGAAGACCTGGCTCAAGGTTCCGCCGACGATGCGGTTCGTCTTCAAGGGGAACCTGCCGCCGTACCTCATGGCGAAGGATCTGATCCTCGCGGTCATCGGCGACATCGGCGTCGACGGGGCGACTTACCGTGCCATGCAGTTCGACGGCGACGGCGTCTTCGCGCTCAACATCGAAGAGCGCATGACGCTGTGCAACATGGCCATCGAGGCGGGCGGCAAGAACGGCGTCATCGAGCCGGACGACGTGACGCTGAAGCACGTCAACGACCGCGGCCGGAAGACCGGCAGCAAGCCGTACACCGTGCTGAAGGCGGACGCCGGCGCGAAGTACCACTTCGAGAAGGTGTACGACGTGTCGAAGCTAGAGCCGGTCATCGCGAAGCCGCACAGCCCGGACAACAAGGCGTTCGTCAGCGAGGTGAAGGGGACGAAGCTCGACCGCGCGTACATCGGCAGCTGCACCGGCGGGAAGCTGACCGACTTCCGCGCCGCGGCCGCGATTCTGAAGGGGAAGGAGGTCAAGATCGACACGTTCGTCGTCCCCGCGACGACGGAAGTCGACCGCGGCCTGGACACCGAGACGATCGACGGCAAGAGCCTCCGGGACATCTTCGTCGGGGCTGGCGCGAAGATCGGCGACGCCAGCTGCGCCGCGTGCCTGGGCGGGCCGTCGGACACGTTCGGCCGGCTGAACACGCCGATCTCGTGCATCTCCACGACGAACCGCAACTTCCCCGGCCGGATGGGCCACAAGGAGGCGAAGGTGTACCTCGCGTCGCCGCTGACGGTCGCGGCCAGCGCGCTGACCGGCACGATCGCGGACCCGCGCGGGTTCGTGGCGTAACGACACCGGCGAGCGGCGGGGCGTGAGCCCGCCGTGGTCCGCCCGGAGGGAAACCACGGCGGGCTTACGCCCCGCCGCTCGCCGGTGCTTACTTCCCTTCGACGGTGATCTTCAGCGGGGCGCTCGTCAGCGTCACCTTGCCGTAGCCGTCGCCGTTGTCCTCGGCCCCCTTCGGGATCGGGCTGACGCCGGTGACCCACGTCGCGACGAGTTCGTACTCGCCGGGGGCCGTCCAGTACGCCATCTTCGACGCGCCGCGGAACCCGCTCGTGAGCGTCTTGACGGGAATCTCGATCGTCTTCCCGGCCTCCAGGCCGACGCCCTGGGGCAGGCGGAAGTCGGTGGTGAACGCCAGGGCCGGCTCGACGTTGACCGCGCCTTTGCCCTTCAATTCCAGGGTCAGCACGACCGGGTCGCCGGAGTTGTAGACCATGATGGTCTTGTCGCCGGTGTTCTTGATCGCGACGACGAAGTCCACGGCCGGCGGCTTCGGCATCGGGCCGCCCGCTTCCTTCGCCTTCTTGATCGCCTCCTCGAACTCGGCCGAGGTCTTGCCGTCCAGTTCGAGCGGGAACTTGGTCTTCTTCCCGGTCAGGGTGATTTCCAGCGGCACGCCGGCCGGTTCGGTCTTCGCGGCCGGCACGTCCTTCGCCGGGACGAACGCGGGGACGGCGAGCCCGAGGGCGGCCGCACACAGGAACAATCGCGTCATTTTTCCGTCTCCGAATGCAAACACGTCGTCGAACATGGATGAGAGGAACACGGGGCGGGCGCGAGGGAGAGCCCCGTAGCGTTCCGACGGATCAGGCCCGGTTCGGATTGCCGGATTCCGGGGATTTTTCCCCCCCGACCGGCACCAGGCTGGACAGGAACTGCCGGGTGCAATTTTCCCAGGTGTACTTTCGCCCCTCGGCCGCGCACGCCGCGCGGTCGCCGGTCCGCAGGGCACGGTCGACGGCGACGCCCAGGTTCTCGTCGAGGGCCCCGCACCGGTCGTCCGTGACGATGTCGACCGGCCCGGTCACGGGGTACGCGGCCACCGGCACGCCGCACGCCAGCGCCTCGATCAGCACGATGCCGAACGTGTCCGTCTTACTCGGGAACACGAACACGTCCGCGGCGGCGTAGCACTCGGCGAGTTCCTCCCCCTTGCGGAAGCCGAGGAACTTCGCCTCCGGGAACCGCCGCTCCAGGTCCGCCCGGGCCGGGCCGTCGCCGACGACGACCTTCGTGCCCGCCGTCGGCAGCGCGAGAAAGTCCTCGATCCCCTTCTCCTTGGACACCCGGCCGACGTACAGCAGCACCGGCGACGGCCACTCCGGCTTGACGATCTTGGGCTGCGGCCGGAACAGGCTCAGGTCCACCCCGCGGGACCACCGGCGGATCGGGGCCTTGAACCCGCGGGAGATCAGTTCCTTCTCCAGGCTGGGCGTCGCGACCTTCAGCGCACTCGAACTGCCGTGGAACCACTTCAGGTAGGCGTAGGGCAGCGCTTCCGGAACTTTCGCATATTCGTGCAGATACTCAGGGAACCGGGTGTGGTACGACGTGTTGAACTTCCACCCCGCGAGCATGCAAAAATGGCGAACCGCGACGCCGATCGGCCCCTCCGTGGAGATGTGGACGTAGTCCGGGCGGAACCGGCGGACCCGGTCGTAGACCTTCCCCGGCATCGGCACGCTGACCGCGATCTCGGGGTAAAATGGGGCGGGAAACGTGGCGAACGCGGACGGCTCGATGACTTCCACCGCGTGCCCGTCGGCCCGCAGCACCCGGGCCGTCATGTCCAGCGTCCGGACGACGCCGTTGACCTGCGGGTGCCAGGCGTCCGTGGCGATGAGGATGCGAGCCATGAGGTGATGATATGCCGCCCGACCCGGACAAGCGCAAACTCCGCGAACTGAAGCGGGACGTGAAGAAGCGCGGCAGCAAGCACCGCCGCCGCGAACTGAAGCGCACCCTCGCCGACAACCCGGACGAGGCCGCCCACGCGGAAGAGGACTTCGGCAAGCACCAGTCGTCCACGCTGAACGGGCTCGACAAGGACGCCAAGCGGAAGCGCGAGCCGGACCCGCGCGCATCGGATTCGCCGTAACTACTTCGCCGCCTTCAACTCCGCGACGCGAATGTTCCGGAAGAGGATGTCCGTGGTCGGGTCGTGGCCCTGGATGGACAGGTGGCCGGCCGCGGTGCGGAGGCCCTTGCGGGGGTTGTCGTCCGGCTTGCGGTCGTCGGTCCAGTCGACCACCTGGTAGCCGTTGACCCAGGTCGCGACGTGTGCCCCGTGCGCGATGACCGTCATCGCGAACCACTCCTTGTCGTTCGACACCACCTTGCGGGCGGGCACCCGGCGGTAGATCGCCCCGGTGCCGAAGTCCGCGGGCTTGGTGCGGTCGCCGTCCTGGAAGGCGTTCTGGATCTGGGCTTCGTACCCGTTCTGGTACTGGTCCGGGACGCAGCGGAAGAAGATCCCGGAGTTCAGGGCGTCGCCGTTGGTCTTGCACTCGAACTGCAGCACGAAGTCCGCGAACGCCTTCTCCGTGTGCAGGTCGCCGGGGCCGTTCGTGACGCGGAGCTCGCCCTGGTCGGTGACGTCGAATTTGGAGGCGGCTCGCTTCGGGTCGGCGGCGTTGACCTTCCACCCGGCGAGGGTTTTGCCGTCGAAGAGCCGGGCCCCGCCAAGCGGTCGCACCTTGAGATTCCGAAGGCGCAACGTTCCCGCCCCCTTGTCGCTCAGGCTGAAGCCGAGTCGACACGAGTCGAAGTCGGCGGTGATTTCGCCCGGCGAAGAGAACTGGGATTTCCCGTCGACAGACACATCGACAAGGGTGGCATCGAACCTGACGCAGAACGGCTTCCATTGCTCCGTCTTGGGAGTGAGGGTTCCGGAAAACTGGAACCCGGCTTTCGCACCGGCAGGCTGAAGGTCAATGGCGGCGGGGTGGTCTCCGAGGGTATACTCGCCGAGCAATTCAAACCGCCGGAAGCGGGCGGTGAGTTCGAGCGAGGAATCCTGCCCCGAGAACACCAGCGTCCCGTCCTTCGCCGCAAGTGCGGGCTTGTTGTTGTTCTTGTCGACGACCGTCCACCCGAACGTCGACTCCCCGTCGAACAGCAGCAGCCAGCCGTCGGCGATTTCCTTCTCCGTCAGCGCGTTCGGCTTCGGGTCGGCGGCCGCCGCGGGGCACGCCAGCAGGAACGACACGACCGCGGTGAGAACGGGTTGCCGCATGGCAATCATCTCCGGGAGGGGGCGAGCGGTCACCGGCCGGGCTTCGCGGGGTAGCCGTACAGCCGGACGGCGAGTTCGAGGAACAGCGGGCGGAGGCGGTCGACGGCGTCGGGGCCGCCGGTCCGGGCCGCGAGTTCGCCGAAGATCCGCTCCAGGCCGACCGGGGAGACGCCGAGGCCGGCGTCCCGGGCCGCCTGCTCGACCGCGGCCAGCCCGCGGCTCATCTCGGCGTCGAACGCGGCGAGGTGCCGGGCCACCAGCGGCTCGAGCGCCGACCGGAACGCCAGGGTGGACTGGTCGAGGGAGTGCGTCCACTTCCGGGCGGCGGACCGGGCGAGGGCTTGCCGGACGCCGGCCGCGAACCCGTCCGGGTCGAGCCACTCCTTCCCGTAGAAGTCGTCGGCCCCGGCGTCGAGCAGTTCCGCCGCCACCTGCGGGGACGCGACCCCGGACACGACCAGGACCGGCACGTCCGCCCGCACGGTCTTCATCCGCCGCAGGCAGCTCAGCCCGTTCCCGTTCGTCAGGTGGTAGTCGAGGACCACGAGTTCGACGTGCGGGCCGAACGCGGCGACGGCTTCCTCCTCGCCGGCGGCGACGGTGATGCTGAACCGCCGGTCCCCGACGCGGTCGAGCAGCTGCCGGACGACGAGGTGTTGAACCGGGTCGTCCTCGACGTGGAGGACGTTCACGACGTGGCCGGTCATGGTCAGCCCCCCCTTCCGAAGCCGAACGCCCGGGCGAACAGCCCGCTGGCCTTGGACCCGGTGCCGGCCTTGGGCGGGGTCGCGTCCGGGACCAGCTTGCGGGCCAGCCGGGCGATGTCGTCCAGGGCCGCGGACCGCCCGCCGGCCCGGAGGGTCCGCCCGGCGTTGACCGCGGCCGTCACCGCCCTGGCGTCCATCGCGACCGTGTCCAGGTCGTCGACCCGCAGCACCTGCTTCAGGCGGTCGGCCCCGAACCCGGTCAGGCCGGGGTCGTACCGGTTGACGACGACGTGGACTTCGCGGCTGCCGTGCTCGACCTTCTGCAGGAACTCCAGCAGCAGTTGCAGCGTGCGGATCGACGGGATCCGCTGCTCGGCGACGAGGACCGCGACGTCCGCGGACGCGAGGACGCCGAAGAAGGCGTCGTCGAACGTGCAGGGCAGGTCGAGGACGGCGAAGTCCGCCATGCCCCGCAGGTGCTCGACGAGCCCGAACACGGCGGTCGCGGCGGGGGCCCCGGTCGGCAGGCTGGCGGCGTCGGCGGCCAGGACGCGGACCCGGTCCCCGAGCGGGACCGTCGCCTGGGCGATCAGGTCCGCGTCGAACTGCCCGCGCCTCAGCACGTCGCCGACGGTGTAGGTCGGCTGCACGTCCAGGTGGACCGCCAGCTTCCCGACCGGGGCCGTCGGCTCGGACAGGAGCACGCTCGGCCCGAGCTCGGCGAGTTCGACCGCGAGGTTGATGGCCAGCGTCGTCGCCCCCGCCCCGCCGGTCGCGCCGGTGACGGCGACGACCTTCCCCGTTCGGGCTCCGGCCGCGTACCCCTCGGCCACGGTGCGCAGGGCGGACTCGCAGTCGTCCGGCTGGAGCGGCAGCGTGACGACCTGACTCGCGCCGGCCCGCATCGCCGCGACGAGCAGGTCCGGCGGCGCGAGCGCCACGACCGGGACCGCCGGGTGCGCCCGCCGGAACAGCTTCAGGTCCGCCAGCGCCGGCTGGTCCTGCGTGGGGAACAGGACCACCGGCGGGGCCAGCGGGTTCGGCGGGGCCGCCCGCAGCGCCTCGATCCCCGCCCGGACGGAGTCGAACGTCGCGGCGAACGCGGTGCCCAGGTTCAGGGCGACGCACCCGAGGTCGTGCCGCACCTTCTCCGGGCAGTCGACGAGGTAGATCGGCAGTGGGTACATGGCTCGCCCCCGGCCCGTGTCGGACGGAGCCATGATAGGTGTCCGGCCCGAACGAGGCACGTCGGCAGGTGTCCGTCTGGATTTTGGCGAGCCGCCCACGCCAGTGGGCGGGTTGACGACTTTGACCCGCCCACTGGCGTGGGCGGCTCGCCGAGATCCCAAAATCGGGAGGCACTCCCCTCGTCGGCCACCGGGCTTTCCGCCGCGCCGCCGTTCGGCGAAGATGACCCGGATATGTCCGACCCGCTGCCGCGCCAACTGCTCGACCTGATCGCCAAGCACTGGGGGTTCCGCGCCCTCCGGCCGATGCAGGACCGCGCCGTCCGGGCCGTGCTCGCGGGGCGGGATTCGCTCGTCGTCATGCCCACCGGGGGCGGGAAGTCCCTGTGCTACCAGGCCCCGGCGGCGTACCGCGGCGGCATCACGGTGGTCGTTTCCCCGCTGATCGCGCTGATGAAGGACCAGGTCGATTCGCTGGTCCGCATCGGCATCCCCGCCGTGCGGCTCGACAGCTCGCTGACGAATTCCGAGCGCGACGACGCCGAGCGCGAGATCGTCGAGGGCCGGGTGCCGCTCGTGTTCGCGTCGCCGGAACGCCTGGCCACGGACGGTTTCCCCCGGTTCCTGCGGTCGGCCGGCGGGGTGCGGTCGGTGGCGATCGACGAGGCCCACTGCATCAGCCAGTGGGGGCACGACTTCCGCCCGGAGTACCGGCAACTCGGCCGGCTCCGCGAGTTCTTCCCCGAGGCGACCGTCCACGCCTACACCGCGACCGCCACGGAACAGGTGCGCGACGACATCGTCCGCCAACTGCAACTGCGCGAACCGGAAGTGCTCGTCGGCAACTTCGACCGCCCGAACCTGACGTACCGCATCCTGCCGCGGATGGACGTGACCCGGCAAATCCGGGAGGTGATCGACCGGCACGCGGGGCAGGCGGGCATCGTGTACTGCCTCCGCCGGAAGGACGTGGAGGCGGTGGCCGCGGCGCTGAACGTCGCCGGGGTGCGGGCCCTGGCGTACCACGCGGGCATGGAGCAGAACGCCCGGAAGGACGCCCAGGAAGCGTTCCGCACCGAGGAATCCCCGGTCATCGTGGCGACGGTCGCGTTCGGCATGGGCATCGACCGGCCGGACGTGCGGTTCGTCGTCCACGCGGCGATGCCGAAGTCGATCGAGCACTACCAGCAGGAAACCGGCCGGGCCGGGCGGGACGGGTTGCCCGCCGAGTGCGTGCTGCTGTACAGCGGCGGCGACCGCATCACCATGCGGATGATCCTGGAGAAGTCCGCGACGGAAGCCGGGGCCGACCCGACGTACCTGACCGCCGCGTTCGCCCACCTGGACGACCTCGACCGCTACTGCCGCGGGGCGATCTGCCGGCACCGGGCACTGGTGAATTACTTCGGCCAGGACTACCCGAAGCCGAACTGCGCCGGGTGCGACATCTGCCTCGGGGACACGCAAGACATCCCCGATTCCACGCGGATCGCGCAGAAGATTCTGTCGTGCGTGGCCCGCGTGAACCAGGGCTTCGGCGTCGGCCACGTCGTGGCGGTCCTGCGGGGGGAGAACTCGGAGGCGGTCCGCAGCCGGGGGCACGACCGGCTGTCCACCTACGGGCTGCTGAGGGACGCGGCGAAGCCCGCCATCCGGGACTGGGTCCACCAACTCATCGGGCACGGCGTGCTGGCCCAGGTCGGGGACGAATACCCGGTACTGAAGTTGAACAAGGCGTCGTGGGAGGTCATGCGCGGGGAGCGGTCCGTCCGTTTGATCCAGCTGAAGGGCGGGGGACCGCGGGAACGCCCGGCCGGCCCCGCGGCCCCGGCCGCCCTCGGCGACGACGAAACCCGCCTGTTCGAGCGGCTCCGCGACCTCCGCCGGGGGATCGCCGCGATGGAGGGCGTCCCCGCGTACCGCGTGTTCGACGACAAGACCCTGGTGGCGATCGTCCGCGCCCGGCCGCGCACCGCCGCGGACATGCGAAACGTCACGGGCGTCGGCGAGATGAAACTGCAAGCCTACGGCGGCAAGTTCCTCACCGCGATCCGCGAGTTCCTCGACGCGAACCCGCCCCTGCCGCCGCCGGCCGCCGCGGCCCCCCGCGCGGCCGCCGCCCCGCCCGCGGCGACGGCCCGGAAGTCCGCGGCGTTCGCCCTGTTCCGCGAGGGCGTGCCGATCCCGGACGTGATGCACCGGGTCCGGGTCGCCCGCTCCACGGCCGGCGACTACCTCGTCCAGTTCATCGAGGCCGAGCGCCCGGCCGACGTGTCCGCGTGGGTGTCCGACGAGGTCTACCAGGAAGTGTCCGCCGCCGTCCAGGAGGTCGGGGCGGAGAAGCTGAAGCCGATCTTCGACGCGCTGAACGGACAGGTCAGCTACGACGACATCCGCGTCGTCGTGGCCCACCGGCGGACCCGGCTCGGGTGAGCGAACCCCTCATACCGAGTGGGGTTGATTCGCGATCTCCGCTCCCCTCTCCCCGGCGGGGAGAGGGGAGAAAGAATCAGGAATCC
>CAYUHJ010000035.1:0-41008 GCA_964444365.1 uncultured Alcaligenaceae bacterium | reverse complement strand
GGCGAAGTTCGCGCCGTCCACGAACGCGCGGTTCTTCACCGACCTGACCCAGCGCGTCATCAAGCACATGTCCGCGGTCGGGCCGTTCGGCCGGCTGTACGACGTGGACATGAAACTCCGCCCGGCCGGGAAGTCGTCCAGCCTCGTCGTGCCGCTGGCGGAGTTCCGCCGGTACTTCGCCGGGGGCGGCGGCGAACTGTGGGAGCGGCAGGCCCTGACCCGCGCCCGCGTCATCCGCGGCGACGCGAGCTTTGCAGAGGAAGTCGCGGGGGCGATCCGCTCGGCGATTCTGGACGCCCCGTGGACGCCGACCGCGGTGGACGCCGTCCGGGCGATGCGCGAAAAGCTCGAAGCGACGGCAACCCCGCGGAACCTGAAGCGCGGCCCCGGCGGCATCGTCGACGTCGAGTTCGTGATTCAGTTGCTGATGTTGAAGTACGCCCGCCGGCACCCGGACGTTCTCCGGCCGAACGCCTGGGACGCCCTCGACGCCGCCGAGCACGCGGGACTCCTCGCCGCGACGGAAGCCCGCGACTTCCGAGACGGGTACTCGTTCCTGCGGTTCGTCGAAGCCCGGCTCCGCGTCGTCACCGACCGACCGTTGACGGAAGTCCCTGCCTCCCCCGAGGACCGCGAAAAGCTCGCCCGGCGGCTCGGCTTCGACCCGGCCGGGGGCTCGGCGGCGGCCCTTTTCGCGAACGAACTGGCCCGGCACACGGCCCGCATCCGGTCGCTCTACGATCAGGTTACCGAGCGGGAACGCCGGAGTTGACCGGCTTCCGCCACACCGCCGCCGAGAGGAACCCGCCTTGCCACGTCCGTTCCGCGAGCCGCTCCATCCCGTTCGCCCGCAACACCGGGTTCGGGTCTGCGAGTGACCCCGCAGGCAGTCGCGTGGCGGCCCGGAAGAACGCATACATCACCGCGAGTTTCACCCCGGCCCGGAGCCGCGGCGTGCCTGTTTCGGGAAGCCGGAAGTCGCCGACGATCCAGCGGCCGCCGGGAGCGAGAGCGTCCGCCAGTTTCCGAACGAGCGGCCCGAGTTGGCCGGCCGGGAAGCAGTCGAGGAAAAAGTTCGTCACGATCAGGTCGTAGGCCGCGGGCGGAACACCGAGCGTCCGCGCGTCGGCTGTGCGATACGTCACCCGCGGTTGATCCCCGACCCGGCGGCGGCAGCGGGCGATCATGCCACCGCTCGCGTCGCACACCTCGACCGTCGCGACGGGACACGCCGTCAGGAAGTCCGCGAGGAACCGGCCGTCCCCTTCGCCGAGGACGAGCACCCGCCGGCAGTCCGCGACGTGCGGCAGCATCGCGACCCGGCACCGGTGCAGGTTCCGTCCGAACGCCGCGTACTCGACGACGCGGTAGACGGGGGCGAGGGAATCGAAGGTTCGACCGGCCACACGATGCTCCCTGCCACCCGGCTAAGCCAGCAGCGGGGTCAGCAGGGCGGCGTCGGCGAGCACCCGGATTGCCGCGGGTCCGAGCCGCCGCCGCGCGGCGTGCAACCCGCCCAGGGCGAGGAGGGCGGCGGCCACTGCCACTGACACCCGTATGTCACTGAAGCCGGCCGCGCTCCCGGCCACGGCGGCCGCCGTGGCCGGGAGCCACGCCCCGGGGCGGTCCGGGGCCGACTCCCACCGGGAAATCAGGGCACAGTTCGCGACACACAGCCCGGCGAACGCGACGACCGCGGGGCCGCCGCACGCCGTCAGCCCGACCCCGACGCCGAACAGCGACCCGACGAGGATTTCCTTCCCGCCCGGCAACCGGCCCGCATGCACCGCGACGAGGTACGCCCCCACCGCGGCCGCCACGCCCGCCCCGGTCGTGAGAGTTTCCGCCGGAAGCGTCAGCCCCGCGAGGGTTCCCGCCGCCGCCAGCGCGGTCGTTCCGACCAGTGTGAACGCCCGGAAGTGACGGGCCGCGAACCGGTGCCGGTCGGTGGCGTGGACCCGCCGCGAGTCCAGGGCGCGGTCCGCGAGGTAGACGCCCCAGACCGTCAGGCCCAACACGACCGACGCGGCGACGGGCACGGCCTCCCCGAGAAACCGCTGCCAGACGACCGCCACGGCCGGGGCGTCCAGCGCGAGCAGGTTCGGGACGAGCCACCAGGGGGGAACCCGCATCACTTGCCGAGTTTGAAACAGTGCAGTTCCTTCTCGTCGCGAACGAACACCCGGCCGTCGGCGACCGCCGGGTGCGCCCACGTCGGGCCGCACACCTTCGCCTTCGCCAATTCCTTGTACCCCTCCGCGGACGGTTCCACCAGCATGAGGTTCCCCGCGTCGTCGAGGATCAGCAGTTTGTCGTCCCCGGTGCGGACGATCGCCGCGTGGTACTTGCCGTACTTCTCCTTCGACCACTTCACTTCGCCCGTGGCGGCGTCCACGCACCGCAGGGTGATCGACGGGTTCGTGAGCGTGGCCGCCCCGTTGACCATGTACAGGTGCTTGCCCACCGCGACGGGCGTGGAGAAGTAGCACGTCAGTTTCTCGTCCTTCCACGCCGGCTTCGCGTCGGCGTCGTTCACAACGGCGGCCGGGTCGACGGCGATGCTGCCGGCCGTGACGGAACTCGCGACGATCAGGCCGCCGACCTTCACGGGCGTCGTCGACGACTCGTTGAGCTTGTCCTTGAACGGGACGGCCCACAGTTGTTTGCCCGTCGCCGACAGGCCGCGGACGTGCGAGCCGGTGAGGAACACCAACCCGTCCGCCCCGCCCTTGCCGAGCGTCAGCGGGGTCGCGTAACTGGCCGGGTCGCCGGTCGCCTTCCACGCGACTTCGCCGGAGGCTTTGTTGAACGCGACGACCCCGGCGTCCTTCCCGCCGACCATCACGACGACCCCGTCGCCGACGACCGTGGGGGACGTGGAGATACCGAAGAAGAGGTTCTTCGCCTCGAAAGCTTTCAGCGTGTCCACCTTCCACTTCACGTCGCCGGTCTTGGCGTCCCAGCACGCGAGGATCCCGGTGCCGCCGAGGGTGTAGACGAACCCGCCGTCGACACACGGCGTGCCGCGCGGCCCGGTGCCGAACGGCGGCGTGAACTTGGCTCGGGGATACGACTTCTCCCACTTCTTCTCGCCGGTGGCGGCGTCGAACGCGGCGAGGGCGTCGGCGTCGTCCTTGCCCGGCTGGAAGAACGCGTAGGCCACCCCGTTAGCGACGACCGGGGCCGAGTGGGCCGCGCCGACCGGTTTGGACCACAGCGGCTTCGGCGGGTCCGTCCAGGGGGCAATGACGTCCGGCGTGGCGTTGTCGCGGGTCGGCCCGAGGAACTGCGGCCAGTCCGCCGCGGGCAGTGTCGGCGTCAGGGCCAGTGACAGTGCGATGACGGTGCGGAACATGGGGTCTCCTGTAGGGCGGGCCGAGGCTTTGCGAGTCCCGCCGGTAGAGGAAGAAGTCCTCTTCCCACAAACCTTGTCCTTGCGACTACCGGCGGGACTCGTCGCCAAGCCTCCTCGGCCCGCTCTACGAGTCAGTCATTCACACGAGCGAAATCCGCCGTGGTGTTGTATCCGGCCGCTCCGCTTCGTTCAGGAAGACGTGCAGCGGGGCGTACCGCCAATCAGAACCCGTCTCGTCGGCGATGCGTTTCAGCTTGGCGAGTGCGTCTTCCGTGATGCGTTCGCCGACGCCTTCGTAGGCGGGGTCGCAGAAGTAAATGCGGCACCCGAGTGGACGCTCGTCGCGGGCGGTGCAGAGGTTGCCGACCTGGAACGGGCATCCGTCGCGCGTGACGGGCTTGTCGTAGTCCGGGGCTGTTTCGAGAAGGATGTCCGCTTCAAATTGCGAGAGGAACAGTGTGTGGCCGTACTCGGTGAACCGGCAACACCGGCCGGACGCATCACAGCGCGGGGCAGCGGCAGCGACGGCGGCGTCGACCTCGGCGTAGACTTGGAGCACCCGCGAGCGGAGTTCAGTCAACGCAACCCCTCCCCCCGGCCCCTCCCCGAAGCGGAGAGGGGGAGTCAGCAGGGTTTTTCTCCCCTCTCCGCTTCGGGGAGGGGCCGGGGGAGGGGTGGTCTTTGGCCATCTTCACTCCCCCACCGGCAGGCCCACTTTCAGTTCCGCGTCGCCGTCCAGGTTGTCGGGGAAGCCCGCGAGCAACTTGTCGATCACGGGCGTTTTCAGGTGCGCGTCCAGGTCCGCGAGGGTCTTCCACCGCTCGACCAGGATGAACCCGTGCGGGTTGTCGGCGTCACGGTACAGGTCATACCCTGCGTTGCCGGGTTCCTTCCGCGTGGACGCCACCGCGTCCGCGAAGAACACCGGGAAGCCGGCGACCTTCTCCGGCTTCACCTTCATCAGCACGAGCAAGCCGAACGGCTTCGTCGGGTCCGGGAGTTTCGCCTTCACGGTCGCCGCGAGCGGGTGCAGGTCGGGGCTCGGCATCGGTCGTCCTCGGGTGTGCCGGTGATTCTACCGCGCGTCCGGGCGGCGTTCGCCGGCGATCGAGCGGTTCACGAACTCCATCCACCGCAGCCACGGCATCCCGCTGACGCCGGCCCCCTGGATCGGGTTCCCGGCGTGGCGGACCGACACCACCTTCCGCAAGTGCGGCGACACCGCCAGTGCCTCGGCCCCGGCGTCGGTCACGTCGTTGAACTCGATGTCCAGCACTTCCAGGTTCGAGAGGAATGCGGACGCGGACATCGCGGCGGCGGCTCCGTCCGACAGGCCGTTGCGGGCCAGCCCCAGAAACGTGAGGTGGGAGACGCCTCGGGTGCGGGCCAGGTCCGCGACGGCGTCGTTGCCGAGTTCGCACCCGGTGAAGTCGAGCGACCGCAGCCGGGGCAGGACCGGCGATTCGAGGAACTTCTCCCACGCCCGGAACGGGACCGACCGCGCCTTCAGCGATTCGAGCGGGACGACGCCGTCAAACGCCTCCGCGTGGCGGACGATTTGTTCCAGGTTCGCCACCGTCGCCGCGACCGGGAATCCGCGACGGAACCGCTTCCCCCACGTCAGCCCCGGCAGTTTCGGCAATTCCGCGTGCCACCTCGTCACCGCGTCCGCGAACTGCCGCCGCCGGGTGAGTTGATCCGCCGGCGGGTTCTGCCCCGCCGCGAGTTGGCGTTCGATCTCGATCTCCAGGCGGACGTACTCGGCCCGCTCCGGGTCGCCGTTCTCGTCCAGCCAGTCCGCGAACACGAGCCGGGGGAGGTCGTCCCACGGGGCGGCGGTGATCGCTCGGAGGAGGGCGGCACGGTCGGTCATTCCGTCAGTCTAGCCGCTTGGACGTTCCGCCGGGGAAACCCTAGCTTGGCAAGGGACCGGAACCCGCAGCCAGGCCGCCGCCATGAAGCGCCGAATCGCCGCCGCCCTGTTCTTTGCCGCCGCGGTGGTCGCGGTCGGGTGTTCGCGCCGCACCGCCGCCCCGCCCGAGACGGGCGTCCCCGAAGTGACCGTGGCGAAGCCCCTGGTGAAGACCGTCACCCAGTTCACCGACCTGAGCGGACAACTCGCGCCCGTCAAGACCGCGGACATCCGCCCGCAGGTCAGCGGCCCCATCGTCAAGGTGTACTTCAAGGACGGCGACAAGGTCACGGAGGGGCAGAAGCTCGTCCAGATCGACCCCCGGCCGTTCCAGGCGGACGTCCAGAAGGCCGAGGGGGAACTGGCCAACGCGAAGGCGAAGCTGAAGCTCGACACCGCGAACGAGGCGCGCATCAAGGTCGTCTTCGACAAGGGGGCGACCAGCAAGGAAGAGTACGACCAGGCCGTCGCCCAGCGGGAGGTGTCGGCGGCGAACATCATCTCGACGACGGCGGCGCTCGACAAGGCGAAGCTGAACCTGAGCTACACCGACGTGACCGCGCCATTTTCGGGGCGGATCGACCGGATTTACGTCACGGAGGGGAACGTCGTCACCGGCGGCACCGCCCAGGGGACGGTCCTCACGACGATCGTCACCACGGACCCGATGTACGCCTACTTCGACGTGGACGAGCAGACCGTGCTGTATTACCTCAAACTCATCCGCGAGAAGAAGTTCAAATCCGTGGACGAGTCCGACATCCCGCTCCAGGTCCAGTTGAAGAACGAGAAGGGCTACCCGCACGCGGGGAAGCTCAACTTCGTCAGCAACCGGCTCAACCCGAGCACCGGGTCGCTCCAAATCCGCGGGGAACTCGCGAACCCCGGCCCGCCGTGGGAGCTGACCGGCGGCATGTACGTCCGCGGCAAGATCCCGGCCGTCGTCGACCGGGCGGTCCTCGTGCCCGAAGCCGCGGTCGTCACGGACCAGGACAAGAAGTTCGTCTACACCGTCGACGCGGACAACCGGGTGAAGGCGAAGGTCGTGCAACTCGGCCCGCAGGTCGGCGCGATGCGGATTGTCGCGGAAGGCATCGGCCCGGACGATCAGGTCATCACCCGCGGCATTCAGAAGGTGCTCCCCGACGTGCTGGTCCAGCCGACCGTGGAAGTGTTGAAGGACAAGGAGTGACCATCTGACCCTCTCCCCGTGGGGGAGAGGGTGGCCGAAGGCCGGGTGAGGGGAAGACGCCCCGAGAAAAGGCGGTTCATCCCACGGCAAGACGGTTCCTCGGGTGGGAAGACGTTCCCCTCACCCCCGCCCCTCTGCCCCAAGTGGAGAGGGGAGAAAGAAGGTTCACCCCCGCATGTTCGCGAAGACGTTCATCGACCGCCCGGTCCTCGCGTGGGTCGTGTCCATCGTCATCTGCCTGTTCGGCCTCGCCGCGCTGTTCACGCTGCCGATCGCCCAGTACCCGCCGATCGCGCCGCCGACGGTGCAGGTGTCCGCGGTCTACCCCGGCGCGAACGCGAAGGTGGTGGCGGACACCGTCGCCGCCCCGATCGAGCAGCAGGTGAACGGCGTCGAGAACATGCTGTACATGTCGTCGCAGTGTACCAACGACGGCGCGTACAATCTGACGGTGACGTTCAAGCTCGGGGCCGACCTGAACATGGCCCAGGTGCTGGTGCAGAACCGCGTCAGCCTCGCCACGGCCCAACTTCCGCAGGAGGTTCAACGCCAGGGCCTGAACGTCAAGAAGAAGTCGCCGAACATCCTGATGGTGGTCAACGTCTACTCCGAGGACAACAGCCGGGACCAGCTCTACCTCAGCAACTACACCCTCATCCAACTCAAGGACGAGATCGCCCGGCTCGACGGCGTCGGCGACGTGACCCTCTTCGGACAACAAGACTACTCGATGCGGGCGTGGCTGGACCCGGACCGGCTCAACGCCAACCGGCTGACCACGAACGAGGTCGTCGCCGCGATCAAGGAGCAGAACGTCCAGGTGGCGGCGGGGCAGATCGGGCAAGAGCCCGTGCCCCTCGGCCAGCCGACGCAGTTGACGCTCAGCACCCTCGGCCGGCTCACGGAGGTCGACCAGTTCAAGAACATCATCGTGAAGGTCGGGGAGCCCGACCCGAACGACCCGAACGTCCCCCGCGCGGCGGTCCGGCTCGCGGACGTGGCCCGCGTCGAACTCGGGGCCAAAAACCTCGACGTGGGGTGTACCCTGGACGGCAAGCCGTCCGTCGGCCTCGCCGTGTTTCAACTCCCCGGGTCCAACGCCCTGGACGTCGGCGACCGGGTGAAGGCCAAGATGGCCCAGCTGCAGAAGCGGTTCCCCAGCGGCGTGAACTACGCCATCCGCTACGACACCACGCCGTTCATCATCGAGTCCGTGGACGAGGTGTTCAACACGCTCCGGGACGCGATCATCCTCGTCGCGATCGTGGTGCTGCTCTTCCTGCAAGACTGGAAGGCGATGATCCTGCCGATGATCGACGTGCCGGTGTCCCTGATCGGCACCCTGGCCGTGATGTACCTGCTCGGGTTCAGCCTGAACAACCTCACCCTCTTCGGGCTGGTCCTCGCGATCGGCATCGTCGTGGACGACGCGATCGTCGTGCTCGAAAACGTGGAGCGGTGGATCGCGCAGGGGTACGACTCCCGCACGGCGACGATCAAGGCGATGGGCGAGATCACCGGGCCGATCATCGCGATCACGCTGGTGCTGAGTTCCGTGTTCCTGCCGAGCGCGTTCCTGCCGGGGATCACGGGCCAGTTCTACCAGCAGTTCGCCCTGACGATTGCCGTCGCGATGATGATCTCGGCGGTGAACGCGATGACGCTCACCCCGAGCCGGGCGGCGGCGATTTTCAAGAACCACGGCCACGGCGAACACGTCACCGAGACGCTCCCGTGGTACGGCTGGGCGGCGCTCGGCGGGTTCCTGACGTACTACGTCTGCACGAAAGTCCTGGGCGTCGGGTCCGGCGGCGGCGAGCACCGGCCGGGCGAAACGACGACGAAACTGCACTACGGCTACCTCCTCGCGTTCGTCCTGCCGGGGCTGCTGCTCGGGTTCGCGGCGAAGCCCGTGAACGCGATCCTGCGGCGGTTCTACAAAGTGTTCAACGCGGCGTTCGACCGGTTCACCCTCGGCTACCGGTGGGTGATCGCCCGGTTCCTCCGCGTCGTCGTGGTCGTCCTGGTCGTGTACGCCGGACTGCTGTTCCTGACCGGCCGGTTCCTGACCACGACGCCGGTCGGATTCATTCCGCTGCAAGACAAGGGGTTCCTACTTGTCAACGTCCAGCTTCCGGACGCCGCCTCGGTCCAGCGGACGCGGGCGGTGATGGCCCAAATCGAGAAGGACGTCCTCGCGACGGACGGGGTGGGGCACACGGTCGGCATCTCCGGGAACTCGGTCCTCGTCGGGGCGAACGGCTCGAACTTCGGGTCGATGTTCGTCATCCTGAAGCCGTTCGACGAGCGGCACGGGAAGAAGGAGGAGTACGGGTTCACCGTCCTGCGGAAGCTGCAGGCGAAGTTCCGGCACAACCAGGACGCGATCGTCGGCGTCTTCCCGCCGACGCCGGTCGAGGGCTTGGGCACCGCCGGGGGGTACAAGGTGTACGTCGAGGACCGCGGCGACCTGGGCTCGACCGAACTTCAGAAGCAGGTCGACAACCTCATCGCGAAGGGGCAGAAGGAGCCCGGCATGGGCATGATGTTCACGCTGTACCGCGCGAACATCCCGCAACTGTTCGTGGACGTGGACCGCAACGCCTGCAAGCAGAAGGGCGTGTCCCTGAACGACGTGTTCGCCACGCTGCAATCGAACCTCGGCAGCACCTACGTCAACGACTTCAACCGGTTCGGCCGGACGTGGCAGGTGAACGTCCAGGCGGAGGCGGAGTTCCGCAAGGACGTCGAGCACCTGCGGAACCTCAAGGTCCGGAACGACCGCGGCGAGATGGTGTCCCTCAGTTCCGTCGCGCGGATCGAGGACTCGACCGGCCCGCTCATGATCCAGCGGTACAACATGTACCCGTCCGCCGCCATCAACGGCAACCTCCCCCCCGGCACCAGCACCGGCGACGGCATGCGGCTGTTCGAGGGCCTCGCCGAACGCGAGTTGCCCAAGCAGATGACGACCGAGTGGACGGAACTCTTCTACCTCCAGACCCTGGAAGGGAACTCGTCGATCTACGCCTTCGTCGGGGCCGTGATCCTGGTCTTCCTCGTCCTCGCCGGGATGTACGACAACTGGGCGCTGCCGGTCGCGATCCTGCTCGTCGTACCGATGTGCATCCTGTCGGCCCTGATCGGGGTACGGCTCGTCGGCCTGCCGATGGACATCTTCGTGCAGATCGGGTTCATCGTGCTGGTCGGCCTCGCGGCGAAGAACGCCATCCTCATCGTGGAGTTCGCGGAACAGAAGCGGAAGGAAGGGATGCCGCTCTGGGACGCGACTCTGGAATCGTGCCAGTTGCGGCTGCGGCCGATCGTGATGACCTCATTCGCGTTCATCCTCGGCGTCGTGCCGCTGACGCTGGCCCAGGGGGCCGGGGCCGAAATGCGGGCGACCCTGGGCATCGCCGTGTTCAGCGGGATGCTCGGCGTCACCGTGTTCGGCGTGTTCCTGACGCCGGTGTTCTACTACACGGTTCGCCGACTCACGGGCGTCAGCGCGACGGAGCCGATGAAGCCCGAAGTGAAACCGGACGAACACGCACCGCCGGGACACCCGCCGCACCCGCCGAGCGCGTCCCCTTGAATCCCCACTCCCGGAGAAGCCCCATGCCTCGTCTCCTCTCCGCGCTCGCACTTCTGATGGCCGCCACCGCCCACGCCGCCGAGCCCGGCCCGTGGGCGACGTACCGCGGCAACCCGCAGCGCACCGGCAACACCGACGGGAAGCCCGGCCCGGACAAACCCGCCGTGCTGTGGGTCGTGAAGTCGCAGGACCACTTCGTCGCGGCACCGGTGCCGGTCGGGGACAACCTCTACGTCTCGCAACTCGGCGCGTTCAACCGGCCGACTGTGTCCGTCTACCCGGCGAACGCTTCCGGCGAAGCGAAGCCGGTGTGGACTCGGTCCGCCCCTTACCTGCGGCTCGCGTCCGTATCCAGCCCCGCGGTGTCCGGCAACTTCGTCGTGTTCGGCGACGGGATGCACCAGGATTCCGGCGGCGTGCTGCACTGCCTGACCGCCGACACGGGCCGCCCGCTCTGGCAACTGCCGATGCCCGGCGACCTGTTCCACCTCGAAGGGGCACCCGCCATCGCGAACGGCAAGGTCTTCATGGGCGGCGGCGCGGCCGGGGTCGTCTGCGTCGAACTCGACAAGGCCACGCTCGACGGCAAGGAAGTGACCCAGGCCGAGATCGCGAAGTTGCAGGACGCGAAATGGAAGGAACTCCTGGCAAAGTTCGACGAAGCGAAGAAGAAAGACCCGGACCTCGCGGTGCCGCCGACGGAAGACGACCTTCTCAAGCCCGCCCCGAAGCGCGTCTGGCAGAAGGGGGAAAAAAAGTGGCACGCCGACGCCCCGGTCTGCGTGGCCGGCGACAAGGTGCTGGCGTGTACCAGCTTTCTCGACAAGGAAAAGGTCGGCGAGCGGGCGATCTACTGCCTGAGGCCGGACACCGGCGACACGGTCTGGACGCAGGAACTGAAGCTGAACCCGTGGGGCGGCGCGTCCGTCGACGGGGACACGGTCATCGTCACCGGCAGCACCGTCGGCTACTACTACGCGGAGATCAAGGGGGCGAAAGGGGACATCGCCGCGTTCGACCTGGCAAAAGGCACCCCGAAGTGGCGGAAGGAAATCCCCACCGGCGGCGTCGTCGGGTGTGCCGCGATCGCGGATGCGACCGTGGTGGCGACCGCGACCGACGGCAAGGTCCGCGCGTTCGCGCTGGCCGACGGCGACAAGCGGTGGGTGTACGACGCGAAAGGCCCGGTGTTCGCCCCGCCCGCGGTGGCCGGCGGCGTCGTGTACGTCGGCGACCTGTCCGGGAAGATTCACGCCATCGACTTGAAGTCCGGCATCGGCAAGGTGCTCATCGACCTCGGCACCGACCCCGCGGTCAAGGCCCCCGGCATGGTCTACGGCGGCGTCACCGTCCACGGCGGCAAGCTGTTCGTCGGCACGTGCAACCTGGAAGGGCCGAACGCCCGGCAAGCGACCGCGACCGTCTGCATCGGGGCGAAGTAACCGGACCCGTTACGGCCCGGTGCCGACGCTCGCCGGGTCGATGGCCGCGACCGCCGGGAACCGGGCGAAGTCGGCGGTGTTGAACGTCAAAACTCTCGCGACCCCGTGCACCCGCATCCCAGCGACGAGCCGGGCGTCGTGCGCGGGCTTGCCCTGAATCTGGAACGTCGTGACGAGCGATTCCCATTCGTCGAAGAGGCCCGGCGGGTCGGGCAGCAGCGTGAACAGCGACTTGATGGTCGCGAAGACTTGTTGACACTCGGGAATCGTCAGCCCGAAACCGTTGACGGCAAGGGGTCGGCTTGCGACCACCCACAACTCGTAAAGGTTTTGAGGCACAATGCAAAGCCGTTCCCCCGAGTCGCGCAGGGCGTGAATGGCCGATGCCGCGACCGGGTGCATCGGATCGGCCTGGCGAGTGAAGCGAAGGAGAACGTTCGTGTCCACCAGGGTCATAGTTGGGCGTCCTCCCGTTCCTTGTAGATCGACTCCCGGCTGTCGTCCACGACGTGGCCCGGTGGAAGGCGGTGGGCGAGCGACTGGATTAGTACCTGCATCTTCTCCCAGGCCTGCCGACGCTGTTCCGGCGTCTGCAATTCGGGCGGCGGTAGGGGAACCGGCAGCAGTTGCGCCACCGGCCGGCCGGCGTCCGTCACCTCCAGCGACTCCCCGGCGGCGATGCGGGCGAGGACGGCCGGGAGGTGCTCGACGATCTCTTGCGTGGTGACGCGGCCCATGACAAACTCCTCGGAAGGTCGCTTCAGGTTACCGCCCGGTTCACGATTTGCCCAGCACGAGGTCGACGACCCAGCAGCCGCGGACGTGCGTGCCGGGCTCGCGGCAGTGGGACAGGATGTCGGCGTGCTCGCATCCGGCGTCTGGAAGTCCGTCGGCGAGGATGGGCACTCCGCCTCCGTCGTCGCTCGCCCACCGCTCGGCTTCGCCTCGCGGCGAACCGGTCGGCGATTCAGCCCTTCAGCGAGTCTCCACGGACTAACAGGCCCGCTCCCCGTTCGGGATGGCGTCTTGCACATCCCGAACGGGGAGCGGGCGAAGAGACCCCCACGCGGCCGAGGCAAGCCTCAGTCGTCGTCCGTCGCTTGTACCGGCGGGGCTTGCACCCCCTGGTTGCCGCCGACGCGGCTCAGGAAGCTCGACGACAGGTTCGCGCTGACCGTCTCGTTCCGGCTGTAGGTTTGCACGTTGCCGCTGGCGTCGAGGTAGATCTTGTCTTGCAGGATCTCTTGCAGGACGATCTGCATCTTGTCCCCGCTGCGGGAGTCCACCAGCGGCTTCGCCCCAGTGTTGAGGGCGACCATTCGCTTTTGGATCAGCGTCGAGAGCTTGAACCGCCCGCCGACCTTGTTGACGATTTCTTCTTCCTTCAGTTCGTCGAGCATGTCGTACCTCAAGTGAGAGTGGGTCGGGCTCGTGATCGGCAGAAGGGACCTGTCCCTATCCCTTGTCACTGTCCCGACTCACGAACTGTTCGCGGATGATCGCTTCCAGGTCCTTCGCCGCGACGTCCAGGTCGCCGTTCAACACGTGCCGGTCGAACTCGCCCCGGCGTTCCAGTTCCCGCCGGGCCGTGTCGAGCCGCCGGCGGATCGATTCGTCCTTCTCGCCCCGGCCCCGCAGCCGGGCCTCCAACTCCTCGAAGGTCGGCGGGTCCAGGAACACCGACACGTGGTCGCCGTCGTACAGCTGGCGGACCGACGCGGCCCCCTGGACGTCGATGACCAGCACGACGCCGGTGCCGCGTTCGCGGTAGGGGTCCACTTCCGACCGCGGGGTGCCGTAGTAGTCCCGCCCGTGGACGACCGCGTGTTCGAGCATTTCCCCGGTCGCGAGGGCGGCCTCGAAGCGGTCGCGGGTCCAGTAGTGGTAGTCCACTTCGGGCCGTTCGCCGGGCCGCGGCTCGCGGGTCGTGGCCGTCACCGCCCGGCGGAGGTTCAGCCCGGCGGACGCGATCACCCGGTCCACCACGGTGCTCTTCCCGACCCCGCTCGGGCCGGACAGCACGATCAGCGGTCCTCGGGTCACGGTCGGCGGTTCGTGATCCATCGCGAGCCCCCGGCGGTCGTCTCACTCCACGTTCTGAACCAGTTCCCGAATCTTCTCCAGCGTCGCCTTGACCTCGACGACGTGCCGGGAGATGACGACGTCGCCGGCCTTCGAGCCGAGGGTGTTGGCCTCCCGGCCCATTTCCTGGACGACGAACTCCAGCCGCCGCCCGGCCCCGTCCGGCCCGCCGCCGTTCCGGACGAGTTCCTCGAACTGCACGAGGTGGGCGGCGAACCGGGACACTTCCTCGGAGACGTCCGTGCGGTCCGCGAACAGGGCGATTTCCCGGATCAGGTGTTCCGGCTGAACCCCGACCCCGGCGTCGGCGACCGCCTGGCGGACCCGGTCGAGAATCCGCTTCTGGTAGTCGCCCGTGACGGCCGGCAGGTGCTCGCGGATGCGGCCGAGTTCGGTGCCGAGCACGCGGTGAAGTCCGAGCAGTTCGTCCGCCATCGCCCGGCCTTCGGTCTTCCGGGAGGCGTCGAGCTTCTTCAACGCCGCCTCGACGGTCTTCTCGACGACCGGCCACTCGTCCTCCGGAGGGCCGGTGGACAGGCCGGGCTCGGGGGCGACGCCGGGAAGCTCGAGTGCCCCGGCCGCGACGGACGCCGCCAGTTCGGGGGTGCCGGCCTCGGCACAGGCGGCGCGAATCTGGGCGAGGTAGCCCGCCAGGACGCCCGTGTTCAGCCGCAGGTCCGCGAACTTCGACCCGCGGTCGACCCGGACTTGGATCTGGATCGTGCCCCGGCGGATGCAGCGGCGGACGGTCTTTTCGAGTTCGGATTCGAGGAGCGGGTACGGGTCCGATCCGCGGACGGTCACCTTCAGGTGGCGGTTGTTCACCGCCCGGACTTCCACCGTCGCGTTGAACCCCTCGCCGGCCCCGCGGGCCTCGCCGAACCCGGTCATACTGAGCAGCACGGGCGAATCCCTCACGGCGACGCGGACGCACCGGGGGGCGGCGGCAGGCTGTCGCGCTGGGCGACCTTCACGTGGATCATGATGACGAGCACCCACACGGACGCCATGTACAGCGTGATCTTGGTGAAGGCGTCACCCGCCCGGGAGCCGAACGCGCTGGAGCCCCCGGCCCCGCCGAACGCCCCGGCCAGCCCGCCGCCCTTGCCGCGCTGGACCAGCACGATCAGGATCAGCAGCAGGCTGAGGAGGATGACGACGACGTTCAAAAAGATCGACCAGCCCGAAACGGCGAGCAGGGTCACGACGGCCTCCGTGTGGCAAAACAGGCCCCCCGTTCGGCAGCGCGGGGAACCGGTATCTTAGGCACGACTCCGCAAAGCGGGAAGGGGGATCCGTACGTCGCTCGGATCGGCGGCATCGAACCGTCCGCCCCAAGGCGACGCAGTGCGCGAAAGTAGGCAACTCGCTCCGCGAGTTGCGGGCTCATGTCCCGAGAACGCAACACTCGCTTCCGAGGGCGGAAGCGCAGTCACTCGCGGAGCGAGTGACCGACTGAAACGGCCGAACTTGAAGCTTTGCGTCGCCCTGCCGTCCGCCCAACACCGCTTGCTTCTCCCATGGGACACCGCTATACGCCCGGCTCGCGAATGCTGTTGGACGTCAACCAAACCGGCCGCGAGGGGGGGACCGCACACGCGGTCGGCCCTCGGGGCGAGCGGACCGCCCGCGACGCGGCGGCCGACGGAGGGGAAATGCCTGTAGCCGCCGACCCGTTCATTCGGGGCGTTTTGTGGGACGAGTCGATGACACGCGGGCTCGGGGACGAGGAAGCCCGGATGCTGGTCGAATGGGTCGTCGACTGGGCCGAGCTGCTGGCCGAAGCCGCCCGGTCGGACGCCGACGCGGACAACCTCGTGACCCGGCTCCGCCGCCGGGCCCGCGCGATCGGCCGGTTCGTGAACCTGTGGTGCGAGCAACGCGCCCACGGCCCGGCCGTCCAGCTTGCGGGCGTCGAGCGGTTCAGCTGGCCGCTCCCCACCGACCCGGACATCGAGGCCGGCGACCTGATGCACGCGATTCTGACCTGGGAGAACCAGCACCCGCCGGGCTGAGCACAGGGCGGCCGGGTCGAACTGGCTCCGGTCGTTGTGCTGGTGGAAAGAAACAACCCCCGCGGCCGCGAGGTGAGACGCGCGGGACGCGGGGGTCGTCGGGTGGGGGCGGGGATGACTGGGGTCGGTCGCTGACCGGCTCAGCCCCGCTGGAGAAGGTGTACCCCACCCCGGCAAGTAGGGCACCCGGCTTGCGCGGTTTCGGGACGGGTTTCGCGCGAACGTCTCGGTGCCTTCGCGCGTTCCACACGAGCCGCTGCGGCAGGCGAAGCCGTGAGCACCGGCACCGCCGGAAGAACCGGCTAAACCGGACCGCCCGGCGGCGGGGCGGGCGGCTTCACGGGGATTCGCAGGGTGAAGGTGCTGCCCATGCCGGGGGTCGACTGCACCGCCACGTCGCCGCCGTGTTCGAGCAGCACCTTCCGGCTGACCGGCAACCCGAGGCCCGTGCCGCGTGCGCCCTTCGTGCTGACGAACGGCTTGAAGATGTCGTCCACCTTGTCGGCGGGGATGCCGGGGCCGGTGTCGGTGACGGCGACCTCGGCGAACGTCCCGTCCGAACTGCGGCCGATCGTCACGGTGACGCGCGGGTCGGGTCGGTCTTCCGTGGCGTCGACGGCGTTGCTGACCACGTTCAACAGCGCCCGGTGAATGCCGTCCGGGTCGCACGGGATCTCGCCGACCGCGGGGTTCGTCGTGAATTCGAGCGTCACCCCGGCCGCCTGCGCCCGGCCGCGGACCACGTCCAGGACTTCCTCGGCGAGCTTGTTCAAGTCCGTCGGCTCGAAGCCGGGCTCCCGCTCCTTCGAGTAGCTGAGCATGTCGAGGATCAGGTCGTCGATCTTCTTCTGGTTCTTCTCGACGAGCCGCCAGCCCTTCTGCAGCATCTCCGGGTCGGTGCCGTCGAGTGCGGACCGGACCATGTCCGAGCCGAAGCGGACGCCCTGCATGATGTTCTTGATGTGGTGCGACAGAGCCGCGATCGTCTGCCCGACGGCCGCGAGCCGCTCGGCCTGGACGAGGGCCTGGTAGTACCGGGTTTCTTCCACGGCCAGCGCCGCCTGGTGCGCGACCGCGACGGCGAGGTGCAGGTGGTCTTCGGTGAACTTCAGCGGGTCTTTCGGGGCGACGGTCACGGCCGTCGGCGTCACCATGATGCCGGACCCCGTGTTCATCCGCGTGTCGAGGAACAGCACGCCGACGGTCTCGTGCCGGCCCTTCATCGGGACGCAGATCACTTCGCGGATCTGGTAGCGGGCGATGCTCTCGCCGCCGCGGAACCGCTCGTCGGACGACGCATCCGCGACGAGGACGCCCTGCCGCTGCTTCAGGACGTGGTCGATGACCGTCCGGCTGACGACGAAGTCCCCGCCGCCGCCGACCGTCGAGCCGAGCAGTTCGGGCCGGGTGCGGACGGCCTTGGGCATGAGTTCGCCGGTTTCGGTGTCGGCCACCATGAAGCAGCCGTGGTCCGCCTCGGCGGCCCGGAGGACGAGGTCCATCACGCGGTTCAGCAGCTCGTCCATGTCGAGGATGTGGCTGACCGCGTTGGCGGCCTCGTACATGACGGACAGGTTCGCGAGCCGGGTGCGGAGCCAGTCCGTGCCGGCACGGTCGGCGCGGGACAGGATCTGGCTGCCGTAGTCCTCGCCGACGGTCCGCAGGATCGCGGACGCGGCGTCGGGGTTCTCGCGGACGACGAACCGGGCGGCGGCCGGCGCGTCGAACGTCACGTGGTTCGTCGGCTGTTCGACGAGGTACGTCAGGATCGTGTCGCCCAGCGCGATCTGGTCGCCGGGGCGGAGGTCGATGACCTGGACGTGGCGGTTGTTGACTTGCGTGCCGTTGCCGCTGCCGAGGTCGAACAGCTGGTAGCCGCCGCTCGGAGCGGCCCGGAGTTCGAGGTGCCGGCGGGAGACGCGGGAGTCCGTGAGCGGGACCGCGTTCGCCGAGTGGCGGCCGACGGTGACGGACGCCCCGGTCAGGTCGAACTGCTTGCCGGCGTCCGGGCCTTTGATGACGCTGAGTTTCGGCACGGCCGTCCTTCCCTCGGGCGGACTGGGTAACACTACCGTAGTCCGCGGCGGGGTTGCCCGGCAAGCGGGGCGGATACACTGACTCCTTTCGCCCGCCGCCCCGGACGGACCCGATGGACGCCACGCCCGCACCGGCCAAGCCCCGCGACTGGGCCCCCCGCATCTGGGAAGGGTGCGACTACTTCGCCTGGCTGCGGCTGCTGCTCCGCAACCGCGCCGCGGTCGGGCTGCCGTACGCGTACATCGCGGGGATCGTCTCCTGCACGACGTTCGCGAACACCCTCTTCCGGTGGTGGCAGGAGTACCGCTTCGGGGAACGGATCGACGCCGTCACGTTCCGCGACCCGCCGGTCTTCGTCGTCGGCCACTGGCGGGCCGGGACCACGCTGCTGCACGAACTGCTGGTCCTGGACGAGCGGTTCACGTCGCCGAGCACCCTGCAGTGCTTCGTGCCGTGCCACTTCCTGCTCAGCGAGCCGCTGTTTCGGAACCAGCTCGCGTTCCTGGCCCCCGAAAAGCGGCCGATGGACAACATGCCGGCCGGCTGGGACCGCCCGCAGGAGGACGAGTTCGCGCTGGCCCTGCTCGGGCTGCCGAGCCCGTACACGGACGTCGCGTTCCCGAACCGCGGACCGCTGTTTCCCGGCTCGCTCGACCTGTCCGGCCTGAGTCCGCAGGAACTCGCGAAGTGGAAGCGGACCTTCGTGCGGTTCCTGAAAACGGTGACGCTGATGGACCGCCGGCGGCTCGTGCTCAAGTCCCCGCCGCACACGGCGCGAATCCCCGTGCTACTGGACCTGTTCCCGGGCGCGAAGTTCGTCCACATCAAGCGCGACCCGTACACGCTGTTCGCCTCCACGGTCAACCTGTGGCTGTCGCTGGCCAGGTCGCACGGGCTGCAGACGCCGCACCGGAGTCCGGAGTTGGAGGAGAAAGTCTTCCGCGAGTTCCGCACGCTCTACGAGCGGCTCGAACAGGCGAAGCCGCTCGTCCCGCCGGGGAACTTCGCGGAGGTCCGCTACGAGGAGTTGACGACCGACCTCGTCGGCGGCGTCGCAGCGGTGTACGGGAAACTCGGCCTGGGCGGGTTCGACCGGGTTCGCCCGCGGCTGGAGGAGTACGCCGCCCGCACCCGCGGGTACGAGACGAACAAGTGGGACATCCCCCCGGAATCGCGGGCCCGCATCCGCGACCGGTGGGGCGACCTGATCGCCCGGCTGGGCTACGAATAATCGCTAACGCCGGCGGGACCGGTGCGTTACACTGGCATTCAACCGGTGTGACCCTTCGAGGACCCGCCCCATGTTCCGGCCCGCTGTCGCCCTCGCGATCTTGGCCCTGGTTGCGGCAACCGCCGCCCCCGCCGCCGACCCCGCCCGCCGCGTCTCGCCCGTGGTCGGCCTCTGGGAGACGGCGAACGCGGCCTCCTGCGGCGGCGGCAACCTGTACGCCGAGTTCACCGCCGACGGCCGCTACGAGACCTGGACCGCCGGCATCGGGAAGAACGTCGTCACGACCGCGAAGTATAAAGTCGACGGCAACAAGATCCACTTCACCGGCACCGGCGAGTCCGCGGGCGAGACCTGGACCGCGACCATCGAAGGCCCGGTGGGCGACTTCCTGTTCCTGAAGCGCGGGTTCGCGTTCACCGCCACGAAGTACGTTCGTCGGTCCAAGGAGTAACTCGATGCGCCTGCTTTTGCCTGTGCTCGTGATCCTCGCCGGGTCGGCCCTGAATCACGCGGGAGAACCGCCCGTCAAAGCCCAGGATCTCGCAGGGTTCTGGGAGTACATGCCCCAGACTGGCCCGCCCACCGCCGGGGACAATCGGACCTTCTTGAAAATGACCCCCGACGGCAAGGGAGCGAGGTGGGAAGTCTGGGAGAGCAAGGTGGAAAGCGACATGACCCTGACCTACCGCCTGGACGGGAAGAAGTGCGTCATCCGGCGGGAGTCGGAACACGAGCGCGTATTGGAGGTGCTCTATCTGAGTCGGGACAAGCTCATTTTCTACGACCGGGCTCTCGAGTTGTCGCTCATCTACGTCCGCCGGTGAATCGATGAGGGGAACGTCCCCTCGGGGCGTTCCTCCCGCCGGCCACGAACCGCCGACGTCCGTTTGAGGGTGGAGCTGCAAATGACCCCTCGCCGACTTACGGTGTCTCGACGAGGAATCGCTCCGGGTGCTGCCGCACCATCTCCTGCGTGACCGCATCCATCTCGCACTCGCGGACGTCGATGCGGAGTCCCTCCGGCAGGGTCCGCGAGCCGAGCAAGGCCATTGCCCCGCGGCGGTCGATCGCATTCCCGCTGAGGTTGAGTTCCACCAGCCGCCCGAGCCGGGGGGACGTCGCGAGGGCTTCGTACCCGCTCTCGCCGGCGGCCCCGATCTCGTTGTACGACACGTCCAGGTGCGTCAGGTGTTCCGCGTTCCGCGAGTTCACCACCGCGATCAGCCCGGCGTCGCCGATGTACTGCGACCCGAGGTCGAGCAGTCGGAGGCGCGGGAGTGCCTCCGACTCCGCGAGGGCGACCGCGCCCGCGGCGTGGATGCTGTCCGAGAACGTGAGTTCGTCGTTGCGGAGTTCGAGCGCCGTCAGGTTCCGGAGGCCCGTCGCGGCCGCCAGGGCCTCGGCCCCCGCGTCGGCGAACGGGTTGCCGGACAGGTCGAGCCGGGCGAGTTGGGGCGCGACCGGCGTGGCCGCGAGTTCGGTGATCGCCTCGGCCCACAGGCGGTTGTTGCGGAGTTTCACGGTCCGCAACCGGGGCAGGTCGGCGGTGCCGAAGAACCGGGTGATCCGGCTGCCGGCCCCGAGCGTGTTGTTCGCGAAATCGAGGGACTCGACGCGGGCGAAGATCGGCAGCGCGGCCAGTTCCGGGATGCGGCGGTCGGCGTTGCGGAGCCGCAGTTCCCGCACCGGGACGAGGGCGAGGAACCGCCGGGCGGCCGCCAGGAACCGGTCCGCGGTCGTGTCGACGACTTCGACGAACCCCCGGCGGAAGGTCTGCCGGCCGACGTTCGGCAGTTCCCACCGCTTCTTGTGGGCGGCCAGCAGTTCTTCTTCCCGCTCCGTCAGTGCGGGAACCCGGGCATCGGTGCGGGACAGGGTGGCGAGTTCGCACTGGACGCGGATGAACTCCGCGCGGGCGGCGTCCCCGTGTTCGTCGAGGTAGTCGGCGAACACGAGCCGGGGGAGGTCGTCGTCCGGGCGGTCGGCGATGGCGGCGAGGAAGGCGGCGTCGTCGGTCATGGTGTCCGGGTCACGGGCGCGGGACGCCGACTTTGCCGCGGAGGTCCGGGGGCAGGGCGGCGGGGTCGACCCGCAGGAACACGCGGTCGTCCTGGTTCGGATCCCGTTGCAGGGGAAGATTAATGACCAGGGGCTTCAAGGAGGGATTTCCGTCCCGAACCGATTTGTCCCAGACGACGTTGGGCACCTCGCCGGTCTCGAACGCCGGCGGGTTCACCGGACCGGCCGGCTCCCCGAGCCACACGAGGTACGGGCGGTACGGCTTGTTGTCCAGCCGGGCGTCGGTGGCCCCGGCCCACGAGGAGTCGTCGAAGCCGGGCGTCGTCCACTCCGGGCGGTCGTCCGCCGAGACCTTCCACCCGGCAAGGGATTCAGTGTCGCCGGTCAACCGTCCGGCGACCCGGACCCATGCCAGCAACCCGCCCTTGTTGTGGACGTCGGTTGCACCGCGGGCCTCGACGGCGACGACGTTCTTCCCCGGCGTCAGGTGGCCCGACAGGTCGTAGGCTTCGACGAAGATGCCGGACGTAACCGGGGCCGGGGTTAGCGACTTCCCGTTGACCCAGAGCCGGTACGAGCCGGAATTGAGTTCCAGAACGGCGGGGGGGACCGGGCCTTCGGGCAGGTCGAAGGATTTTCGGAAGCGACGGACGTCCCCGGCCGGGACGCCGACCTTCGGGTTGACGGGGCGGTCCCACATCACCGGCGGGGTCGGGTCGCGGGGGATCGGGAGCGGGGTTTCGGTGACGGCGGCCACGAAGGTCTGGTCGAAGACGTTCCCCTGGATCCGCAGCGGCCGGTTGTCCCACGGCTGGGGCGTGGCGCGGAACCGGAGGCCCGTCTCGACCCAGCCCGAAAACACGTTTCGAGCGACCGTTCCCTGGAAGTGATGCCCCTGCCCGGTGTAGACGATCCCGTTTCGGGTCTGGAAGAAGCGGTTCAACTCGATCGTCGCCCGGACGGCGTGGATCACCCGGATCCCGGAGGCGAACTTCCCCTCAAACCGGTTCTCACGAATAATGGGGTCCTCGGACAGCATCCCCGGACCGCCGATCCGAACGCCACAGGTGCCGTGGTCTGGATTCGGGTCGGGCCAACCTTCCACCAGGAACCGGCACTTCTCGACCACGATCGGGGCGGGACGGTTTGCGGTGTGTAGGAGGACGACGGCAGCCTCGCCGAACTTGCGGAACTCAGATCCGGATATCGTCACCGCTGAACCGGTCAGGATCGGGCCGATTCTGTGCCGAACTTTGCCGTCCGGTGAAGCGGCGTCGAAATCGAAGTTTTCGACTTTCAGCCCGTTCCCGTCGCGGAACGAGAGCCACGGCCTGTCGGGAGGTGCCTCCTGGGTCGGCCGCCACGTCACCCGCTTGCCCCCGGGGGCCGCCCCGACGAGGGTCACGTCGGGGGTCGAGAACCAGGACGGGCTCACGTCGAGGGTTTCCTCCCAGTCCTCGCGCACTTCGACGCGGCTGCCCGCTTTCGCACGTTCGAGCCCTTCCCGGACGGACCGTGCGGCCCCGTTCAACGTCTTCGAGACCAGGACCGTGTGAACGCGTGGGGTGGTCGGGCGAGACGGCGGCGGGTGGACTGGCTCGTCCGTCGTCTGGGTCCTGGCCCCGCCGGAGAACACCCCGGACAGGGCGACGGCCACGCCGGCGAGGGCGAGAACCGCGAACGCGACGGCCCCGATCGCCAGCCGGCGGCCGGTATGGTCCGTCCGGGGCATGCGGCCGGACTTCGGGCCGACGCGGGTTTCGGGGCTGGTGTCGTCGGCACCCTGGTCCACCAGGGTCGGCGCGGCCCCGCTCGGCTCGACCACCGTACCGGGCAGGGTGCCCGCCGGCCGGAAGTCGATCCGCCCGGACCCGTCCTGTCCGACCTGGGGTCGGAATTCGCCCGGGGCGATCTGGGAGCCGGCCCCCGCGGTGGCGGGGTCGAACACGCCGGAGGGCATCCACCCGCCCTCGGCGTTGATGCTCAACCCTTCGGCGGGCGGGACGAAGAACGACGAGCCGGGGCCCTGGGGCGAGTACGCGCCGGACGCGGGCGGGAGCGGGAACGCCCCGGACGCCTGCGACGTCGGGGCGTAAGCCGGAACGGTGAAGTAGCCGGACCCGTAAGCGGCTGCGGTGCCGACCGCCCCGCTCGCCGGCACGTCGGGGGGCGGGACGCGGTCGGCCGGAGCGACCACGGACGACCCCGCGACGCTCAGCTGCGCCTGACTGCCGAACATCCGCTTGAGGTACTCCGGGCCGACGTGCGCGAACGGGGCCAGCAGCGCGGCGGCGGCGGCGGGCGTCTGCGGGCGGGCCGCCGGGTCGCGGGCCAGCATCTGCTGGATCGCCGCCGACAGCCCCGGCGGCACGTCCGGCCGCAGCGTGTGGACCGGCGGCGGGTCCGCGACCTGCTTGCGGATCAGCTTCGCCGTCGTCGACTTCTCCGGGAACGGCGGGTGCCCGGCCAGCAGGTAGTACAGCGTCGCGCCGAGGGAGTAGATGTCCGCCCGGCTGTCGACGTTCGAGCTGTCGACGGCCTGCTCCGGGGCGAGGTAGTCCGCCGTCCCGAGGATCGCCTTCTGGTTCCCCTGCATCGTCAGGCCGTCGTCTTCCGTCGACTTGATCCGGGCGATGCCGAAGTCGAGGATCTTGACCTGCCCGCTTTTCGTCAGCAGTAGGTTCGGCGGCTTGATGTCCCGGTGGACGAGCCCGACGTCGCACGCCTTCTGCAGCCCGGTGCACGCCTGCACCCCGACGTCGGCCGTCTCCCCCGGCCCGAACACGCCGCGCTCCCCGACCGCCCCCTGAAGGCTGATGCCGGGGACGAACTCCATCAGGATGTGCGGCGGGTCCGCGTCCGGGAGCACGTCGTACACGCCGACGATGTTCGGGTGGCTGATCGCGGCGCAGGTGCGGGCCTCGCGGATGAACCGGGCGAGGGCCACGGGGTCGGACTTGAACGACGGGGGGAGTACCTTGATCGCGACTTCTTTGGGCAGCGTCGCGTGGCGGGCGCGGAACACCTGCCCCATCCCGCCGGCCCCGAGCTTGTCGAGGATGACGTAGCTGCCGAGCCGGAACCCCTTGTACTTCCCGGTGCGGAGCAACCCCGCCTGGAACTTCGTGACGAGCCCGGCGGCGACGAGGGCGGTCAACATCTCCTTCGGCGAAGCGTCTTTCGGCGCGGCCGGCGACGCCAGGAACTCGTCGAGCTGTTCCAGTGGCACGACCCCGCTGGCGCGGACCCAGCCCAGAAGTTCGTCGGAAGCGGACGCCATGGCAGCAGTCCCGGTACCGGGGGCGCGGCCGGTCGGAGAGGCCGGCGGAAGAAAGTTCGCGGTGCGATCCGCGCGGGGCGACGCTTTCTTCACAAATAGTACGAATCCGGACCCCGGAGCGACAGCAGAGAACGTCGACCGGACCCAGAATTTAGGGTGATCGGTCGTGCGTCAGATTGCGCGGCGGGCGGGCGCGGCGTCACCGCGGGGTTTCCACCCCGGGTCACACCCAAGAATAGCTCGGAAATCCCGGCGCGGGGGAAAGTTGAGCGGAGAAGCCGGATTCTTCTGCGGGTCGCGTTTACTCCTGGGGAATCCCGAACTGCTTCCGGAATCGCTCGGGCACGTCGGCGTCCCGGTGGCGGAGGAAGGTCCGGTCGACGCTCGCGTCCCGCGGCAGCGGCGACTCTTTGAAGTAGAGGCGGGTGGCCCGCAGGATCGGGAACCCTTCGTGCGGTGCGGGCATGACCGGGAACGCGGCCACGTTCCCGGACGCCTTGTACGCCGCCAGGATTCCCGGCCGACTGGAGTCCCCGCGGCTCGCCCACCCGCCGATCGGCGGGAAGTACGGGCTCGTCGGGACTTGCGGGTTCATCACGTCCGCGACCGGTTGCCAGCTCGCGTCGTTGAAGTCCGGGGCTTCCCAGCCGGGGTCGGGGCTCCGCTTCACCTTCCACGACTTGCCGTTGGCGCTGGTGACCGCGAGGGAAGTCGGTAGTGCCCCCGCCTGAGCGGCCACGGGGGCGACCCGCACCCGGCCCATCCAGCCCGGCCGGAGGGCGAACTGGGCGGTCTCGGGGGTCGCGAAGCCCAGCTCGGCCGGGGTCACGGGAGCGACCCGGACGGCGAGCGTGTTCTGTCCGCTCCGAACGAACGGGGTCAGTTCGACGGAGTCGCCCGCCCAGCCCGTGAACCGGTCCGCGGCGACCGGCTTTCCGTTCACCCACACCGATACCGTCCCCGAACTCGCCAGGTCCAGGCAGACGCGCGGCGGCTTCCCTTCCGGGAACTCCGGCAGCTCGACCGTGCCGCGAAACGCCCGCGGCTGAACCGGCGTCTCGTTCACCGGGTCGAACCCCGCGTCCCACACCCACCGGCGGGCGGGGTCGACCCGCTCGAAGGGGGGAGGGATCTGGTCCGTCTGGGCCATCACGTAGAGCTTCTCGAACAAGTTGCCGGTGATCGTGTAGGCGTCCGGCCGGACCACCGCCGGCAGCGTCGCGAACTGCACGCCACTGTACCCGTCGGCGAAGACGTTTCGGTTCACCGAAAGGGTCGTGGACGCCGGCTCCTCCCCGCCGAGAGGCGGGGCCGGGGGAGCTTGCAGTGCGGCGGCCGAGACGAAAACGCAACGGGTGTACCCGAGCGTGCCGTGGATGCGGTTCTGCTCGATCCGCACGCCGGGCACGACCGCTTCCACCGAGATCCCGTAGAGGAACTGCCCCTCGATGCGATTACCGGTCAGGTGGAAGTGGCTGCCGCCGGTCAGGCGGACGGCCCCGGTCTGGCTGGCCTGTCCCGGTGTCAGTCCGATCCGACACTTCTCCACGACGTTCGGCGACGCCTCCGACCCGAGCCCCGAGAGGTGGAACCCGGTCTGGGTGAATCCCCGGACCAGGAGGTTCCGGAGCGTCGTGCTCTCCCCGCCGAGCTGGAGACAGACCTGATATTTGTTCCCCCCGTCGAACTCGAGGTTGTGAATGGTCAGCCCGTTCGACACCGGAATCGAGACGAACGGCGGGTGCTGCGGCGGGGGCTGGCCGGGGAGGGGGGACGGCAGCGGACCGGGGACCGGACCGCGCCAGACCGCGGTCTTGCCCTCTTTCGACGTAATCGTCACGCCCGACGGCACCACCATGCCCGCCGTGTTCAGAATTTCTTCCCAGCTGTCGTCCCAGATTTCGATCTGCGACCGGGTCCGGTCGACGGCCCGGATCGCTTCCCGCACGGAGGTGAACACCGACGGGTGATCGACCGGCTTCTTTTGGACGACGAGCACCCCGCGCGGAACCTCCAGCGTCGGCTTCCGGACTGGCTGGGGAGTGGGCTCCTTTGTGACGACAACCGTGGGCTGAGCCGCCGGGCCGCCGAGAAAGATCACCGCGGCGACCGCCGCGGTGACCAACGCGACGCCCAGCCCCCCGACGGCGAGCCACACCGCCGTATTGTCGGCCCGCCGCTCGGGAGCGGCCCGCAAGGCCGGGGGCGTCTCTTCGACGATCCCCTGACGGGGTACTCGCATTTCAAGCGTCGAAGGTTCGTCGTTGGGGTAAGGATAGGATGCGGCCGGAATCAGCGTCGGTGCGGGAAGGGGAACCGGGACCGGGCGGACGACCGGAACGATCCCGTAGGCGGGGGTCGCGGCGTGCCCGTTCGTGCCGTTGCCGTTCGCCACACCGGGCCAGGACCCGGACGACACGGGGAGGACGGCCCCGCGGGTTCCCGCCGGCGGGCTCCAGCTCACCGGTCCGGAATAGACCGCTCCCCCGCTAACGGCGGCCGGCGCGTGGTACCCGGATCCGGGGGTGACGGTACGGATCTCGTGCGTCTGGGATCCCGGCCCGGTCGCCAGGGGGAGGCCGAACCCGGAGCCGGGGCCGCCGGGTTCGCCCGCCAGTCCGGTGGAGTAGACGGCGGGGCTCGGGGGACCGCTGAGCTGCTGAACGAAATCCGCCGGGGGGCTCGACCGCTGACCGGCGAGCAAGTTGGTCGGAAACCCGGAGTCGGGGGTCGCGAACGGCCCGAGCGCCTGGGCCGCCAGGCTCGGCGTGGGGTAGCGGTCGGCCGGGTTGCGGGCCATCATCCGGTGGACGACGGTCGCCAGCCCCTCGGGAACGTCCGGCCGGACCCGGCTGATCCACGGCGGGTCGGCGACTTGTTTCCGGGCGATCTTCAGCGCCGCAGACCCGTCCGGGTACGGCGGGTGGCCGACCAGCAGGTAGTACATCGTCGCCCCGAGCGCGTAGATGTCCGCCCGGGTGTCGACGTTCGAGCTGTCGAGGGCCTGTTCGGGGGCGAGGTAGTCGGCGGTCCCCAGAATGGGCTTGGCGTCGAGCTCCATCGTGACGGATTCGCCGGGGATGCGGACGATGCCGAGGTCGAGGATTTTGGCGACGCCGCGCTTGTCCACCAGGAGATTCGCCGGCTTGATGTCGCGGTGAACGAGGCCGACCTCGTACGCGAGCTGGAGCCCGGCGGCGACCTGCCGGGCACAGTAGGCCGCCGTGCCGGGGTTCATCGGCCCGCACTTCTGGACGGCGGCCTGGAAGGTGACCCCCTCGACGTAGTCCATCACGATGTACGGCGGGTCCGCGTCCGCTTCCAGGTCGATGACGTGGACGATGTTCGGGTGGTCGAGGGCGGCTGCCGCCCGCGCCTCCAGGGTGAACCGCTGGCGGGCGATCGGGTCGGCCGCGAGCTTCCCTTCCAGGACCTTGATCGCGACCCGCTTGCCGAGCACGCTGTGTTCGGCCAGGAAGACCCGGCCCATCCCGCCGGACCCGAGTTTGTCGAGGAGTTTGTAGCTGCCGACGGTGAACCCCTTCCACCGGCCGGCCCCGAGCTGGTCGGCCTGGAACCGGGTGAGCAGACCGTCCGCGGTGAGGCGGTGGAGCAAACCCTCGGCGGAGGGCGCGTCCGGGTCCGCGGAGCGCACGTCGCGGAGGACGTCCGCGAGCTTCCGGTCGTCGATCAGCCGGCTGCGGCGAATGACGTCGACGAGATCGCGCAGGTTGACGGGCCTGCCCATAGAGAGCGAGACCTCACGGACACCGAGCCGGTGCAGGCGGGAGAGGAGAAGCGAGTGTCTGCGGAGATTCACTCAGTTTACGCACGCAATCGGATCGTACTAGACAAATCTGCTCGGATTCGCGGGAGGGGCGGAAGTAGGAATTTCCTGTTGACGCAGTTTCCCGCGCGAATTTTTTATTCTAGGGTGTAGACTGATATTCCGCCCGTCCCGTGGAACCGACCCCGACCCCTTCGCCGCCCGACCCGCGGCCGCGAACTGAGGAAGGTGACCCATGCTCGCAGGATCTTCCCCCGCCCGGCGACCCGCCCACCGGTCCGGGGCGGCCGCCGTCGAGATGGCCGTCGTGATGAACCTGGTCCTCGTCCCGCTCCTGCTGGGCGTCTGGGAGGTCGGCCGGCTCGTCCACGTTCAGCAGGTGGTGGTGAACGCCACGCGGGAGGGGGCTCGCCTCGCCGCCCAGGGGCTGACCATCGGCTCGACCGGGGCGTACACGAAAATCGTTGTGGCGTACAAGCCGACCGACAACACTGTGGCCACCGCCCGGTTGCCGAACGTCAAGGCCACCATTCAACAGTCGCTCACCGGGGCGGGGCTCTCGACGGTCGACTGGGACGACCTGACGGTGCGGTTCGAGTGGCTCGACCAGCCGAACACCACCGACGAGAACGGGGCCACGGTCGCCGCGCCGCAGGGGCCGAGCACGGCCGCAACGGTGTCCGTCGCCGAAAGCGGGGACCAGTCCCCGCCGATTGCCCCCGCGGACCCCGACTCCACGACGGCCCAGCCCTTCAAGGGGGTGAAGGACCAGCGGTTCCGGCTGACCACCTCGGTGCCGTTCAGCAAGGTTCGCTGGATCAACCTGGGCATCGTCAACCCGACCACCGTGGGCTTTACCGTGGAATGGCGGATGATGGTCGACGAGACGTTCCGGATCGACACCAACATTCCATCAGTCGTGCCGAACCTGTAACGAACACCACCCGGACCACCGGTTCCCGAGGGAGTCCCCGTCATGCTCGCCGGTCAGACCCGCTCGCCCCGCCGCGCCCGCCGCTCGGGCGTGGCCGCCGTCGAGGCGGCCCTCTGCCTCACGGTCTTTTTCATGTTCCTGTTCGGGATCTTCGAGTACTCCCGCTACCTGATGATGCTCCACGTCGCCACCAACGCGGCCCGCGACGGGGCACGCTACGCCTCCGTGAACGTGGACAAGCCGACCGACTTCGACACCGTCCCGACGACGATCGGGGCGCGGACCTATGAGAGCATCGTGGCGTACACCACGCGGCGGATGCCGGGGGCGAACAACCAGATCCAGAACCTGGCGATCAGCGTCTACCCGTGCGACCCGTCCGGGATGTTCAGCGACCCGCCGGTCATCGCCCCGAAACCGGGCTACGTCGCGCCGACCCCGCCGAGTTATGCGGCGGTGACCCGGACGACGCACTGGAATTCCGCCGCCTTCACCGAGCGGATCGCGGTGCAGATCAGCGGCAACTACATCCCGGCGACCCCGAACCTGCTCGGGTTGAACTCGTCGGTTCCGGTGAACATCATCGCCCTGATGGGCAGCGAAGGCTGAGCCACCCGGCCCCCGTTCCGCCGCGGGGGCACCCCGGGCCGCAGCGTGCGGCCCGGCCGACCACATCGTCCGAATGTCCCCTTTCCCCTGGGGTGATTGTCATGAAGGCGCGTGCCTCGAACCCGACCCGCCGCCGCGGGACGTTCATCCCGATCCTGGCCATCTGCACCGTCGGCCTCTTCGCGTTCATCAGCTTGGCGATCGACCTCGGCATGCTCGCCGTCGTCCGCACCCAGTGCCAGCAGGCCGCCGACGCCGCCGCCCTGACCGGGGCCCGGCTCCTGAACAACAAGACCGGGGCCGCCAACAACAACTTCGCGAACGCCCAGGCCGGGGCCCAAACCTCGATCGGCAGCAACTCTTACCTCCAGCAGAACTTCGCCTCCGCCGAACGGACGGTCACGGTCGGCCAGTACAACTACGACACGACCGCGAACCGCTTCATCGCGGCCCCCACGTCGTTCACCGGCACGGCCGGCCCCGCCCCCGCCGGGACGGTGTGGACCGCCGTCCGCGCCTCCATCACCGTGAACCAGAACACCTTCTTCGCGAAGTTCGGTGGCGGCGGGTTCGGCGGCATCTTCAACTTCGGCAACCTGACGAACGGGGCCGACGCCATCGCCGTCCACCGCCCGCGGGACATCGCCATCGTCCTCGACTACACCGGGTCGATGGGGTTCGACTCGTGCCCGTACTTCGCGACCGACGACGGCCAGCGGTGCATGAACAACCCGGACCCGCAGTACCCGAAGTTCGGCCACTACGCCCGCTACACCTACTACAGCACGACCGGCACCAGCTGGAATGACACCAATCCGGTCGACCGGACCAACCCGATGCGGCGGACCGACGGCGGGGCCGGCAACCGGTATCAGCCCTCGAACTACACGGCCGAGACCCAGGCCGGTCCCCCGATCGTCGCCGACTGGTTGACCGCCCCCGGCGACCCGGCGGCGGTCACGATCAACACCACCGTCGACTACCCGTTCCAGTGGTGGGCGACGCCCGGGACGGGCAAGCCGGGCTCGAACCCGCCGATCGCCACGCGGGCGAATACGACCGTTGTTCCCCCGAGCCCGACGCTGTACAACTGGACTAACTACCCGCCGACCCAGGCCGTGCCGAACCTGACGAAGGCGCTGCCCGCCCCGCCCAACTACGAGGACCAGTCCGACGCGGCCGGCTTTCCGGCTTACCTCGGCGACAAGTGGCCGCGCTTGAACGGCGTTCGAGGGCCTGACACGACGGTGTCCGTTGCCAGCTACCCCACCGGGATCACGGGAACCGGTCAAAACGCGACCTGGACGACCATCAGCGGCGGCGTGTGGACCGACAAGGCCGCCAAGACATTGGTCGAGTTCCTGGGAACCCTCTACGACGGGACCAACCAGCGCGACGTGCGGGCCGGCACCGACTTCAACTACCCGGCCGGTTCGTACTACGGCGACTCCGCCGCGAAGTTTCACCCGACGACCGGTCCGGAACGGACCGACGGCGGCGACAGCATCAACAACTACCGCGACGCGATCTGGGAGAACTACGGCTACGACCTCGAAGTCGACACGTTCATCGCGGCCGGCGGGACGCCGAAAACCGTCCCAGTGGTTGCCGACGCCGCTCGGTTCAAGGGCTACGCCATGGGGCCGGGCTACTGGGGCCGGACGTTCTTCATCTGGCCGCCCGACCCGCGGTGGGGCAACCCGGACGGCGGCGCGCCGCTCGGCGGGGCCATCCTGCCTCACTCTCCCAGCACCACCGACCCCCGCAAGGACACGAACGGGAACTGGATTTGCGACTGGCGGAAGCGGTTCTTCGTCCGCGGGGACTCGACCGACACCACCGACGTGCTGTTCCAACCTACCGACAACGTGAACCGGATCTTGTTCAACAGCGCGGTCGGGGCCGTGCTGAACGAGCCGCTCCAGCTCGGGACGACGGCCTTCACGAACGTCGACACGGACCCGGAGCGCCAGAACACGCCGGGCTACTTCCGCCCGAACTACCGCGCGATCATCGCGTGGTTGGAAAGTCCGCTGCTTCCCCAGGTGCTCCCCACGAACCTCCGGGCGGGTCGCATTCTGTATTACTCCACGATGCCGGACAACGTGTACGTCTCTTCCACCGGCAACGCGGATGACAAGACGTTCCTGCGGAACTACATCCACTTCGTGCTCGGCCTCCGGCAGTTCGACGCGACGCAGGCCCCGGTAAACGGCAGCTTTGCGAGCCGGACCGCGCTCAGCGGCGTCGAGAACATGGAGTCGTACGGTGCGTTGAACGTATCCGCGACGATCCCCTCTGGCTGGGACCCGGACGGTGCCGCCGGTCCGCGGACGACGAACCCGCCCCCGTACATGCAGTACAACGCGAACATCAACCGGCCGCGGACGCACTTCTGGTTCGGGCCGTACACCTTGACCACGATGCTGAACATCAGCACGACCGGGCAGTCTGGGCTGGTCTCCCCCGGCCTGCGGGAAGGGGCCCGGTGGCAACTCGGGGCGAGCATCAACTCCGTGCTCGACGGCATCCGGAACAACCACCCGAACGACTTCTGCGGCATCACCGGGTACGCGACCCGCGGCGGTTACGGCGAGAGCGATTACGACATTCCGATGGCCCCGATGGGGCAAGACTGGTTCACCCTGAAGAATAGTCTCTTCTTCCGCCGCCAGACCGTGGCCACACTCAAGGCGACCCCGACGAGCGGAGTTGAGAGCCGGGTCTTCAACTCGGGCATGGGGACAAACAACACGATCATGCGATCCTTGCCCGTCGCAAGTGGCGGGACCGACCCGGTCACCGGGATGGCCGTGGCCTACAACATGCTCTCGTCCGTCGGGACGGGTTCCCTGCCGGTTAACCGAACCTCGGACGGGGTTTCGGTCCTCGCCTACGGTAACCCGACGGCCACGCCCGCGTACCGCGGCCGCCGCGGAGCAAGCAAGATCGTCGTGTTCGAAACCGACGGCGAGCCGAACCAGAACGCGACCTGGTCCCTGTCGACCCTGACCGGCAACGCGACCAACACCTTCTACCAGGCGTCCGGGACCACCGAAACCTGGACGGTCGACGGCAGCGTCCCGTCGCAGGGGGGGCTGGCCATCGCGGTCGTCAAGCGGATCGTGGCCAACAGCACCGGAACCCCGCCGGGGTTCTCGCTGCCCAACTCCCCGGCCCGCGTGTACTCTATCGGGTTCGGCGCGATCTTCGACGGCTGGCCGACCCACAGTGCCATGAGCGGCTCCGGCCAAACGGCCCACCGGTTCCTCCTCCGAGTCCAGCAGTTGGGGAACACCTCGGGCCGGCCGACGAACGAGGCGGACCTGACCCAGACGGCGTGGAGCCCGCCGGCGGTGCTCCTGCCGAGCGACCAGATCATCGTCGGCCCGTACCAGCGGCCGGACCCGACGATTCCGGTCAGTGCGTCGAACCCGGCGGGGCGGATCGAGAAACTCCGGACGTGCCTGGAACGGATCTTCCAGTCCGGCGTGCAGGTCACGCTCATCGAGTAGTCGTCGCGGTCGCGGCGAAAACGCCCGCCGATCCCCGGCGGGCGTTTTCGTTCCTATGCTGTCTCGAACCCGGAGCCCTCCCATGACCGCCGCGGCCGCGTTCGCCGACATTCACAAGGTCTACCCCACCGGCCTGTTCGGCCGCAGGCGGGTCGAGGCCGTCCGCGGCATCACCCTGGACATCCCCCGCGGCAGCGTGTTCGGCCTGCTCGGCCCGAACCGCGCCGGGAAGACAACGCTCGTGAAGATGCTGCTCGGCCTGACCCGGCCGACGGCGGGGGCCGTCACCCGCCTCGGCGAGCCGCTGAAGGACCGGTCCACCCTCGGCCGCGTCGGGTACATGCACGAGAACCACGCCTTCCCCCGCTACCTGTCCGCCCCGGACCTGCTGCGGTTCTACGGCGGCGTCGGCGGCATCGACGCGGCGACGCTGAACGAGCGCGTCCCGAAACTCCTCGACCGCGTCGGCCTCGCCGACCGCACCCGCGAGCCGATCGTCGGCTTCAGCAAGGGCATGACCCAGCGGCTCGGGCTCGCGCAGGCGCTCGTCAACGACCCGGACCTGCTCGTCCTCGACGAGCCGACCGAGGGGCTGGACCTGTTCGGCAAGCAGCTCCTGCGGGACGTGGTCCGCGAGTTCCGCACGGCGGGGAAGACGGTGCTGCTCGTCACGCACGCGCTGGCGGAAGTGGAGGAGCTGTGCGACGCCCTCGCGGTGGTCGTGCAGGGGAAGGTGGCGTACCGTGGGAAGGTCGCGGAGTTGCTGAGCGACCCGAAGTCGAAGAAGCCGCGGTCGCTGGAAGCGGGGCTCCGCGACGTCTACCAGAAGGGGGCCGAGTGATGAACCTTCCCGCCGCGATTCAAACGGTCCGCTGGATGGTGTGGGACACGTTCCGCCAGGCCGTCGCGAGCCGGCTGCTGTGGGTGACATCGGCCGTCACGGTGGTGTGCGCGCTCGTCTGCTTCAGCGTCCAGGTGAGCGGCGACGAGCAGCGGTTCATGACGGACGAGGAGGTCCGCGCCGCGCTGAAGCCGGAGGACGTGCGGCGGCTGGGGTTGGAGGAACTCGTCCGCATCGAGGTCCTCGGGGGCATTCCTTACGATCTCGACTCCCTCACGTTGAAACAGCGGGACCAGGCGATCGAGGCGGGCCGGAAGGCCACGCATGTCGTGGAAAAGACGGAGTTCGGCACCACCGTCGAATGGAAGTCCCGCAACCGGTACGCTCGGCTGCTGGGGTTGGAGATGCTCCTCGCGCAGAAGAAACTCGCCGAGATCCCCCAAGATTTGACCCTGCTCAGCCCCGAAGTCCGCAAAGAAGCGGACATGCTCGGAGCGAAGAAGCTCGACGAAACTCAGAACAGCGGGCTCTCGGATGCGTTGTTCCTCCAGCTCGGCATCGAGACCCTCCGGCGCGACGAAGGGGCGTTCGCGGCGTTGCCGATCGATGACAAGAAGCTGACGCCGGAAGTGCGGGACATGGCTTATGCCGCGGGGTTGGACAAGGCCAAGAAGGACGGCGTCCGCGTCATCTCCGGGGAGGTGTCGTTCGGGTGGGGGACGATGACGACGAAGCTCGGCCGGAACCGGGAAGACGCCGTCCGGCACCTGCAAGTCTGGCTGGCGACGCTCGTCGGCGAGGCGGCCGGGATTCTGCTCGCACTGCTGTGGACCGCCGGGTTCCTGCCGGGGTTTCTCGAACCGCACGCCGCCACCGTGCTGCTCGCGAAGCCGGCCCCGCGGTGGGCGATCCTCTGGGGCAAGTACGTCGGCGTCGTGCTGTTCGTCGGCATCGTCGCGTTCGCGTTCATCGGCGCGACGTGGGTCGGCCTCGGGACGAGCACCGGCGTCTGGTCCGGGGCGTACTGGCTGGCCGTCCCGCTGCTGGTGCTGAACTTCGCGATCTTCTACGCCGTGTCCGCGTTCCTGGCCGTCTGGACCCGCAACGGCGTCGTGTGCGCGTTCGGCACGCTGCTGTTCTGGCTCGTCTGCTGGGCGATGAACTTCGCGCACCACAAGGCGGTCGCGAACCCGGTCGACGCCTACGGGCCGGGGGCGCTGGTGCTGCTGGACGTGGGGTACTGGGTGCTGCCGAAGCCGCTGGACATGAGCGCGGTGTTCTTCGACGCGATCCGGGCGGAGGGGTTCGCCGGGAAAGTCCCGGAGTTGCAGAAGGTGCAGGACGCGGGAAAGTTCTACCCGCAACTGTCGATCGCGGCGTCGCTGGCGTTCGCGGCCGGGGTACTGGGGCTGGCCGGGTACGAGTTCAAGATGACAGACTACTGACGGCCAACGTGCCCCGAGTTTTGGGCTTGATTCCGAGTCCCCCGAAGCCGATGTCTGCGAGGACCGGCACTCGGCGAAGGGGGATTTCATGCGGACGCGAGCACTCGCCTCGGCCCTCGGGCTTGCCCTGACGACGAACGTTGCCCCGGCGCAGTTCGGCCCGCAACCGGCCCAGCCGCCACAGCCCGCGTACCCGCTGTCGTCGCCGTCGACGGGCTCGCAACCGGCGGGGCTTCCATCGGCCCCGCCCCCGCAAACCCCGCGAGCCCCGTTCTTCGCCCCCCGCACCCCGGACTCGCGCGTCCCCGCCCCCGGCGAGCCGCGGTTCCTGCCGATCGGGCCGGGCGTGTCCCCGCCGCTCGGCCCGTCGCCGCTGGTCCAACCGAGCGATCTCGTCCAGCAGCAACCGGCCCGGGGGCCGAGCGAGACCGAGTCCCCCGTTCCGCGGGTGGACCCGAACGTGAAGTTGCCGCACCCGGAGAACCTGCTCGCGATCGACGCCGCCACGCTGACGGTCCGCCGGGCGACCGGGGCGTGGGAACTGTGGGCCGGCCGGACCCTGCTCCGGGACTTCGGCCCGGCCGACCGCGACGCGGAGGAGATGCTCCGCGTGATGCGGTCGATGCGGCCGACCGAGTGGGGGCGGATCGGCTCCCCGCGGACGGTCGTCGAGTACGGCCTGACCTCCGGCGAGCCGCCGAGGATGCACGCCACCGCGCGGAACGCCCAGCCGGTCGACCGCAAGACCGTGCGGGCGGAATCGATCCGCGGCGCGTGGGTCGTCCGGGACGACGCGAACATCCTGCTAAACTTCGGCCCCGGGAAGGCGGACGCGGAACAGGCGGTCGCCGTCGTGCGGCGGTACGGGTTCAACCGGCTCGGCCTCGTCGGCGTGCCGACGCCGAGCGTCGCGTACTTCTACTCCGCCCCGGAGATGCCCGGCCACGTCGAGAAGGAAAACCCGAACGCGACCCTGATCCGGGCGGCGCAAGAACAGTCGCTCACCCGCACCGGCGTGGACGTGCCGGGCGTCGGGTACGTCGGCGAGCAGGTCGCGATCGACCCGCTGAAACTGGAGGTCAAGAAGGTCCAGAACGAGTGGGTGTTGCTCCACGGGCCGGACGTGCTCGGCCGGTTCGGGTACAGCGAACTGACCGCCCGCGACGCCCTGCGAGTCGTGAAGGACGGCCGGTTCACGCAGTTCTGCCGGGTGGGAAACCCCGGCGTGACGTTCTTCCTGGTCAACGGCCAGCCGCCGAAGAAGGTGCCGTTCGACGTGCAGGGGTTACGCTTCGAGCCCGCCGACGTGCGGGCGCGGGAGACCGTCCCCGGCGTGTGGGCCGTCTGCGACGCGACCGGGCGGACGGTCCTGCCGGCCGCCGGGAAGGAGGACGCCGAACTCGTGGCGGGCGTGATCCGCGCGTTCAAGTTCGACCAGCTCTGCAAGGTCGGGCAGTCCCCGAAGGCGCAGATGACGTTCTTCGCCCGGGTGGGGCGGTAGCTCAATCGAGGCCGACGGTCTCGTTCCCGGCCCGGGTCCCCGCCGCCGCCCACGCGGCCGGGTCGATGCCGTCCCGCACGAACCGCACGCTGCCGTCGCCGAGGGTGACGTTGACCCCGCCGGTGTGCCGGCTGCGGGCGGCCTTGTAGGCCGGGTTGTTGTGCTGGACGCAGTCCATGCTCGGGCTGTTCGGCGTCCGGACGTGGTTGTACAGCCCGGCGTTGTACGCCCCGTCCGCCCACATGAAGCCCCGGTCGTACTTCGGCGTCCCCACCCCCGTGCCGCACGCCGCGAGTCCCGCGGCTTTCACGTCCTCGTACTCGACCCGCACGTCGCCGGTCGCGGGGCCGGACACCAGCGTGGACCCGAGGATCGACTCGGAGAACGCGACCGTGTTGCTCGTGCCGTCCGTCGCGTCCGTGATTCGGACCTTGCTGTTCATGTAGAACAGGCCGTCGCCGCCGCCCCCCGCCGCAGCGGGGTCCGCGTTCGGCAGCGAACCCACGCACGCCAGGTAGTTGCTCATCCCCTTCGCGGTCAGCCCGGACCCGGTGATCGACCCTCGCGGCGGGTCCATCGGGCACAGGAAGCTCGGAATCACGACCTGCAACGCCTCGCGGTTCTGGAGGAACACGGCGTACGCCGTCCCGCCCGTCTCCGGCAACCCCACGCCGCCGCAGATCATCGGCACCGTCAGGTCGATCTTGTTGAAGACGGCCGTTTGCTCGAGATACGGCGTGAGCTGCGCCAGCGACGACCAGCGGAAGTGCGCAAACGGCACCTTCGACGCGGTCGGCAGGGACGCGTTCCCGGACCAGTCCTTGAACCAGTACGCGGACGGAAAACTCTGATTCGCCGACTCGTAGTTGTGCAGCGCGAGGCCGATCTGCTTGAGGTTGTTCTGGCACTTCGACCGCGCCGCCGCCTCCCGCACCTTTTGCACGGCCGGCAGCAGCATGCCGATCAGCACCGCGAGAATCGCGATGACCACCAGGAGTTCAATCAGCGTGAACGCGCCGCGGCGTCGGTTAAGATTCACGGGTTACACCTGATTCATGGGGGCGGAGCGGATGAGCGGGTAACACGATTCGGCAAAAGGATGTTACCGCGCCATTCAAGATGGGCAAGAGAATTCCGCGAACGACTGACCGTGCGTTTTTTGGGGCGACACTATTCGGGTTGAGACTTGCGAGCGAGGAACCGGCGGCCGACGAAACTGCCCAGCAGGATGACGCCGACGCCGACGGCCCCCATCGCCCAGCGGTTGCGGGGGGCGGTCGCCGTTTCCACGACGTCTTCGGCGCGTCCGGGGAGGTCCAGTTCCAGCGTCGCCCGGTGGCCGGTGTCGTCCTCGGCGATGAGAAGGTATTTTCCGGGGCTGGGGCGAGCGAACGTGCAGGTGCCCGTTTCGTCGGTCGTCGCTTCCGCGACGACGACGTTCGCCGCGTTCCGCAGCCGGACCGTCGCCCCCTCGGCCGGGGTCTCGTCCTCGTAGCCGACGACGATCTTCACCTCCCCGTCGACCTTCGCCTCGAGCATCATCCGGTGGGCGAAGGCGTCCGCGGGGGTCGACAGGACGCCGCCGGCGACGGCAAACACTACAACTAGGGGCTTGGGGACGGGCACGGCGGGCTCGGGGGTCGGTGTTACGATTCCGAAGACGCATCTTACCGGACCGCCGCCTGCCTGCAACGAGAAACCGCGCGAGGGGCACGGAATGCCGATCTGGGACGCGATCCTGCTCGGGCTGGTCCAGGGGCTGACCGAGTTCCTGCCGATCAGCAGCACCGCCCATTTGGTGCTCGTGCGGCGGTGGCTGGGGCACGAGAACCCGGACGACGCCTTCGCCGTCGTCATCCAGCTCGGCACCCTGGTCGCCGTGTTCGCGTACTTCCGCACCGATGTCGTACGGTTGGTCCGCGGGTTCGTCGGTGACTTGCGCGCAAGGCAAATCGGGGCGACGTCCGAAGGCCGGACGGCCTGGCTGATCGGCGTCGGCACGATCCCCGGCGGGCTCGCGGGGCTGTTTCTGAAGACGTGGTTACGGGAAACCTTTTACAACCCGACCGCGATCGCGTGGGTGGCAATCGCGTTCGCGTTACTGATGGCCGCCGCGGAGATGTGGGCTCACGCCCGACGGAACGTCGCCAACCCCGGTCGCGGCGAGGCGGACATCGGCTGGTTCGACGCGATCTGGGTCGGGGGGTGGCAGGCGCTGGCGCTCATGCCGGGGGCGAGCCGGTCGGGCTGCACCATCAGCGGCGGGCTGTTCGCCGGCCTGAGCCGCCCCGCCGCGGCGCGGTTCTCGTTCCTCCTCTCGATGCCGATCATGCTGGCCGCCGGGCTGAAGGAAACCTGGAGCGAACGGAGAACGCTACTCGCATCCAGTGACGACGCGGTGTCACTGGCCGTCGGCCTCGCGGTCGCGGCGGTCGTGGGGTATGCGTCGATCGCGTGGCTGCTGCACTTCCTGAAGCGGTACTCGATGGGCGTGTTCGTGATGTACCGCATCGGGCTCGGCGTCGGGATTCTGGCCATGATTGCCGCAGGTAAGTTGTGAGTCACGGGGGTACGACGATGCCGCGGGTTTTCGTGTACGAGTACCTCACTGCGTTGGGCCTGGGCCGCGAACCGGGCGACACCATGCACTCGATGTACCGCGAAGGCAAAGCGATGCGGGACGCGGTGGCGGCGGATGCAAAGCGACTCGGGATGTGGGTCGAACAAGTTGAAAACGTAGCGGACGAGAGAGCGGAATTCTTTGAGCCGAACTCACTCCCGACGCTTTCCATTGTGATCGCGCCGGAGACCGATGGGATTCTCGAAGAGCGGGCGCGATGGGTGGAGACGCTGGCATTCGCGCGGTGGAAGTCACTCGGTTGCTCTGCGGAAGCGATCCACCTCACCACCGACAAACTCGCCCTCGCGGAGCACTGGGACGAACACGGCGTCCCCACCCCCGACACCTGGCTGCTCGGCCGCGAGGATGTGACCGGCCTGTTGCCGCAAGTCTGGAAGCCGCGCGACGGGTGCGGCTCGACGGCAACGACCATCGTCTCGTCCGAGCCAGACGCACAACGCGCACGGGCCGAACTCGCGGCGGAAGACTTTCACGGCGAACTCATCGCGCAGCCGTTCATCCCCGGCCGAGCGGCGAGCGTCGCGTTCCTCGTCGGCCCCGCCCAAACGGTGCCACTTCTTCCCACCTTTCAGCACATCTCCGGCGATGGCCGCTTCCGCTACGAAGGCGGATTGCTCCCCGTCCGCCCCGATTTCGCGGAGCGGGCCGTCAAGCTTGCGCGCAAGGCAATCGACTGCGTGCCGGGGTTGCTCGGCTACGTCGGCGTCGACCTGATTCTGGGTGAAGCAGCCGACGCGTCGCAGGACTTCGCCATCGAGATCAACCCGCGGATGACAACGTCCTACGTCGGCTTGCGCGAACTGGCAGACTTCAACATCGCCGAAGCGATGCTGATTCTGGCGGACGGCGGAACGATCTCGCCGAAGTGGAAGCGGGGAAAGGTCCGATTTTACCCGGACGGCCGGGTCGAACGATTTTCCGACCGGGAAGAGTTTTTCGAGTAATCTGCACAATTCCGACGATTCACTCTGTCGCCCGTTGGTCGGTGGGTTATACTCGCCGGTATCCGGCGGGGGCGGACCCGCCGTGCAGGAAGATGACGAACTCGCGTAGGCTTCCGCGGTCGGGCAGTTGATTCGGTAAACTGGCACCCCCGGAATCTGGTCGTTTCACGTTCGCAAGTCTTCCGGGCCGTCGGCGGACGGCGGTCCAGTATCAGTCGGTTTCGCGGCAAGTCAGAGTGTCTGAGCCGGGCCGCCAGTGTGGGAGAGCTGCATGAGCAGCAAGAATTTGTACGTCGGGAACCTGCCGTTTACGACCACGAACGCCGAACTCGAACAGCTGTTCGGGCAGTTCGGCACGGTCACGAAGGCCCAGATCATCATGGACCGGGAGACCGGCCGGTCGCGGGGCTTCGCCTTCGTCGAGATGTCGTCCGGGGCCGAGGAAGCGATCAACGCGATGAACGGCTTCGAGTTCCAGGGGCGTCGGCTGACCGTGAACGAAGCCCAGCCCCGTGAAGCCCGCGGCCCCCGCGGCGGCGGTGGCGGTTACGGCGGCCCCCGCGGCGGCGGCGGTGGCGGCTACGGCGGTGGTGGCGGCGGTGGCGGCTATGGTGGTGGCGGTGGCGGGTAC
>CAYUHJ010000034.1:0-41263 GCA_964444365.1 uncultured Alcaligenaceae bacterium | reverse complement strand
CGCGTCGAGCACCCACGCGCCGCGGACGACCGGCGACGTGTTCGCGCCGTTGGCCGTCACCTTCAGGATGCTGCCCTGCGTCAGCACGCCGCCGCGGACGGTGTCGGCGGGCAAGTCCGTCTTCCGCATGGCGACGCCGGGGACCGCGGGCAGGCCGTAGAACTCGGCGAGGCGGCTGTTCAGGAAGGCGTGCTTCGAGTCGATGAGCAGGCGAACGCTGCCGTCGGTCTTGAGCAGGTCCGCGAAGTACATCCGGGTTTCCGCCAGCAGGGAGGCCCGGAGCAGGCCGTCGACCTTCGAGTCGAAGACGAGTTCGTAGTACTCCGGGAACAGCAATTTATCCGGCATCGTCGCGTCGATGTCCCGCAGGTGGAGCCACTGGTCGACGAAGTCGTTCACGAACGCATTCGCCCGCGGCGATGCGAGGAGCCGGTCCGTTTCCCGGCGAAGCACGTCCGGCTTGCGAAGCTCCCCCTTGTCCGCGGCGGCGCGGAGGGCGTCGTCCGGGGCGGTTCGCCAGAGGAAGTACGACAGCCGGGCGGCGAGGGCGTGGTCGTTCAGCGGGCCGGGTTCTTCGACGAGGAACAGGAAGTCCGGCGAGCAGAGCGCGGCGGTGTGGGCGGCCCGCATCGCGGACTCGAAACACTCCTTCTCGGCGAGCTTGCGCGTCACGACGGCGAGGTACGGGGCGACTTCGTCATCCGTGACGGGACGGCGGAACGCCCGCGCGAGGAAGTCCCGCAACAGCGGCCTGGCAGTCGCCGCGGGGTCGCCGGACGGGATCGGCGTGAGCTTGTCGGTGTGACGCAGCGCACTGATCGCACCGGGCGCGACCGCGTCTTTCGGCAGTTCCTTGAACGGTTTCAGCGGCGTGTCGCCGAACAGACGGGTGTGCCCGACCGGGGGCCAGACGTCGGTCAGAGGGCCTTCGACTTCGACCCACTGAATCGCGAGGCCCAGACCCGTGGGTTCGTTTTCCGGCTTCGGCACGCCGCTGCACGCGGGGAGCGACTTCAGCTTCAGCGCCCCGCGGGCGAAATTCAGCTTGTACGGCGCGACGACGACCGTGTCCCCGGGGCCGAAGTGGCGGTCGACCTCGACGACGGCGGGCTTGTCCGGCGGGGCGTCGAAGTAGCCGAGCAGTTCCTTCGAGTGCGTCGTCTTCACCGCGAACGCGAGCGACTGACCCTTGGCGTCGTGCGTGTACGCCGAGACGCGGACCTTGTACCGGCCGGGGGCCTTGCTCGTCAGTTCGGCGAACTGCCGCAGGACGGCGGGAACCTCGATGTGGGGCTCGGCGAAGAAGACGAGTTCGCCGTTGTTCCGCGGCCGGATCATGTGCGAGTTGCACGGGTGGCCGGTGAACCCCTTCTCCTTTTCGTGGTCGTAGGAGAACCGCTGCGTGACCGCCTCTGGCCTCGCCCCCCGCACGGCGGCGTCCTTCAACGCGGCGGTCGCGGCGTCGAGGTACCGCTGGATGTGGACCGGCGAAATGCTCAGGGCTTGAGCCGCGGTGTCGAAGCCGTCGGCGGTGTCGTCGTCCGGAAGCAGGTTCTTCAACGGCGTGTGGACGCCGAGCAGGTCGTGGACGGTGTTCTCGTATTCCAGGCGGTTCAGGCGGCGAAGCTTCGATCGGCCGGCGGCGCGGTACGCCTTCCCGCCCTCCGCCAGCGCGGTCTTCGTCAGGTCCAGAATCTTCGCGGCGTCCTCGGCGGAGGGCTTGTCCGCACCGGGCGGCGGCATCGTCCCCGCGTCGAGCCGGGAGAACACGCGGCCCCACGCCTTGGCGGCGTCCGCAGTCGTCGGGTCGGGCAGCGTGTCGACGCGGAACTTGCCTTGCTGGACGGTGTCGCCGTGGCACGATCCGCAGTGCTTGACCAGCAACGGCTTCGCGGAATCGGCAGCCGAGGCCGGTGCGACGATTCCCAGCGCGAGCATGAAGACGGCGACGCTGCGGCTCATGGGGCGATCCGTTCAAAGGCAAGTGCGAGAGAACTACGCCGGTCGGAGGGAGGATTCCCCAGAAAAAAGTCGGAATGTCTCACACAAAGGCACAAAGACACAAAGTTCGAGATTGGGTTGCTTGGTGGCTTTGCGGCTTTGTGTGAAATTCTCTTCGTTTACTTCTTCTTCGCCGCGAACGCATCCCACTGCTTGCGGTACTCCGGCGTCATCGGCGTGTGCGTGACCGCGACGGCCGGCAGGTCCGCCTTCACCTTCGCGAGATCCTCGTCCGAAATCGCGACGCCCTTGAGGTTCAGCTTCGCCAGTTTCGGGGCGTCCTTCAGCGACTTCAGCCCGGCGTGCGTCAGCACGGACAGTTCGATCGTGAGTTCCTTCAGGTTCGGGATCGTCGCCAGCGGCGGGACGCCGGCGTCCGTGAACGCAGCCGTTCCGCTCGGCCACAGCGTCAGCGTTTCCAGACCGGGGTGCTTCGCCAGCAGGGCGGCGTTCCCGTCCGACGCGACGCCGTGCTGCAGCGTCATGACCCGGAGTTTCTTGGCCGACGCGATCTCCTTCATGCCGCCGATGCCGAACTTGCCGTCGTTGGCGAACACTTCCAGCGCCGGGTGGTCGGTCAACGCGGCGGCCGCCTTCGGCGTCAGCCTGTCCGTGTGGGACATCAGCAACACGCGCAGGTCCTTCATCTCCGCGAAGCGGGCCGCCCCCTCGTCGGTCATCGGGGAGTGGCCGAACTGCAGCACCTTCGGGCCGATCTTGGCGAGCGCCGCCATCCCCGCGTCGTCGCTGACCTTCCCGTTCAGAATGAACGCCCGCACCGGCAGCTTCGCGACATCCTCCCACTGTGCGGCGGAGAGCGGTTCTTCGCCGGTGAGAACCAGTGTCGGACCCCAGTCCTTGCGGTCCGAAATGCTCGCCTTGAACGGCTTCAGCGACTCCGGCACCGGGATCGGCTGGGTCTTCGACTGAGCCTGCGCCACTCCCGCGAGGAGTACCGCCGGGAACAGAAGCAGCCGGTTCATCGAGTGTACCCCAACGCCGTTCGGTTCGGTCATCCTGAAGTGAGGTTGCCGGCGGGGGCGAGATCTGGACACAGAAACTGACAGATCAACCAACCCCTTCGCGCCGACTCCGACGCCCCGGAGAAGACAAACGGATCCCGGTCGCCGACCGCTTCACCTCGGCTTGCCCAGACGGGTCACCCGCACGCTGTCCGCAAAGCACCGGTCGAAGGCGATCGAGCGGCCCTTGCCCGCAGTCACGCGGACCTGCGTCAGAAGGCAGTCCGCCTCGGCGGGCACGACGAGTCGAGCCGCGACCTGAAACCAACCCGAGCCCGGCTCGAGTTGCTCGTCCTGAAATCCTTCCGAGAGCGCAACCGTCCGACGCTCGTTCCACACCCTGGGGGCGTCGGACGGATCGCCGGCGAAGGCCGCGATGTGGACCCCGACTTTGGCGGCCGAGTGTTCGGAGGCGTCGGTCGCAGCGTGGGCGAACCAGGCCGAGACTTCGGCGGTGAAGGGTTTCCGTCCGAGTTGGCCGCGGAGGGGGCGGAGGTCGATGGTCTGCCACTGCTCCGACGTTTGTTGCCCCCCTCCGGGCGGGGTCCGGGTGTTGTCCGGCCGCAGGAACTGGAGCATCCGCACGCCCTCGTGCGGAGTGACGCCCGCTGTCGGGCCGACGGCCCGGCTCAAGTCGCCGCCCCAAGTCCCCGGCCGAGTGGGCACCCCATCCCCCTCCGGGCGCGTGGATTCGAACCCGCCATCGAGAAGCGGGAGCGCGGGCAGGGGTTCGGCCGCGGGGTTCGGCTTGCCGGGGATCGCGTAGGCCCAGACGAGCGAGGTCGAGAGCACCCCGAACATCACCCCGACCGCGAGCCCGGGGCCGAAGGCGGCGGTGGCACGCAACCCCCTCCGACGCGCGGCGGGACGAGCAGGGGGGTGGAGATCCGGCGTCGGGCCGGGAATCGCCTCGGACCCCAGAGCGGCATGAACGTCCGCCAGGCGGAGGTATTCGTCGCACGCGGCGGGGTCGGCTTCCAGCCGGGCCGAGAGGGCGGCCGCCTCCTCACTCGACGTCAGCCCGTCGAGGTGCCGGTCGACCAGATCGCGAAACTCGGCGTCGGACATGGCGGGTCCGGGGTTAGGTGCGACGGGAATCGACGCAGTCCGCGAGGGCGCGTCGAGACCGCTGGATGGCCTTGTACACCGCGTCCACAGAGCGCCCCGTCTCGGCCGCCAGGGTCTCCACGGGGCGGTCGTCCGTGTAATACCCTTCGATCAACCGCCTCGCATCGGGCGGAAGCCGGTCGAGACACCCCGCGAGCCGGCCGACGAACTCGCCGGGGTCGGCCGAGCCTCGAGATCGCGCCGCCATCAAGGCCGCGGCCGCCTTCTCCGAGAGGGACCGTTGCCGGGCGGCCGCGCGAAGGAACCGCCGGACTTCGATCCGAGCGAACCCGCAAGCCCAGGCCCCGAACGGCCGGCCGGGGTCGTACTCGGCGAAGTGCCGCCACAGAGCGACGGCGGTTTCTTGAACCACCTCCCGGGCGTCGGGGCGGTGCGGCACGAACGGCAGGACGGCCCGAAGGATCTCCGGCTCGTGTGCCAGGAACAGCCGGGTGAACTGCTCGTGCCTCTCGTCGGAATCCGCCATCCGATGGTTTCTCCGCATTCCCGCACGAGTTTTGGACAAGAATCCCGGGCACTTTGCGGCGGAGTCCCATCCGCTGCTCGCCGGGCGTGCGGAGGCCTCGATGGCTGCGAGCGATTATTTTGGGGAGGGTCCCGGATTTTTGTCCAACTCGGGACCGCTTCCCGCGGAGATTCCTTGCTGTCGTAGGACTCTCTCCCAGGTGTCTCATGCCGACCCCCCACCGGCGAGCGGCCTCTGCTCGTGGCTTTACGTTGATCGAGTTGCTTGTCGTGATTGCGATCATCGCGATTCTGATCGGACTGCTTCTCCCGGCCGTGCAGAAGGTTCGGGAGTCGGCCGCCCGTGCCAGGTGCGCGAACAATCTCAAGCAGCTGGGCCTCGCCCACCACACCCACCACGACGCCGCCGGGAGGCTGATTTTCGCCCGCGGCCAGACCAACCCGTCCCCCGGAACGAGAAGCACTAACCCGCGCGGGAACGAGGACACGATCAGCGGACTCGTTTACCTGTTGCCCTATCTAGAGCAAGAACCCCTCTACAACCAGATCCTCGCCGGCGGCATGGACGGATCGACCCCGATCATGCCGTTCGGCATGCCGCGCGACTTCGGGGCCCAGTTCGCCCCCTGGCGGGCCGACATGGCGGTCCTCCGGTGTCCGTCTTCTCCGCCGGGCACCGAGTACCCCGATCGCGGTCCGTACCCGGGCCGTCGAAACTACGTCCTTTGTTTCGGCGATAAGATTGCGAACAACCACAACTCGGCCAACGCCCGCGGGGCGTTCGGCTTCAACTCCCGGGTCCGTCTGACGGACGTGATCGACGGGACCAGCAACACTCTTCTGATGAGCGAGCAGGCGGGGAACGCGTCCGCGACCGACTTTCACGGCCTGGCGGCGAACAACCGCTCCGGGATGAACGCGAACCCGGCCGGCTGCCTGACAACGGTGGTCAACGGCCAGTACACCGTGGGGGTCCAGTCGGCCCGGGCGTTGACCGCCCTGTGGCACAGCGGGCTCGCACCGCACGTGGGGTTCAACACGGTCCTGCCCCCGAACAGCCCGAGTTGCATCGCCGACAACTGGGGGGATTCCTGGGGCCTCCTGAGCGCGACCAGCTATCACACCGGAGGGGTGAACGCCGTGATGGTCGACGGGAGCGTTCGGTTCATCCCGAACGGCATCGACGCGGGAAACCCGGCCGCGGCCGAGCCGACGACCGGTGCCAGCCCGTACGGGGTCTGGGGAGCCCTGGGAACCGTCTCGGGCGGTGAGGTCTTCGGGAACTTCTAACCGCGACGGAGTCCAGATGCGGATCCCATGCCTTCTCATGTGCGGGCTCGCCTTCGGAACCGGGTGTGCCGGTGGCGTCGGTGAGGTGACCGGCACGGTCACCCAGGGCGGGAAGCCCCTGCCCGGGGCGACGGTCGTGCTCGCGCCCGATCCTCCGGGACCCGGTCGGCACGCGGCAACGGCGGTGACCGGGGCCGACGGGACGTTCACCGCTCGCACCCACAAGCCGGGGGGCGAGACGCTCGGCGGCGTCGAAGCAGGATCGTACCGGGTGACCGTCTCGAAACTGATCCCTCCCAACGGACTGTCGGAAGCGGAGTACCTCAAGACAATCGCCGAGAGCGGTGGCGGCGTCTACTCGCCGGACGCCAGCCCGCCGTCGCGGGTGGAGTCGGTTCCGCCCGAATTCTCAGACTCGGCGAAAACCAGACTGCGCGTCGAGGTGACCCCGAGCGCGGGCAAGCCGCTTCGGGTCGAAATTCCATGACCGGCGGGGAGTCCCGTCGGCCGCGCGACCAGACCTGTCGGCCGGCCCAGTGATTCGGTTGACCTGCGGTCGTCGGTTCCAAGCCCCGGTGATCAGAGACCATCGAGATGAAGCGCATCGCCCGCATGGTTCTGTCGACGGCGTGCCTCGTCGCGCTCGCCTGCCCGAGCCGCGCGGCGGCCCCGGTCGTGTTCTGGGCCCCGGACCGGACTGCTCCGGGCGACGTGGTGTTGCTCTACGGCGGGGGCATGGGGGAGGCGGACGGCGTCGTCGTCTGGCGATTGCCCGACGGCAACCCCGGCGTCCCGCCGTCGGTGCTCGTGAAGGACGCGCCGAAAACCGCGGCGCAGGTGAAGCCGATTCAACCCTCCGCCGGGTCGCTCAAGTTCGTGCTCCCCGAATCGTCGACCCCGGGCCTGTTCGCCGTGCAGGTCTCGGCCGGCGGGGCAACGAGCGCCCCGCGGGTTCTGAACCGCCCGGAACTGTGGTTCTCGCAGCCCACAACCTTGCGGCCGGGGTTGGTCGCCAACCAGTTCCCCCCGGGTTCGGAAATCCAGGTCATCGGCAAGAATTTCACCCTCCGCGGGGACGCGAGTCCGAGACCGCGCCTCGTACTCCGACCGAAATCCGGCGGGGATCCGATCGCCCTTCCGGTTCAGAAAGCCGAGCCGTTCTCGTTGCTCGCCCGCGTTCCGGACGACACCCCGGCCGGGGCCTACGAGCTGTTCGCCCACACGGGCAAGGGCGGCCCGGCGGGGTGGGGCGACCCGCTCATCGTCGAAGTGAAACAACCCGAAGTCTGGCCATCCAAGACGTTCAACGTCCGCGACTTCGGGGCCAAGGGGGACGACGTCGCGGACGACACCAAGGCCGTGCGAGAGGCCCTGGCGGCGGCGGACAAAAACGGCGGCGGGGTCGTCTCCTTCCCGTGGGGCACCTACCGGTTCACGAACCACCTCGTGGTTCCCGCCAAGACCATCCTCCGCGGCGAACATCGCGACGCGACCGTTCTGAAGTGGTCGCTCGAACCGCCCAAAGATGACAAGGATTTCACGAAGGCGGCGATCTTCGTCGGCCCGAAGTGCGGGATCGAAGACCTGACCGTCACGGGCCGACGGGTCGAGCACCTGGTGTTCGACGTGCAGTACGAACTCCACTCGCCGAAGTCGGTCCCGGAAGACGCCGAGACCCGCGTCCGCCCGTTCGGGCAGGGCGGCGACATCTTCTTCCGCCGGGTGCTGTTCCAGCACCAACTCCTGGCGAGCCGGCCCGAGCAGCAGAAGCCGGTGCAGGAGATCCCGGCGCTCAACAAGAAGTACTGGGAGGGCCTCCGCAACTTCCTCGTCTTCGACGGGCGGAACTGCGAGGTGGCCGATTGCGTCTGCGAGGGGGGCGACAACCACGTCACGAACGCCGTCAACGCCCGGGTGGTGCGCAACTCGTTCGCGAACCACATGGGCTACGCCTGGACGCTCCTGGGCGGCGGGGCGGTGGACGTCGTCTGCGAGCGCAACGACCTGAAGTGTTCCTCCAGCTGGGGGTGGGGCTGGGTCGGCATGAACCGGGTGTACTCGGCCCACAACACGACCCACAACTTCGTCCGCGGGGAGCGGGAGGCGATGACCCTCGACATCAGCGCCCTGCCCACGGCCCGCCCCGCGGCCCAATACTGGGGCACGCCCGCCGAGGTCGGCACCCGGGACGGCAAGCCCTTCCTCCGGTTCCCGACCGAGGAGAGCCCGGACGGCTTCCGGACCGGGTGGGTGCCCGACTGCTTCAAGGGCGGCACGGTGTTCGTCCGGGCCTTCCACGGCGGGGCCGGGGCGGGGCAATCCCGCACGGTCGTGGGCAACACCGAGGACACCGTGTTCCTCGACAAGCCGTTTGCCACCCCGCCGGACACGACCGCCCGAAAGATGTCGGTCGAGATCGCACCCCGGCACCACCGCGCCCACATCGGGACCGCGACCTGGCTCGGGAAGCCGGACCGGGTCGACGGCACGTCGGTGTCCGCCAAGAACACGGCGTGGGTGCCGAACGAGTTCGCCGGCATGGCGGCGATCGTGCTCGACGGGACGGGGGCCGGCCAGTACCGCGTCGTCGCGTCGAACACGGCCGACCGCCTCACCCTGGAGCGGCCCTGGGACGTGCCCCCGGACGAGACCAGCACGCTGGGCGTCTGGTCGCTGATGCGGCACATGATCGTCTACGACTGCCGCTGCACGGACGCCTCCGCGTTCGCGCAACTCTACGGCTCGTTCTTCGACTACACCGTCGACAACTGCCGCGCGGACCGGACCCAGGGGCTCTGGGGGCAGATGGGGTGGTTCGTCCAGTTCCGCGAGAACCGCATCAGTTCCGCCCAGACGTACCACCCGGGGATCGGCTTCCGCGGCCCGAACCCGGAGAAGAACGCCCCGTTCGGCTACACGGGCCTGGACGGCCACCGGCTGCGGATCACCAAGACGGGAGCCCTCCAGTACCCCGACCGCAAGCTGCCCGTCTTCGCCGACGACATCCTGGGCGGACCGGTGCCCACCACCCTCGGCCACATCCAGCGGGGCAACGTCCTGCGGTTCAACCAGCGAATCGTGACTCAACCGTGGACGGGCGACTCGCCCCCCGCCCCCCGACCGGGTGGCGAGTTGTTCCGCGATTTGGTGTTCGACGCCAACGTCGTCGAACGCGGCCCGGTCGGGATCCAACTCGGCCCGAACGCGGGCGGCGCGGTCCTCGCCCGCAACGAGTTCCGCGACGTGACGAAACCCGTCTGGGCGGCCAACGCGAAAGGCCTGGTCGACCTGGGCACGCGGTCCCCGGGCGAGGCCCTCTTCGCCTCGGGCGACTTGACCGGCTGGGCGGAGGAGCAGCATTCGTTCTTCAAGGCCAAACACCCGGACGTGAAGACGTGGAGCCTCAAGGACGGCGTTCTGACCTGCGACGGGTCGCGCGGGAACTGCGGGTTCTTGCGGTACGACCGGAAGCTGGGCGACTTCACGCTGCGGCTGGAATACCGCACGTCAACGGGGTGCAACAGCGGCGTCTGTGTCCGGGTGCCGAAGCCTTACGACGGCAACCCGGACGAGACGTTGCCGTCCAAGTCGGGCTACGAGGTCCAGATCCAGGACGACGCGGGGGCGGCCCCGTCGCTGACGAGCACGGGGGCCTTCTACGGTGCGGTCGCGCCCGAGACCAGTGCCGCCAAACCGACCGGGGAGTGGAACGCCCTGGAGATCGTGTGCGACGGGACCAGGTTGCGCGTCACCCTGAACGATCGGGTCGTGCAAGACCTGGATCAGGCGGAACACCCCGTCATCAAGGATCGCCCCCGAGTGGGCTACCTGCTCCTGCAGAACCACGGCCATCCGGTGGAGTTTCGGAACCTGAAACTCTGGGCACGCGCGACGAAATAGTGGCCGCCCGCCCCCCCACCCCCTGGAGGGGGAGAAGTTTGGCCTTCCCGCCCGGCAGCCCTCGGCCGGGGTCTTGTACCCGGCAACTGGTGCAACCGGGCCTCGTTGTCCCACCGATCGCGTCCGGCGAGCCCGGGCTCTTCTCTCTATCTTGACGGGAGTCCCGCCTCGTCTCCCGTTCGAGTCACGATCCGATGCCCGAGTTGTCGATCACGCCTCGGGGTCGACTTCTGGTCCGGGAATCGCCGGATCGTTCGCCCCCGGCGCTGGCTGCCGGGGTACTCGACGCCTTCCGGGCCGACCCGGTCCGCGGGATGCTCGCCGCCGCCACCGCGGGCGGCGACGCGGCACTGCCCGCCGACTTCGAGTTCGCGCGGTCGTTCGCCCGACTGTATCTCGGCGAGTTCGTCAAGCTCGTCACCGCAAACGGCGGCGGTCACCCGACGGACGTTCCGCCGCCGCGGGAGGAACTCGACCGGCTCGTGCTTCAAGTCCCGCCGATGGCCGGAGCGGAGTACCTGACCGCCGAGGTCCTCGCGGGGTGGTGGCGCGAACTGGACGGACTCGTTCGCCGCGAAGTCGCCCAACACCCGGACGGGGCGACGGGCTACCTCCGCGAGCGCAACCCGCAATGGCGGAACGTCGGGCGCGTCACCCTGCACCTCGCCGAGAACAAGCGCGACCCCGACCACCCGTTCGCCTTCCTGGCGACGTTCGCCAACGGGCTGACGCCGCAGGGCAAGGTGAAGCACGAGCCGCTCGGGCGGGCGTTGCAGGTCTACGCCGGCGAGAAGAACCGCCCGGCGATGCTCAACCTGCTGCTGCCGATCTCCCGGGCCGCGGAGTCGTCCGACCTCATTCGCGGGCTCGTCGATACCGGCGAGATCTACGAGCCCGTCGCGTGGTCCCCGCGGGAGGCCTACGAGTTCCTGAGGGCGATCCCCCTGCTCGAATCGAGCGGACTCGTCGTGCGAGTCCCCGACTGGTGGAACGCCCGCACCCCGCCCCGGCCGCGCGTCAGCGTCCAGATCAACGGCAAGAACCCGACCTCGCTCGGCGTCGATTCGCTGCTCGGTTTCTCGGTCGGCATGAGCCTCGGCGGCGAGTCGCTCGGCCCGGACGAGATCGCCGAGTTGCTCGCCTCCGGCGGGGGGCCCGTCCCGCTCAAGGGCAAGTGGGTCGAAGTCGACCGCGAGAAGTTGCAGGAAGCGCTCGACCACTGGAAGCGGGTCGAGCGCGACGTCCGCCGGGACGGGATCTCGTTCTTCGAGGGGATGCGGCTGCTGTCCGGGGCACGCCTGACGCGAGACGAAACGGACGCTGCGCCGGGTGCGGTCCGCGAGTGGTCGGGGCTGTCGACAGGTCCGGAGCTGGAGGCCACCCTCGCGAAGCTGCGGTCGCCGGAGACGCTGGCCGAGGCCGCGCCGCCGGGTCTGAAGGCGGAGCTTCGCCCGTACCAGCGGACCGGCTACTCGTGGCTGCGGTTCGTCACGCGGCTCGGCCTGGGGGCGTGCCTCGCCGACGACATGGGGCTCGGGAAGACGGTCCAGGTCCTCGCGCTGTTGCTCGATGCGAAACGGGAGCGGAGCAAGCCCGCGAGTCTGCTCGTCGTGCCGGCGTCGCTCATCGCGAACTGGAAAGCCGAACTGGCGAAGTTCGCCCCGAGCCTGCGGTTCGCCGTGGTCCACCCCTCCGAACCGTCGGCGAACGAGGTCGACGCCCGCACGGCCGACACGTTCGACCTCGTCGTGACGACCTACGGGATGCTCGTCCGCACGGAGTGGTTGAAGCAGCACCCGTGGCGGCTCGCCATTCTCGACGAGGCCCAGGCCATCAAGAACTCCGGAACGAAACAGACGCTCGCGGTGAAACAACTTCGCGCATCGAGCCGGATCGCCATGACGGGGACGCCGGTCGAGAACCGGCTCTCGGACCTGTGGTCCCTCTTCGACTTCCTGAACCCCGGTCTGCTCGGCACGTCGAAGGAGTTCGGCCGCTTCGTCAAGCGGTTGCAGAGCGCCGCGGAGCCGTCGTTCGAGCCGCTGCGGTCACTCGTCCGCCCGTACATCCTGCGGCGACTGAAGACGGACCGGAGCGTCATCGCCGACCTCCCGGACAAGACGGAGGTCAACGCCTACTGCACGCTGAGCAAGCACCAGGCCGCCCTCTATCAACGCGCCGTCGACGAACTCGCCGCGCAGTTGCAGGGCACCGACGGCATCCAGCGGCGCGGGATCGTGCTCGCCCAACTGATGCGGCTGAAGCAAATCTGCAACCACCCGGCTCAGGTGACCGGCACCCTCGACTACGCGGCCGACCGCAGCGGCAAGTTCCGCCGACTGGCCGAGATCGCCGAGGAGATCGCGTCGCGACAGGAGAAAGTGCTCGTCTTCACCCAGTTCCGCGAGATCGCCGACCCGCTGGCCGAGTTCCTCGCCACGCTCTTCGGTCGCCCGGGACTCGTCCTGCACGGCGGCACCGCGGTCAAGAAGCGGAAGGAGTTCGTCGACCGGTTCCAGCGCGACGACGGCCCCCCGTTCTTCGTGCTGTCGCTGAAGGCCGGGGGCGTCGGCCTGAACCTGACGGCCGCCGCGCACGTGATCCACTTCGACCGGTGGTGGAACCCCGCGATCGAGAACCAGGCCACCGACCGCGCCTTCCGCATCGGCCAGCGGAAGAACGTGCTCGTCCACAAGTTCATCTGCCGGGGCACGGTCGAGGAACGGATCGACGAGATGATCGCACAGAAAAGTCGAATTGCGGGGGAAGTGATCGGGTCGGGCGGGGGCGCGGACGTCCTGCTGACGGAGATGGACGACGCGACTCTCTTACGATTCGTGCACCTCGATCTCCACCAAGCGACCGAGGGGTAAACCGGGCGTAGAATCGGAGCATGGCGAAGAATCTGGCGCGAGTCCGTCGACTCGCTCCTCTCGGCCGGGATCGGACTGGCTCCGCTCGCCTTGTTGACCGACGAGGGCTTCTGGGTTCGTCGTTCGTGCTCTGCGGGTTACGTTATTTTCTGGAGCAGGTCGAATCTCTTTACCGGAACTTCGCCATGACCTTCGAAGACTCGACGACCTACCAACTGATCTTGAACAGGGGTGTGAGCCAAGGCCTCAGCCGAGGTCTGAGTCAAGGACTGAGCCAAGGGCTGAGTCAAGGTCTGAGCCAGGGCCGTGCCGAAGCTCGGGAAGCCGCAGTCAAGTTCGTGGTCCGATTGGGAACGAAGAAGTTCGGTGCGGCACCCACGGAAAGCCAACGCGCTCGGCTCCGCGAGAATGCCGAGTCCGACCGGATGGAACTGCTCGCCGACCGGGTTCTCGAGGCGACGACTTGGGATGAACTGATTGCTGGGCTCTGATGCCGGAGACGGATCATTCCTACGAGCCAGGAGGCTCAGACATGGGTTGGTTCTCCTTTCGTCCGTATGTGAGCGTCGCCCAGCGGCAGGCCCAGGCCGCGAAGGAAGTCGCGAAGCGGACCAAGAATGGCGAGGTCGTTTCCCCGGTCAAGATTAAAGGTCGCACCATCACCACGACGTTCTGGGGGCAGGCGTGGTGCAAGAATCTCGAAGGCTACAGCGATTTCGCGAACCGGCTGCCGCGGGGGCGGACTTACGTTCGCAACGGCTCGGTGATCGATCTCAAGATTGAGAAGGGTCGGATCAACGCCCTCGTGAGCGGATCGGAACTCTACACGGTTCGAATCGACGTCGCCCCACTTCCGAAGTCGGACTGGACAAAGCTGAAGGCCGAGTGTGCCGGCAAGATTGGCACCCTCGTCGAACTGCTCCAGGGCAAGCTCTCGAAAGCCGTGATGGAAACCGTGACCGATCGGACCCACGGCCTGTTCCCGAACCCGCGGGAAATCACGATGCGGTGCAGTTGCCCGGACTACGCGGGCATGTGCAAGCACGTCGCGGCGAGCCTGTACGGCGTCGGGCACCGGCTCGATTCCTCGCCGGAGTTGTTGTTCGCCTTGCGCGGCGTCGATCACGCGGAATTGATCGGGCAAGCGATCCCGACCGCGGCCGCCAGGTCTCGGAAGGGAAGTCCCAGGATCGCCCCCGGTGACCTGGGGGCGATCTTCGGCATCGACCTCGAGACCGGGCCGACGAACCCTGCTTCATCGCCTCGCCCGAAACCCCCGACCCGAGTCGCCCCGAAGCGACCGGCGGCGAAAACGTCTCCCGCGAAGAAGCCCAAGAAGACCGGCGTCCCGAAGAAGGGCTAAACCGTTACCCGCATGAACAGCAGACCCTCGTTCGCAGAACGGGTGATTGCGCGATCGAGAGTTCAGCGAAAGAGGCCGTCACACACCAGAGAGGAGCAGCCCTTCAACCCCCGCCTCACTTCAGAAACAGCGCCACGCCGATGCCCGCGGCGACGACCAGGAGCCCCACCAGCACGTACAGCATGACGTCCGGCTTCTGCTTGCGGTTGCGGAACGGGGTGTCGGTGTCCGGGAGCTTGGGTTGCTTGCCCGCCGTGCCGCTCACCATCGGGAGGCGGTTCGAGGTTTCCACCATCGCGACGGGGGGCGGGGAGCGGGTGCCGGAGGCGGGTTGCGGCGGCTGGCGGGTCGCGGACAGCGGGGTGCTCGGGGAGATGCGGGGGCCGGACCGCTGGCCGAGTCGGCCGCTGGTCGGGCCGGACCCGCCGGTCAGGTCGCCGAGCTGGACCGCGTTCGGGTCGGCCGGCGGGGTCATGCGGGCGTTGGAGCCCTTCGACCCGGCCATCGCGGCGAGGCCGATGCCCGACGGGGCCGGGCCGATCAGCAGGTCGCGGAACTCGGGGATCGTCTTCACCGGCTGGAACTGCCCGGTCTTCGTCCGGCTGACGAGGATCGTGCTCACGTCCCCGAGCGCCCCGGTCTGGATGTTCTTGCGGATGCTGTCCGTGTTCCCCTTCACCGTCCGCATCGCGCCGGTCTCGTCGCGGTAGACCATGTACCACAGGTCTTCGCCGAACAGGGCGACGGAGTCGGTCGCGTTCTGGCCGGACTTCCACCCGCCGCCGGTCAGGTCTTCCATGAACTCGCGGCAGGACGCGGGCCGCTGGGTCGAGTCGGCGGACATGGCCCGGCGGACGGCCCAGCTCACCCGCTCGGACACCTTCGGGTTCACCAGCCGGGGCTCGGCGAAGTCGTTCTTGCTCTTCTTCACCCAGCAGTCGAGCGGGCTCGTCTTGTCGAACGGGATCAGCCCGGTGAGCATCGTGTAGAGGGTCGCGCCGAGGCTGTACACGTCGCACCGGACGTCCGCGTTCTTGGCGTTGCGGAACTGTTCCGGGGCCATGAAGTGGGGCGTGCCGAGGCCGCGGCCGGTCTTGGTCAGGTTCAGTTCGCCTTCGATGTCCTTGACGAGCCCGAGGTCCGTCAGCTTCGCCGTGACGCCGTCGCGGGTGACGAGGATGTTGTCCGGCTTCACGTCGCGGTGGATCAGCCCCTGCTTGTGGGCGCGGTGCAGGCCCTCGCAGACTTGCCCGATCAGGCGGATGGCTTCCGCCTCCTTCAGCGCCCCGTCCCGCTCGACCTTCTGGCCGAGGGACTCGCCGTCGACGAACTCCATGACGAGGAACGGGGACGCGCCGGTGCCGCAGTAGTCGATGGCCTTGACGACGTTCGGGTGGTCGATGAGGCTGGCGGCCTTGAACTCCTGCTCGAACCGCTTCAGCAGCAGCGGGCTCTTGGCGGCCTCGGGCGGGACGATCTTGATGGCGACGATCTGGCCGGACTCGCGGGACCGGCCCTTGTAGACCGCGCCCATGCCGCCCTCGGCGATCTTCGAGAGGAGATCGTAGTTGCCGAACTGCTTCGGCCCGCGGGACAAATCCAGGGACATGCCGGTCTCCGGTCGCGGTCTGAACACGGGCGAGGGCGTGACCCCTGGGCGGGCGCGTCCCAGGCGGCGACCTTACGAGTGACTATCAGAGATATAGCTTATGCCGAATCCGCGGGCGGGGAAACGGGAATGACCCCGCCTCAGGGCAACAGTTCGGCGACGGGCACGGCCCCGCCCGGCCCGGCGAGCAGGGTCACCGCGTCCCCCGGCCCGAACGCGGTCACGCTGGCGTATGTCGCGCCGAACGGGGACGACGCATCCGGTCGCGGGTCGCGGAACACCTCCACCGTCCGGCCGGCCACGTCCACCACCCAGTAGTCCGCGACCCCCGCCGCGGCGTACAGGCTCGCCTTGTCCGTCCGGTCGTAGCCCAGCGACGAGTCCGCCACCTCCACCACCAGCACCGCCGTCCGGGGGTGGGCCGTGAAGTCTTCCCTTCTCCCGGCGATGACCGACACGTCCGGCTCCGGGTCGGAATCGAGTCCGAGTTCCAGCGGAAGTTGCGTCCGCACCCAGAACCCGGGGCCGAACGCGGCGCGCAAGACCTCGCCGGCCCGGTCGGTCGACACCGCGTGACGCCAGTTCTGCGGCGACTGGACCACGATCTGCCCTCCGATCCGCTCCGCGCGCTGGCCGCGGAAGAAGCCCAGGTCCGCGAGGCGGTACATTTCGTCGCGGGTCCAGACCCGCGGCCCCGGTGCGGAGGGGACCGGAGCCGGCATCGTTGCGGTCGTCATGGTCCTCTCCCGGTCCGTTACGGCAACAGTTCGGCGACGGGCACGCTCCCGCCCGGCCCGGCGAGCGGCGTCACCGCGTCCCCCGGCCCGAACGCGGTCACACTGGCGTACCCCGCCCCGAACGGCTGGGCCCCGTCCGGTCGCGGGTCGCGGAACACCTCCACCGTCCGGCCGGCCACGTCCACCACCCAGTAGTCCGCGACCCCCGCCGCGGCGTACAGGCTCGCCTTGTCCGTCCGGTCGTAGCCCAGCGACGAGTCCGCCACCTCCACCACCAGCACCGCCGTCCGGGGGTGGGCCGTGTAGTCCCGCGGCGACCCGGTCACGACGGCGATGTCCGGCACCGGGTCCGTCCGCAGGCCGAACACGAGGCCCATCTGGACGCGGACGACGAACCCGGTCGCGAAGAGCTTCTTCAGCTGGTAGTCCGCCAGAGTCAACGCCATGTCGTGGGGCGGATTTGGGGCGGGCATCTCCAGAATCTCCCCGTCGACGAGGATCACGTTTCGCCCCTCGAACACCCCGGTGTCGCACACGTCGTGGAACGTGTCACACGTCCAGCGAAGCCGGGCGGGGGTAAACGTCGGGGCGGGCAGCGTGGCGGTCGTCATGGCATTCCCCCTGCGGTTCGCTCACCGCGCGACTTTCACCTGGGCGAACCGGAACAGCTTCCCCTTCCACCGGTAGCCGCGGCGGACCTCCTCCACCACCGTACCCGACGCCGCGCCCGGCGACGCGGTCATTTCCACGGCTTCCATGAGCTCCGGGTCGAAGGGCTTTCCCAGGCTCTCGATCGCGTCGACGCCGAAGGTGGGGAGCACCCGGTCCACCCGGCGGAGGCTCATCGCGTAGCCGTCGGACACGCCCGCGAGCACGGGGCGGAGCGTGTCGGCGGCCTTCGACGCGGCGGCGGCCTTGTCTTCACTCATCTTCCGGGTTTGCTCGGCCCACGTTCGCCAGTCCGGGTCCGGTGCGGGGGGCGCGGCGAACAGGCGGGCGAGGACCCCGGGCCGGGGCGACGCCGCCGATGCCGGGGCGGGCGGAAGGTCGGCGGCGGCGAGTTCGTCGAGCAACGGCTCGAGCGTCTCGCGGGCCTTTTCGATCCGCGCCACCGCGGTTCCGAGGGCGTCCGCGATGTCGATGACCGCCTTCACCAGCGGGCGGACCGCCTCGTCCGGGTCGGCCGGTGCCGCGACGTGCTTCAGCACCTCGGCGGTCTGCTCGACGGCGGCCCGGGTCGCCTTCGTTTGCAGGTTCACGTCGTGCCGCAGGGCGGTGAACTGGGCGACGACCGCGTTCAGGTCGAACGCCGGGGGTTCCGCCGGGGCGGGGAGCGGGTCGGCCAGCGCCTCCAGCCAGCCGCGGAACTCGGACAGTACGGCGTCGATCCGGTCCGGGGTCAGCGGCCAGCCGGGTTCGCCGACTTGAGCAACTTGTCCAGCCCGATCCGTTGGCGCGGCGTCCGACATTGCACCTCCTCGATGATCGCGTCGATCGTGTCCTCGGCCCCCGCGTCGAACAACCGGTAGCGGGCGCGGGCGTCGGTCGTCTTCACCTTCTCGTAGGCCGCCCGGATCGCGGCGAACCGCTCCGGGTGGTGTTCCGGCGCGAACGCGCGGGCCAGTTCCAGGTACTTCTGGCGGACGGCCTCGTCGGTCGCGTCGGCGGCGATTCCCAGCACGGTGTACGGGTCGGACATGGCGGGGTCACCGGAAGCGGTTGAACAGGAAGTCGAACATGTTCGGCGGATTCGCCAGCTTGTCGAGTTGGGCGATGCGGTCGAGCAACGCCTTGTGCCGCGGCTCCGGGCTGGCCTCGGCGAAGTGGCGGGCGTCTTCGAGCAGCCGCACGATCTTGTGCGGCCGGGGCGAGCCCTTCGCGAGGCCGAACTCCGCCTCCGCGAGCAGGAGGGGGAACAGGGGGTTTCGCGGGAACTTCTTGCGGAGCGGGGTCGCCAGCTTGGACAGCAGTTTCCACTCCCCGTGGCGGAAGGCTTCCAGGCCGAGCACCTCGAAGTCGTACTCCGGGGCCTCGGACTGCACGCTCCGCAGGCACACGTCGTGGATCTTCTTCACCTGCGTCTTCTGGCCGCGGTACTCGACCCCTTCCTGAACGAGCGCGTCCCACCCGGAATAGAGCGTGCCCGCTTCCATCGGCGTGGCGGGGCCGGCGAGGGCCTCGGCGAAGCCCGTCTCGAACGGCTTGCGGTCCGCGGGCCTGGCCTTGGCCAGCGTCGCGTTCACGGTCAGCAGCAGGGCCGCGACGAGCCGGCGGTTCGGGAGGGCGGCGGCCTTGGCGGCGAGGTCGGCGGCCTCGTCCGTTCGCTTCTGCTTCAGCGCGGCGACGGCCCGGATCGCGAGATCCCCGGCGGGCGCGGACTCGGCGGTCAGGTCGCGGTCCCGGTCGAGGACGGCGACGGCCGCGTCGAGGTGCCCGGCGATCAGTTCCCGACGGGCGGCGGCGACGACGGCGGCCGCGGTCTGGACGCGGACCGCCTGGTCCAGCGGGTTCGCGGCGAGGGCTTGCTTCCGCAGCGCCAGCGCGTCCGCGGCCCGGCCGACCTTCAACAGGTGGGCGGCGAGCAGCAGCGCGACCTTCACCTCGTTCGGCTTCGCCAGCAGCAGGGTGCGGGCCACGACCTCGGCCCGGTCGTGCTTCCCCGCTTTCATCAGCCGCGCGAACAACTGGACGACCGGCTCCGTCCAGTCCGGGGCGAGCCCGATCGCCCTGTCGAAAAACGGGGTCGGGTCCGGGACGGCCTTCTTCTTCCGGGGCTGCGCCGGCCCGAAGAACCCGAACCCGTCGTCGGCCCCGTCCTGGCGGTCGTCTTCCTGTTCGACGAGGTTCTTGCCGATCCGGTGGAGGACCACCGCCCGGGCGCGGGTGCGGACGGCGTCCGGCCAGCCGGCGGGGGCACCGGCGAGCCACGCCTCGTAGGCGGCCCAGTGCCGGTTCGCGTCCTCGAAGTGCCGGGCGTCCTCGAAGATCAGCGCTTCGAGCCGGTGGAAGTTCGGGTCGTCCGGCGGGGTGCCGTGGAACACCCGGCGGTACCGCTGCAGGTCGGCGGGTTCGCCGTGGTGGAGGATCGCCCGGTAGAAGACGTTCGCCAGCTTCGGCACGAGGTGCGGCAGGGTCCGCGTCAGGGCCGGCACCGCCTTCTCCGCGTCCTTGAACGCCGTCGTCAGCGGCTTGTCCCGGCCCAGGTGGGCTCGGACGTCGCGGAGCGCGGCCACGACCGCGTCCGCGGTGAACGCCTGCGCCCGGGCGTCGAGCAGGGCGGCCGCCTCCGGGGACTGGGCGGCCCGAAACGCGGGGTCGAGCGCGACCCGGAGCGGGGCCGCGAGCCGGGCCGGCAGCCGGTTCGGGGCCAGCCGGGACAGGTTCTCGACGGCCCGCCCGTCTTCGCCCGCGGAGTACGCGATCAGCCCGCGGAGGAGCACCTTCCACTCCAGGAACGGCGACCGCAGCCCGACCGCTTCGAGGGCCGCGCGGGCGTCGTCGTCCTGCCCCTTCTCGTAGCGGTCGAACGCCGTCAGCACGGCGTCGAACCCGGCGTGCTGGTCGGCGGGCAGCGCGGACTTCGAGCGGGACCGCACCGCGCGGTCGACGGTGTGGGCGAGGACCGCCGCGTGAACGGCGGGGTCGGTCAGCGGCTCGGCGAGCTGCTTCGCCCGCGGCGCGTTCCCGCCGCGGGCGTGCAGGACCGCGAGTTCGCCCGTCCAGGCGGGGTCCGTCGGCAGCGACTCGGCGTGAGCCATCGTCCGAACGAATTCCGGGTGCTGGCCGCTGTCGGCGAAGTGGGTCGCCGCCGCGACGATCGTCTTCCGGAGGATCGCCAGGTTCTCGGGGGTGGCCCCGGCGGCGTACAGTTCTCGGGCGATCCCGACGGCGGGGGCGTAGTCCGCGCGGGCCAGGGCTTCCCGCACCCGGTCCGCGGTCGGCCCCGGCACGGTGCGCTTCGCCGTCGGTGTCGCGGACTTCCGGGCCACGGGCTTCTCCGGTCGGGGGCGGGGCTGTCTGTACTATATCCGAATGGCGAAACCGCGGTTAGCCGCGAGGCGAAGCCGAGCGCGGGAGACGGCGATGATCGTGGGGTATCACGTCGTCTGGAGCGCCTACGGGTTCTGGTTGCCGAACGACCCGCGCGGCTCGTGGTCCGAGTTCGTCGGCTCCTGGGAGTTGTTCCGCACCGGCGGGCCGGCCACGAAGACAACGGAAACGCGGTCACTGGCACGGAACAGGCACGACCGGGCGGAACGTCTCGCGGTGAAAGAACTCCTTCAACGGGCACCCGTCGCGTTCACCGGACTGCAGGCGCGAGCGGTGGCCCGCGGGTTCGCCGGGTATGTGGAACGGTCCGGGCTCCCCGTGTGGGCGTGTGCCATTTTGCCGGACCACGTCCACCTCGTGATCGGGCGGTCGGAATTGACAATCGAGAACGTCGTGATTCAGTTGAAGCGGTACGCCACGAACCGTCTCGTCGAGGAAGGCATCCACCCGTTTCAGAACCTGAAACCTGTTGACGGCCCGCCACCGAAGTGCTGGGCACAGGGGTGTTGGAAGGTGTTTCTCGACCCTCCGGATGTTGAGCGCTCGATCCGCTACGTTGAACAGAACCCGGTGAAGGACGGGTTGCGTCCGCAAAAATGGAAGTTCGTTTCACCGGTTAGCCGCGAGGCAACGCCGAGCGTGGAACTCCCACCCACGCCGCGGGTTAGCCGCGAGGCGAAGCCGAGCGCGGGACCGCCACCGGCACAATCGTCCCCACCTGGGTGAAGTCGTCGCGCTCGGCTTCGCCTCGCGGCTAACCTCCCGCTCGGCGTTGCCTCGCGGCTAACCATAGTTCTTTCCGGACCCCCATGACCCGCGACGCCTTCCTCCTCTCCCCGTACCGGCCGCCGACCTCGTACCCGGTCACGCTGACGCCGGACGAGGCCGCCGCGTGGCTGGCCGGGTACTTCGCCCTGTGGCACCCGGCCGTGTTGAAAGGGCTCGCCAAGCCGCCGCAAATCGGGTCCACCTACGACCACGATCAACCCACGGAAGGGGCGGTCTACGCCGTCCCGGAAGGCCCGCACCTGTACCAGCCGGACGACTGGACGGACCGGGTGAAGGCCGCGAACGCCGTCGCGTTCAAGCCAACTGCGGACCGGAAGGAAACGCATTCACGGATGCTCGCCGGGTTCTGGGACACGCCCGCCGGGACCGCCGCGGGGAAACTGCTCGACGTGTCGCCCGACGACGCCCGGTCGTTCGCCGGGGTCGGGTACGGCTACCTGCTCGTCGAGACGCTGTTCGACGCGGCCGACCACGAACACCTGCTCGATGTCGCCGGGTTCTGGGCGGACGTCTCGCAGGCGGTGGTTTCTCTCGAAGCCGGGGATTCCGCCGCGGTTCGCACGACTCTCGTCGCCGCGGTGGAGAAGTTGCGGTCCGCCCGCGAGGTGCTGAACACGACGAAGATCCACCTGCTCGACTTCGCGATCCCGGAGAAGCCGGACCTCGAAGCCGGCTGGCCGGCGTCGCTGAAGGCGGGGCTGCCGCTGACGGTGCTGGCGTCCGCGGAGTTGCTGGAACGGATGTCCGTCGACTTCCCGGAGCGGTTCGCGGAGCTCAAGGCGAAGTTCGTCCCGGACCTGCCCGGCAGCGTGGACGTGGCGTGCGGGGCGTACCGCGAGCGGGAAGACGCCCTGTTCCCCGCGGAATCCCAGTGGTGGAACCTCGGCAAGGCCCGGTCCGCGGTGCGGGCGCTGCTCGGGTACGAGCCCGCGGTCTACGGCCGCCGGCGGTCCGCGCTGCACCCGGACCTCCCCGGCTGGGCGAAGCACGCCGGGTTCGGCGGGGCGTTCGTCGCCGCCCTCGACGGCGCGATGAACCCGACCCGCAACGCCGCCCTCGTCAACTGGCCGGGGCCGGACGGGAAGTCGATCGACGGGTTCGCCCGCGAGCCGCACCCGGCCGCCGACGCCGCGACGTTCTTCAACCTCGCCTACCACGTCCACAAGGCGATGACCGGCGACTCGCAACCCACGGTGGCGTTCGCCCACAAGGGCACGGCCCCCGCCATCGGGTACGACGAGTTCCTCGCCCTCGGCGAACTCGGGGACGCCGTCGGCGAGTTTACCACCGTCGGCCGCTACCTCGCGGACCACCACTACGGCGACTACCTCGGCACCGCCGGGGCGGACGACTTCTTCACGGACTACCTCGACGACCGCGTCACGAACCTGCACCGGCCGGACGCCGTCAGCGGGTTCGCCCGGCACCTGCGACTCCGCCGCCGGCTCGACGGGGCGCTCGCGGTCGCCGCCCTGCACCGGATGCTCACCCCCGCCGGGCCGGACGAACTCGCCGCGACGAAGACCCTTGACGACCTCGAAGACGCGATCGAAACCCGCGGCGCGGACACGGGAGTCGCCTCCCCGGACGAACTCGAAGCGAAGCTGATCGCCGCCGAAACCGACTGGGCGAGGCGGCTCGCCGAACGCATTCAGGCCCGCTCGGAGCCCGGCAAGCCGGGGGTTCTCGTGCTCAACCCGTGCGCGTTCACCCGCCGGGTCGCGCTGGAACTGGACGGATTTTCCGGCCCCGTGCCGCTCGCCGATCCCGTCAAGGCGTCGGAATTTGTCGACGGGAAAGCCCGGCTCGTCGTCGAGGTCCCCGCCCTCGGGTTCGCGTGGGTGCCGCGGACGCCCGGTGCCGTGCCGAAGGCCCGCATCAAGACGGCCGAGAACACGACGGTTCGCAACGAGTTCTTCGAGGCGGAACTCGACCCCGCGACGGGCTCCCTCCGGGCGTTCCGGGACACCCGCACCCGGATCAACCGCTTCGGCATGCAGGTCGTCTACAACCCCGGCAGCAAGGCGCGGGCCCGCTCCGTGAAGGTCACGCACGCCGGCCCCGCCCTCGGCGAAGTCACCGCGGAAGGGGACGTCCTCGACGAACACGATGTCGTGCTGGCCACGTTCAAACACCGCCTGCGGGCGTGGGTCGGCCGGCCGGCGCTGGAAGTGTCCCTCGAATTCGACGTGAAACACGCCCCGACCGGCTACCCCTGGCACAGCTACTACGCCGCCCGGTTCGCCTGGCGGGACGAGCGCGCCGCCCTGTTCCGCGGCGTCAACGGGGCGAACGTCCAGACGAGCTACACCCGGCCCGTGTCGCCGGACTACCTCGAAGTCCGGCTCGCCGCGGAGCGGACGTTCGTCTTCACCGGCGGGCTGCCGTTCGTCCAGCGGCACGGCACCCGCATGGCCGACGTGGTGCTGATCCCGGAAGGCGAGCAGGCCCGGAAGTTCGACCTGCTGATCGCCGCCGACCGCGAATTCCCGATGCAAACCGCCGCCGGGTGGGTCGCGCCGTCGCCGGTGATTCTCACGGAGAAGGGGCCGCCGCCGGTGGGTTCGAGCGGCTGGCTGGCCCACGTCGACTTGCCGAGCTTGCTGATGACTTCGTTGCGGCCGCACGGCGAAGGCCGGGTCGTGTCCGCCCGGTTCATCGAGTGCGCCGGGTTCGGCGGCACCGCGGACCTGCGGTTCGCGAAAGACCCGACCCACGCCGCCGGCATCGACGGCGAGGGGACCGAGCACCTCCCCATCACCCCCGCGGACGGGGCGATCCCGCTGGAGTTCTCCGCGAACGAGGCGTTCCGGGTGAAGGCGGAGTGGGCGTGACAGAGCCAGTCGCGAGTTCGTGGCGAGCCGCCCACGCCAGTGGGCGGGTCAGGTGCTCCCACCCGCGGACTCGCGTCCGCGGCTCGCCACGAACTCGCGACTGGCGGGGACGCTCCCGGTCCGGTCCGTAGGATGTTCCCCATCCCCTATCCATTCCTTTGCGCGGACCCGCACCGATGCCCGCCCCCCTGACGGTCGTCATCTTCGGGGCCTCCGGCGACCTCACGTCGCGGAAGCTCATCCCGGCCCTGTTCAACCTCGCCATCAAGGGCCGGCTGCCCGAAGAGGCCCGCGTCCTCGGCGTGGCCCGGACGGACTACACGGACGACGCCTTCCGCGACCACCTGAAGCCGAAGGTCCGCGAGACGTTTACCTCGGCCGGCGAGACGTGGCACGAGGAAGACTGGACCAAGTTCGCCGCCCGCATCCACTACGCCGCCGCCGACGTGACGAAGGCCGGCGGCATGGCCCCGATCCAGAAGTGGTTCGACGCGAACGAAGGCAAGGACGGCGGCCGCCGGCTGTACTACCTGTCCGTCGCCCCGGAACTGTACCCGCAGCTCGGCACGACCCTCGGCGAGGCGGAGTTCAACAAGGAGACCGGCGGCTTCCGGCGGATCATCATCGAGAAGCCGTTCGGCCACGACCGCGCGACCGCGAAGGAACTCAACGACGTCCTCCACAAGCACTGGCGCGAGGACCAGCTCTACCGCATCGACCACTACCTCGGGAAGGAAACGGTCCAGAACATCCTGATCTTCCGGTTCGCGAACACGCTGTTCGAGCCGCTGTGGAACTACCAGTACATCGACCACGTCCAGATCACCGCGGCGGAAACCGTCACCGTCGGCCGGCGGGCCGGGTACTACGACACGAGCGGCGTCCTCCGCGACATGTTCCAGAGCCACATCCTCCAGGTGATGACACTCGTCGCGATGGAGAACCCGCACCGCTACACGGCGGACAACCTCCGCAACGAGAAGATGAAGGTGCTGGATTCCATCCCCGTGCTCAGCGGCGCGGAGGCGAAGAAGGCGGTCGTCGCCGGGCAGTACGAGGGGTACCTGCGGGAGCCGAACGTCCCGGCGACCTCCAAGACGCCGACCTACGCGGCGGTGAAGCTGAACATCGCGAACGGCCGGTGGAAGAACGTCCCGTTCTACCTGCGTTCCGGCAAAGGGCTGAAGGCCCGGTACAGCGAGATCATGATTCAGTTCCACTGCCCGCCGCACCTGATGTTCCCGCTGCCGAAGGGGGAGGTGCTCCAGTGCAACCGGATGACGCTCGTCATCCAGCCGAACGAGGGGATCAAGCTGAACTTCCAGACGAAGGTGCCCGACGTGGACGGCGTCCGGCTCCAGCCGCGCGACCTGGCGTTCGACTACAAGGGGGCGTACTCCGAGAAGCCGATGCCCGAGGCCTACGAGCGGCTGCTGCTCGACGCGATTCAGGGGGACGCGTCGCTGTTCATGCGGGCGGACGAGATCGAGCGGGCGTGGGAGATCATGGACCCGCTCATCGCCGCCGTCAGCGACCCGAGCGCCCCGAACCCGGACGAGTACCCGATCGGCTCGCAGGGCCCGGAGTGCGCCGCAAAAATGCTGGCCGACGACGGCCGCAAGTGGCAGCCGATCGGGTGAGATTCGGATTTACGAGAGCCGCGACCGCAAGGGAGCGGCCGCCCCAACAGTGAAATCGCTGCGACGAGGCGCGGAAATCCCCGCCCTCGAATGACACGACTTCACCGTTGAGGCGGCCGCTCCCGTGCGGTCGCGGCTCACGAAGCGTCACGGAATCCCCCGCACGATGCGGGGGCCGAGGACGCGGGTCACGCCCAGCGGCAGCCGCCGCCACAGGCCGATGAGCCGGGCGTACCGCGGGTTTTCCGGCCGCATTTCCCCGAGCTGCCCGCGGCGGATGTGGTACTGCCACGTCGCCGGGAACGTCTCCGCGCCCCACTGCTTCTTGAACTTGAACGTCGGCCCGTCCACGGTGGACCGGCCGAAGTCGAACACGTCCTGCCGGCGGGCGATCGCGCGGTCGAGCAGGTGACGGTACATGAGCATGTTCGCGCAGGTGGAGTTGTACGCCCGCAGCGACGACGCCACCGGCACCTCCGTGACCCCCGGCCCGTGCAGCAGCAGCGCGGCCGCGACGGGCGTCTCGCCGGAGCGGACGACGCACAGTTCCGCTTCGCCGGCGAACGCCGTCACGATCTCGCGGAACAGCGGCTTGCCATACACCGGCGAACCCAGGTCGCGCATGTTGCGGGCGATCACGTCGTAAAACGGGTCCAACCTGTCGAGCCCGCCCCACTCGACCGCGAGCCCGGACTTCTCGCCCTTCCGCACCTGGTTCCGCACCTTCGCGTCGAGGGCCTTCCACAGCTTCTCCGGCGCGTCGGGCAGCGCGAGCCGCATGTGAACCTTGTGCGTGACCGCGTCCGGAATCGCGGGGTGGTCGGTCGGCCGTTCGTGACGGAGTTCGAGGTACCGCACGCCGAGGTCCTTCGCCAACGCAACGGCGCGGTCGACGAGCGCGGTCTCGGCCTCGTCGGTTTCCGCCTGCACGCCGTTACTGCTGAGGAACGGCAGGCTCACCAGGAACCGCCCGAACAGCAGGCTGGACACGTGCGCGAGCGGCAGGTATCCCGTCGTGACGCCCGCTTCGACCGCTTCGAGCGCGAACACGTCGTACCCCAGGCCGTCCCGCAGCACCGGCAGCCACCGCGGGTGCCGGCTCAGTGACGCCGGGGTGTCACCGAGGGCGAACGCCGCCAGCCGGTCGACGTTCGCGTCGACCTCGCGGCCCGCGTGAACCCGAACCGCGACTCTCGGAAGAACGGGGGCGACGGGCGAATGCAGCATCATCGGGGCGGCTCCGGGAGGCGGGGGGCGGGTCCGGCCAACAACTCGTCGTACACCTGGGAGATTCGGTTCATGCGGGCGGCGAACCCGTAGCGGGCCTCGACCGTGACCCGCGCCGCGTCGGCCAGTTCGTTCCGCAGAGCGGGACTGGTCAGCAGCCCGGCGAGGCACGCCGTCGTGCCGGCCACGTCGCCGGGCCGAACCAGGAAGCCGTTGCGACCCGACTCGATCACCCGCGGAATGCCGGCGATCCGGGTCGCGACCACGGGCACCCGCAAGGCCATCGCTTCGAGCAAGGCGTTCGGCAACCCCTCGCGCAAGCTGCTGAGGGCGAACACGTCCATCGCCTCGAAGTAGCCGCGGACGTCCCCCTGCCAGCCGGGCAGCCGCACGCGGTCGGCGACGCCGAGTTCCCGCGCCAGCGCTTCGAGCCGGGGCCGGTCGTCCCCTTCCCCGATGACGACGAGGGTCGCGTCCGTCCCGCGGCGGGCCAGTTCCGGCAGCGTGCGGACGAGCACGTCGAACGCCTTTTCCGGCGAGAGCCGACCGACCGAGCCGATGACTGCTCGATCCGGCCGGAGCCCGAGCGCGGCCTTCGCCGCGTCCACCGGCCGCCGGCGGGTGAACTCGGCGGTGTCGATGCCGTTCTCCAGAAGTTCGCAGTTGGCCGCCGGCACCCCGGCCTGCAGGCAATCGGCGAGCAAGTCGTCCGAGACGCAGAAGACCTTCTCGTACCGCGGCAGGCAGAACCGGTCGACGCGGTAGTACAGCGGCGTGCGGGCCGTGTGCTTGACCCAACCGTGGACGGTCGTCACCAAACGCATCGGGTGGAAGCGGGTCAGCAGCAGGCCGAGGGCGTTCGTCTTGTAGTCGTGGCCGTGCCAGATCGCCACATTTTCGCGGCGACAGACGTCCAGCAGTTCGGACGCGACGCGCCAGTCCCACGGCCCGCGGTCCGGGATCGACACGAGGGGGGCACGGTAGCGCTCGGCCTTCCGCACGATCTCGGCGTAACCCGGATCGCCCGGCGGGTGCAGGTAGCCGCAGACGTTGCGGTAGCCGAGCGGCTCCAGGAACCGCGGGGAATTCAGGATCGTCTTGTCCGGCCCGCCGCCCGACCCGGTCACGACGCGGGTGTCGAATACGACCGGCAGCCGCGACGGGGCCGGCCGCGACCGGCGACGAGGCAGCAGGGATGTCAGGGTGTTCATCACGGTGTCCAGTGCGTTAGTAGGTCACTCGCTCCGCGAGTGACACGGCTGCTACCCTCGAACCGCCTCGCTCATTTCTTCGGCAGGAAGCGCGGTCACTCGCGGAGCGAGTGACCCACTGATCCGATCCACCAGCGGTTCCAGGCACCGGTCCCAGTGGTGGTGCGTTTCCACGAACTCCCGTCCCGCGGTGCCGAGGTCCCGCCGCGCGGCCGGGTTCGCCAGCAAGTGACACACCGCTGTCACCCACTCGTCGGCCGCCGTCGCGGAGAGCAGGTGCCGGCCGCGAACCGTGCCGAGGGCCGCCAGCGCCGGCGGGGCGGCGACCGTCGCCTTGCCCATCGCCAGGGCTTCGAGCACCTTGTTCTGCACGCCGCGGGCGAGGCGGATCGGCATGACGGCGACGGCGGACGACTCGACGAACGGCCGCACGTCCGGGACGGTGCCGACCACGCGAACGCCGGGGATTTCCGCGAGTTCCCGCACGGCCGCGGTCGGGTTTCGGCCCACGATGCGGAACTCGGCGGCCGGGAAGCTCGCCCGCACCCGCGGCCACACGTCCCGCGCGAACCACCGGGCGGCGTCCTCGTTCGGCAGGTAGTCCATCGCCCCGACGAACACGCACGCGGGGTCTTCGGGCGTTTCTCTTGCGCGAAAGTAATCCAGGTCGACGCCGTTCGTCGCGGCGAAGGCGGTGCCCGGCCCTGCGAACGACTCGTACACCGCGACCTCGGCCTCGCTCACGAAGCAGACGTCGGCCCACGCGGGCAGCGAGCGTTCCAGCTTGCGGACGCGGCCCGCCTCGAAGCCGTAGACCCAGCGGTTCGGGGCACGGCTCGCGCCGGCGAAGTCGAGCCACTTCTGGCTGTCCACGTCCATCGCGTCGAAGAACGCGGGGACGCCGTCCACGCTTCGCAGGTACGCGGCCAACGCCGACGAGGACGCGACGGCGGCCGAGAAGTTCGCCTCCGCGGCGAACCGGCGGACGACTTTCATCGCGGCGGGTTCGTGGAACAGCCCTTCGGTGAGGCTCCGCCCCGACGCGGCGGCCAGAGCCGCGCGGACCCAGCGGAACCGGCGGGCCGTCGGCACGAACGCGACCCGCTCGCACAGGCCGCCGAGCAATCGTTCGGTTTCCGGCGCGACGGGTTCGTCGGCCAGCGAGACGAGCCAGACCTTCGCCCGGCGGGAGAGTTGCCGGAGGAGGTGGAAGTTGCGGATGCGGTCGCCCTTGTCCGGCGGGTACGGCACGCGGTGCGTGACGTAGAGGACGCGGGCGGTCGGGTTCGGTCGGGGCGGCGTCATGGTGTCGGCCTCAACCCCTCCCCCGACCCCTCCCCGAAACGGAGAGGGGAGGAAGAGAAGAAGGTTTTGCTCCCCCTCTCCGCTTCGGGGAGGGGGTTGGGGGGAGGGGTTGAACCCACCCGCCCCGAACGATTCCGTCACGAGTCGGAACTCACGCCGCCGCGAGGCGGCGCTTCCGCGGGGTTTCGTGCGGCTCCGCGGGCTTGCCGCTGACGCGGAGTTGCAGCACCGTGACCGGCTCGTCCGCCGCGACCGCGTCCGCACTCGGGAGGAAGAACACCTTCCGCAGCGCCTCCGGCCCGAGCCCGGCGGCCTTGAACGCGGTGGCGACGACGATCCGCACGTCCAGCCAGAAGCTGCGGTTGCGGATGGCGTACAGGTCGTAGGCGACCTTCGCGCGGACGCTGTCCAGGTCCGTGTCGGCGGGCAGTTGGACCTGGGCGAGCCCCGTCACGCCGGGCAGCACGTCCATCCGGGCGGCGTAGTTCGGGACGTGTTCGCACAGCCCCTTCGCGCGGATCACTTCCGGCCGTTCCGGCCGCGGGCCGACGAGGCTCATCTCGCCGCGGAGGACGTTGAACAGTTGCGGCAGTTCGTCCAGGTGCGTCGTGCGGAGGACTTTTCCGACCAGTGTCACCCGGCTGTCACGCTTGGTGGCCCACTGAATGCCCGAGACCTTTTCGCAGTCGTGCCGCATGGTGCGGAGCTTGACGATGGTGTAATCCCGGCCGCCGCGGCCGCTGCGGGTCTGGGTGTAGAAGCCGGGGCCGGGGGACGACAGCCGCACGGCGAGCCAGCAGACGCCGATGACCGGCAGGGCGACGACCAGCATCACCGCGGCGGCGGCGCGGTCGAGGGCGGGGCGGACGCGCTCGTAGGTGCTTTCGCGTCGGCGCGGTGCGGGCGCGTCGAGGCGGGCGATCTGCGGCCAGCGGGAGGTCGGCTTCGGCGTATGGATCATCGGCGTCCTGCCCGTTACGAACCAGGGGTCACGGGGGCCGTCCTGGCACCCGTCGGCGGAGAGTCGGAAGTCTAAGTCAACTTTGTCCCCTCTCCCCGCTGGGGAGAGGGGCCGGGGGTGAGGGGTGAACCCGAAGCCCCCGCGAGCGATCGAACGTGGGTGGAGCGAATTTCCTCACCCCTCACCCCTCTCCCCAGCGGGGAGAGGGGAACCGTGTGTTGCTCGAATTCCTTCAGAAACACGCGGAGAAACTCGGCGTCCGGGTCGGGGTTTCGGTCGCCGTTCGGGGCGAGTGAACGGGCGAGGTACAGCTTGAAGATGCCGGCGTGCCCCGCGAACGCGATGCGCGGGTTGTCGGCGGCAACCCACTTCGCACCGGCGGTCCAGCCCCACGAAACTTGCAAGGCGGCGGCCGGCACGCCGGGGCCGTCGAACCGCGCCGTCCACAGTTCCGCGTCGGTTCCGGGCACGGCTCGCCGCGTTTCCCGGCCCACCTGTTGGAAGCCGGCGGAGCGGTAGCACACGTCCGGCGTGTGAGCCCCGAGCGGGCCCGGTTCGCCGAACAGGACCAGCACGTTCACGGCGATTCCCCCCTTGCGGTACGTCCGCGACAGGTGGGCGTTCGCTTCCGCGACCCGCAGGTGTCCGGCGTCGATGGTGGTCGGCGTGCCTTCCCACTCGCCGAGCCGCATCGGAACGGAATCGAGTTTCGCTTGAACCGCGCCCGCGTCGGCGGCGGTGCGCGGCGCGTCCCAGCGGTTCGCCAGCCCGAGGGCCGCGAACGCTGCGAGAACCCCGCTGATGGTGAGCACGCCGCGCATCGGAAAACCACCCCTCCCCAACCCCCCCCGAAACGGAGAGGGGAGCCAGAACCCACTCTTCCTCCCCCTCTCCGTTTCGGGGAGGGGGCTGGGGGGAGGGGTTCTCTGAATCTCACGCCGGCAACTGCTTCACGTAGTTGTACCCGTACACCGCGTGGTCCGCCTTCGTGCCGCTGACGACCGCGCCGAGCAGCGGGATGTTCAGCTGCACCAGCTTTTCGGACGCCGTCACGACCTTCGGCAGCTGGCTGACGTTCTGCATGATGCTCATCAGCACGCCGTCGACGTGCTGCCCGACGAGCAGCGCGTCCGCGACCGGGAGGACCGGGCACGAGTCCACGATGATGATGTCGAACTGCCCGCGGAGCCGGTCGAACAGGCCCTCGACGGTGCTCCCCTGGGCGAGGGCGGCCAGCACGCGGGTCGTGCAATTCCCGGCGGGGATGAGCCACAGGTCGGGGACGGAGGTTTGCACGATCGCGTCGGTCAGGTCCGCGTCGCGGCTCAGCACCTCGGCGCAGCCGGGGGTCAGCGGCACGCCGAAGAGCTGGTGCGCGGTCGGGTTCCGCATGTCGCTGTCCAGGACGAGCGTCCGCAGCCCGGTCGACGCGAGGCTGGTCCCGAGCTGGCACGCGAGGGAGGTCTTGCCTTCCCCCTCGGTGGCGCTCGTGACCATGATGACCTGCATCCCGTTCGCCTTCGCCGTGTGCAGCAGCATCGTCCGGGCGGCGCTGACGCACTCGTTCATCGCGCACCGCCACGGCTGGCCGGTGTCGGCTTCGCGGAGGGCGTTCTTCGTCGGGAACGCCGGGATCGTGCCGAGGACGCGCATCCCCATCTCGTTCACGACGAGGTCGACGGAGTCGACGCGGCGGGTCCGCCACTCCAGCAGGGCCACGACGACCAGCACGAACCCGAGCCCGCCGAAGCCCGCGACGCCGGACATCAGCACCTTCCGCTGCAGGTTCTGGTTGAGCGAGACGAACGCCTCTTCCCGGAGTTGCAGCCGGGAGTCGGCCCGCTGTTCGAGCTGCAGTTGCAGGATCTCGCGGGAAATCGTGTCGCGGCGTTCCGTTAAGGGCTTGAGTTCGTCCGTCTCCAGCATCGCCCCGAAGCTGCCCTTCCGCATGGATTGAATCTGTCCTTCGAGCCGCTTCTTGTCGTCCTCGTCCGCGGCGACCTGCCGGTTCAGGTACTTCAGCTTCTCGGCGGTCTGCTCCAGCTTCGCGACGAGTTCCCGCCGGCGGTGCGTGCGGATCAGCCCTTCCACCTCGGGGCGGACTTCCTGCACGGCGGCCTGGTACTCCTTGTCGAGCTTCTTGATCTCGTCCAGGCTCTTCGCGAACAGCGGGTGGTCCGTCGTCACCTGGGATTCGAGCCGCTTGTGCTCGACCTTGGCGCGGGCCAGGGCGTCGGCCCGGTCGCGGACCTGGGGGGCGTCGGCCGCGGTGCGCTGGAGCACGTCCGGCTCGATCGGCAGCTGGTCGACGTTCTTCAGTTGCGTGTCGAGGTCGGTCCGCTCGGTTTCGAGCAGGCGGACTTCCTTCTGGAGCCGGCCGATCTCCGCGAGCATTCGGGTGAACTCGGAGACGTACAGGTTCAGCGTGACGCTGTTCGTGTGCGCGTCCGGGGAGTTGCCCGTCTGCGCGAGCGCCTGCAGGTTCGCCTGCTTCGCGGCGATCTGCTTGACGAGGTCCGCCTTCGTCGCCTCCAGCAGCTTGAGCTTCGTCTCCCGGAGCTGCTTCTCGTCGGACTGGGCGTCTTCCAGGTACTCGGTGACCAGCGTGTCGAGGACGACCTTGAGCGCGACCGCGTCGTCGCCGGTCATGGTGACGGCCATGATCTCGGGGGACTCCCACTTCACCAGGATCGAGGTTTCGATGGCCTTGGCCGGGTCCGGGGTGTCCTGAATCTGCGGCAGGGCGGCGACCTTCGGCTTCGCCACCACGCGGTTCAGCAGCAGGCGGGTTTTCAGCAGGATCGCCTGGTTCTGCTTGAAGCTGTCGGTGTCGAGTTCGGGCGTCCCCTTCCCGAGGTAGGACGTCTGGTTCTTGCGGACCTGCACGAGCGCCCGGGCCTGGTGCTTGCCGCTGGGCAGGGCGAACCAGACGGCGGCGACGGCGGTCACGGCCAGCAGCGCGCCCGCGCCGAGGGCGACGGCCCAGCGGCGTTTCAGCGCGACGAGGAGTTCGAGCGGGGTCGGGAAGGCCCGGGGCGGCTGGCCCGGCAGGGACACGGCCGGGGGGCGGTCCACGGCGAGCGCGGTCGCGACCGGCGGAAGCAGGAGGGCGGGGGTGGCGGTGCCACTGTTCGTTCGCATCGTGCGACTCCCGGTGTACCCGGCGCTAGCCCCGATCCGTGGGTGCGAGCAGCGTGCAGGGCAAGAAGGTAACAAATACAAAATGCGGTTGCGAGGCGGATTCGGAAGAAATTTCAACCCGCCGCGGACAAGCATTCCCCGTGCCGCCGCGCGGATTTCGACCGGAACCGCCCGCAAGCCCGCAGGTTACGCGCGGCAAGCTGCGGGGTTCGGCCCCGCCCGCCGGACCCCGCGATCGGGGGGATTTTCGCTGATGCGCGGGGATGGGAATGACGATTCTTCTGGCAGGGACGGGTACGCCGGGGGTGCCGGCGAGTTTCGATTTGCGGCCACCCCCACCCCACCCCGATGCCGGCTCCGGAGGACGCGGACATGGCCCGAGACAACCTGAGAACGAGCCTCGTCGGGGCGGTCGCGGTCGCCCTCGCCCTCGCCGGCACCGGCTGCCGTTCGACCGGCGGCCTGCACGACGACCCGCACCCCGGCATGGAGCAACTCACGGACTTTCAAGTCCCGAAGGAGTTGAACAAGGTCACGCACCCGCCGTACACGGTGGAGGCCCCGGACGTCCTGCTCATCGACGCCCAGCGGCTCATCCCGCTGCCCCCGTACAAGGTGGAGCCGCTCGACGTGCTCTACCTGTTCGCGCCGGGGGCACCGGAAAAAGACCCGATCAACGGCCTGTACCCGGTCGACCCGGACGGCACGATCAACCTCGGGCCGACCTACGGCGGCGCGGTTCGCGTCGTGGACCTGACCGTGTCCGAGATCGAAAAAGTCCTGGGCAAGCAGCTGAAAGCGTTCCTGAAGGAACCCGCGGTGACGGTCTCCCTCGCCCAGTCGCGCGGCGTCCAACAAGTTCGCGGCGAGCACCTCGTCCGCCCGGACGGGACCGTCGGCCTCGGCGGGTACGGCAGCGTGTACGTCGCGGGGATGACGCTGCCGCAGGTGAAACTCGCGGTCGAACAGCACCTGTCAAAATACCTGTTCAAGCCGGAAGTGGCGGTGGACGTGCTCGCGTACAACAGCAAGTTCTACTACGTCATCACGGACTTCGCCGGCAACGGCGAGCAGGTGCAGCGGCTGCCGAACACCGGGAACGAGACCGTCCTCGACGCGATCGCGCTCATCGGCGGGCTGTCCCCCGTGTCCAGCAAGCGGGTGTGGGTCGCCCGCCCCGCCCCGGACGGCTGCGGCGATCAGATTCTCCCCGTGGACTGGAAGGCCATCACCCGCCGCGGGCAGGCGAAGACGAACTACCAGGTCCTCCCCGGCGACCGCGTGTTCGTGATGTCCCAGCCGCTCACGAAGGTCGACACCTACCTGGGCCGGGTCATCGCCCCGGTGGAACGGGTGTTCGGCGTGACCCTGCTCGGGGCGTCCACGGTGCAGACGGTCCAGGGGAACAACAACGTGTTCGGGAACAACACCGGCGGCACGGTGGTGAACGTGGTGCCGTAAACCGGCGTCGCCGAGAGCCGCGACCGCAAGGGAGCGGCCGCCCCAACGGTGAAGTTGTTCCATCGTGTTCTGCGGCCACCGCCCTGGAATGACGAAACTTCACCCGTGCGGCGGCTGCTCCCTTGCGGTCGCGGCTCTCGAAGTCGGATCGTAACGGCAAGTATGATGTCTTCCGGCAACCATGCGGCGGGTTCGGTGCAGCCCTGCCGGCCCCGCCGCCGATGACACCCCCGGACGAGGAGACGCGATGACCCGTTTCGCCGCCGCACTGCTCGGGCTCGCCGCCGCCGCGGGGACGGGGTTCGCGCAGCCGCAACCGAACGTCCCGGCCCGGCCGACGTTCAGCCCGTACCTGAACCTGCTCCGGGGCGGCGGCGGGGCGGGGATCAACTACTTCGGCCTCGTCCGCCCGGAAGTCCAGTTGCGTCAGCAGGCGAACGCCCTGCAGCAGCAGTTGACCGCGACCAACCAGAACCTGACCAACCTGGAGAATCAACTGCTCCAGCCCGGCGAGCAGCCGGGGCTCGCGGGGACCGGGCACGGCGTCGTGTTCAACCAGCCGTTCCGCTACTTCAACACGCTGCCCGGCGGCGGCGGCGGGGCACGCGGGACCGGGAGCACCGGGAGCCCGGCCCGGCCCGCGGCGAGTGCGTTCTCGTCCGGCGGCGGACTGTACGCCGGCGCGGCGGTCCGCCCCGGCGGCGGCGGGGGCATGACCCGACCCGGCGGCGGAGCCGCCCCGACGACCCGGCCGAGGTGATCGGCGTCACGAAAGGATTCGACCATGTTCGCCAGGATGCTGCTGACCGCCGGGCTGATCGGGATCGCCGCCGGCCCCGCGGCCGCGCAGTCGTGCGACGGCCCGAAGTGCGGCCCCGGCGGGCTGAAGCCGTCGCCGACGTTCGAGAGCCGGTACATCAAGCAGTTCTGCTACCCCACCATCGTGCCCGGGTCCTGCTACGGCCACTTCCCGACGAAGTGGACCCCGTGGCCGTGCCAGCCGTGGCCGCAGGGCGAGTTCGTCCCGCCCGCCGCGACCCCCGCCCCGAAAGAGATGCCGGGCAAACTCCCGGAACCGATGGGGAAGTGACCGTCACCCGACGAGCCCGGCCACGACGGAGCCGCCGACGCCGGTAACGATCTCGTCCCGGCCGTTGTGCGGGAACGTCAGCTTCTCGTGGTCGAGCCCCATCAGGTGCAAGATGGTGGCGTGCAAGTCCCGGACGGGGACCGGGTTCTCGGTCGCGTACAGGCCGATCTCGTCGGTGGAGCCGTAGGCGATCCCCGGCTTCGCGCCGCCGCCCGCCAGCCACGTCGTGAACCCGGTCGGGTTGTGGTCCCGGCCGTTGCCACTCTCGGACATCGGCGTCCGGCCGAATTCGCCGCCCCACACGACCAGGGTGCTGTCGAGCAACCCCCGGCGCTTCAGGTCCGTCAGCAGCGCCGCGATGGGCCGGTCGCTGGCCGCGCAGAGCTTGCCGTGGTTGCCCTCCAGGTCGGCGTGGGCGTCCCACTTACTCCCGGCCCCCATGTAAATCTGCACGAACCGGACGCCCCGTTCGACGAGCCGGCGGGCGAGCAGGCAGTTCCGCGCGTTCGCCTCGGTGGCCGGCGCGTCGAGCCCGTACAGGGCCTTCGTTTCCGCGGTTTCCTTGGAGAAGTCGACGACCTCCGGGGCGGACGCCTGCATCCGGAACGCCAGCTCCCCCGCCGCGATCTGGGCTTCCGCCGGGCGACAGCCGGGGCGGTCGGCGGCGTACCGGCGGTTGAGCGCCTGGATGTACCCGAACTTCCCGCGCTGCCGCGGGTCGGACACGCCCGGCGGCGGGGTCGCGTCCGGGATCGGCACCGGGCCGGGGGCGAACCGCGAACCGCGGAACGGGTTCGGCAGGAACCCGTTCCCCCAGACGTTGTTCCCGCCCGGCGGGTCGGTCGTCGTGTCGGTCAGCACCACGAACCCCGGCAGGTTGTCGCACGCCGACCCGAGCCCGTACACCGCCCACGCCCCGACGGCCGGCCGACCGGGAAGCTGGTGGCACGTCGTCATCTGGAGCACCGCCGCCACGTGGGTCAGCCCCTCCGCGGTGCAGCTGCGGACGACGCACAGGTCGTCCGCCCGCCGGGCGATCTCCGGGTACCAGTCGGACACCCAGAGGCCGGACCGGCCGTGTTGCTTGAACGTCCGCCGGGACGCGAGCAGGGCGTTGTTCGCGGTCACGCCCATCGCGGTGACGGGCTTCTTGAACGACGCCGGAAGCGGCTTGCCGTCCAGGTTCGCGAGCGCGGGCTTCGGGTCGAACAGGTCGAGGTGGCTCGGCCCGCCGTCGAGGAAGCACCAGATGACCGCCTTCGCCCGCGGGGTGTGGTGCGGCGGCTTCGGCGCGAGCGGGTCGTCCCGGTCCGAGGCGGGGGCGTTCAGCGCGGCGAACGCGACGGCCCCGAACCCCGCCCCGGCGGACGCGAGGAATTGCCGGCGCGACCGCGGCACGGCGGAATGCGGGACGCGGATGTCGGAATGGGGAATCATGGGATGCCGCGCCAAGGTCGGTGTTCGCACTTCTCACAGATCGCTTGAAACTGCTCTGTCGTCCGCAACGGAGTCGTCAGCCACCGACGCAATCCGTCCGCCGTGTCGGTCGGCCCGCCTCGACCCGCCATGCTGCATTCCCAGCACAAGCCGGCGTCGATACGGAATCCGAAGGCCGGACACAGTACTCCATCAGCGGGTTCGACGGTCTCCGGAGGGAACAGTTCCACGATTGCTCCACATACGGCTGCTCGTAGGGTGGGTCGAGCCGCTTCGGCGAAGACCCACCGGCCCGAGCGAGTAACGATTGCCGTTTCGGTGGGTCTTCGCCGAAGCGGCTCGACCCACCCTACGATTCACTCCACGTACAGGAACTCGGCCGCGTTCATCAGCGCGTGGACCAGGTCCACGACGGCCGCCGCGTCCGCCGCGGGGAGGGCCGGCTTCGGCTCGGGCAGCGTGGCGTCCGTCAGCTTCTCGCGGCCCAGCGTCCGCGATTGCTCGCTCAGGAACGCGACCCCGTCGGCGAGTTCCGGCCGGGTCGGGTCGCGGCCGTAGACGCGCCGGTACGCCGCTGTCACGACCGCGGGCCGGTCGCCGGAACCCTTCAGGATCACCCCCGCGGTGCGGCGGGCCGCGTCCAGGGCGAACTCGCTGTTGAGCATGGCGAGGCTTTGCTCGGCCGTCACGGTCGTGGCCCGGGCCGGGCAGCTCTCGTTGCGGCTCGGGGCGTCGAACGCCTTGAACAGCGGGGGGATCAGGTTCCGCTTGTGGTAGGTGTAGACCGACCGCCGGTTCCGCTCGGCCGGGTCCGCGTCCGGCGTCCAGGCGTAGCGGCTTTCGGCGACCGCGGCCGGCAACTCCGGGCGGGAGCTGCGGCCCCCGGCGCGGAGGTTGAGCACGCCGGCGACCTGCAGCGACACGTCCCGCACCGACTCGCCGTCCCGCCGCTTCACGGCCATGTGCCAGAGCACGCGGTTGTTCGGGTCGGCTTTCGTGGCGGCCCTCGCGGTCGGGTTGCGGTCCGGGATCGACCCCTGGCGGTAGGCCGCGGACGTGACGATGAGCCGGTGAACCGCCTTCAAGCTCCACTTTTCGCGGACGAGTTCGGCGGCCAGCCAGTCGAGGAGTTCCGGGTGCGTCGGGGCCTCGCCGTACTCGCCGAAGTCGGACGGGGTCGCCACGATCCCGCGGCCGAAGTAGTGGTGCCACAGCCGGTTGACGACGACCCGCCCGGTGAGCGGGTTCGCGGGGCCGGTCGCCCACGCCGCCAGGGCCGCCCGCCGGCCGGTGCTCTCGGGGCGGTCCGCCGGCGGCTTCACGACCGGGTCCGGGTCGCCGAAGACGCTCGGGAACCGCAACACCGCCGGGTCTTTCGGCCGGCCCACGTCCCCGCCCGCCAGCCGGAACGTGGGCGGCGGGTCGGGGCCGACGTCCGTGACCGCCATCGCGGTCGGCACCGGCGCGGGCTTCAGCCGGTCGAACTCGGCCAGCTTCGCGACGAGGTCGTCGTACTTCTTCCGCTGGTCCCCGTCGAGCCGGCGGTACGCGCGGTCGGTCCGGCGGGTCACCTGCTTGCCGCCCAGCTTCGCGAGCTGTCGCTGGACCGCGGTCCGCTGCGGTTCGGGCGTGCGGAGCGCCTTCTGGGTGTCCGCGTCGAGCGCGTCCACCACCTCGGCGAACATCGCCTCGCGGTGCGGCCGCAGCAGCCGGTCGAGTTGCTCCCGGACCGGCCGGGTCGCGGCCTGCCACGCCTCCAGCTTCGCGCGGTACGCCGCCTCCTCCGCGGGCGGCAGCAGCACGGCGTCGTCCCGCTGGTACATCGGGGCGAAGAACGCCTGCAGGTTGTAGTAGTCCTGCTGCGCGATCGGGTCGGCCTTGTGGTTGTGGCACCGGGCGCACTGCACCGTGAGCCCGAGCACGACGGACCCGAACGTGTCCGTCACGTCGTTCAGGATGTCCTGGCGGATCTGCCGGTAGTCCGCCCCGTTCGATTCCTCCGGGTGGACGCGCAGGAACCCCGTCGCCACGACCGCCGCGGGGTTCCCCGGTTCGAGCTCGTCCCCCGCGAGTTGCTGGCGCAGGAACCGGTCGAACGGCAGGTCGTCGTTGAACGCACGGATGACGTAGTCGCGGTACCGCCAGGCGTCCGGCCGTTCGCGGTCCAGCTTGAACCCCTCGGACTCCGAGTACCGGACGAGTTCGAGCCAGTGCTGCGCCCACCGCTCCCCGAACCGGGGGGACTGGAGCAACCGGTCGACGACTTTCTCGTAGGCGGCCGGCGACGGGTCCGCGAGGAACGCGGCCGACTCCTCCGGGGTCGGGGCCAGCCCGGTCAGGTCGTGGGTGACCCGCTTCAGCAGCGTGACGCGGTCCGGCTCCGGGGTGGGCCGGAGGTTCGCCGCCTCGAGCTTCGCGAGCACGAACCGGTCGACCGGGGTGCGGACCCAGGCGGTGTCGCGCACGGGGGGCGGGGGCGCGGGCCGGGGCCGGGTGAAGGCCCACGGCACCTCGCCGGCCGAACCGGGGGCGGCGGCCGCGACGACACACGAAACCAGGACGAACCGCAGGCCGGTTCCGGGAGAGCGGGGCATGGCGGGAGGTCGAAAGGGAACTGCGTCTCGGGGAGCGAACGGCAGGCACCCTTCACCATACACCGCGGTTCGCCCGCCGGGCAAGCGGCCGCCCGATTCGCGGCGGAATTTTCGCGACGAGTCATACCCCCCGCCCGGCCGGTGTGGTACGAAAGGGCGACCCGCCGTTCGCCGAGGACCGCCCCGATGCGCCTGACCGACCTGACCTGGCCCGCCGTCCACGCCCTCGACCGGGCCACGCCCGTCGTCTTCCCCGTGGCCGCCCTCGAACAGCACGGCCGGCACATGCCCCTGTTCACCGACAGCCTGTTGCTCGGCGAGGTCGTCCGCCGCGTCGAAGTGACGTTCGCCGACCGCGTGCTGTTCGCCCCGCTGCAGTGGCTCGGGAACTCGCACCATCACATGGACTTCCCCGGCACCCTGTCCGCCGACCCGCGCGTCTACCTGGACGTGCTGGGCGGCCTGCTCGAAAACTTCCTCGCCCACGGGTTCACCCGGCTGTTCGTGCTCAACGGCCACGGCGGGAACGACGTGCCGGGCAAGCAGGCGGTGTTCGAAGTCCGGCAGCGGCACCGCAAGCGAACCGACTTGCTCCTGCTGTTCGCGACGTACTGGTCGCTCGGCGGCCGACCGCCCGCGGTCGACCCGGACATCCTTCAGCCGGAAATGGGCCACGCCTGCGAGTGGGAAACGTCGATGATGCTGCGGCTCGCCCCGCACCTCGTCGGGGACTTGAGCGCCGTCGAGGCCGTCGCGTTCGGGAACTCGTTCCAGCCGGCCGCCCGCGGCTGGACGATGCCCGACCGCTCCGCGCCCGGCCACGTCGGCGACCCCCGGTTCGCCACCGCGGAGAAGGGGGAGACGCTGTTCCGGGTGTTCGCCGACGACGTGTCCGCGATGCTGGAGCGGATCCTCGCGTGGGACGGCAAGACGTGGAACGGGTAACAGCTTCCTCCCCTTTCCCCGTGGGGGAGAGGCCGGCATTCTTCCTCCCCTCTCCCCGTGGGGGAGAGGGGTTGGGGGTGAGGGGAGGGACTTCACCACCGGGGAGGGTTCATTCCCTGGGCCTCAACGCCTTTGCTCGTGGGGTCTTCCCCTCACCCGGCCTTCGGCCACCCTCTCCCCCAAGGGGAGA
>CAYUHJ010000033.1:0-41605 GCA_964444365.1 uncultured Alcaligenaceae bacterium | reverse complement strand
GGCGCTGGCGGCGATCCAGGGGTTGAACCAAAAGCTGGAGCGGGCGCTGGCCGCCCCGGTGGTCGTCGTCGGCAAGGTCGCCTCGATCGAGACGGAGACGGTCGAGGCGGCCTCGTCCCCGAACGGGCCGAAGGCTCACTTCACCATTGCGATCGTGAAGGTCGACGACGCGCTCGTCGGGGCGAAAGGGCTGACCCACGTCAAGGTCGGGTTCCTCGGCGGCAACGGCAGCCGCCGCGCCGGCGACGGCCTGTTCCTCAAAGAGGGGCAGGCCGCGTGCCTGTACCTGCGGAAGCACCCGTCCGCGGACTTCTACACCTTCGACTTCATGAGCCAGCCGCTCGACGCGACGGCCCCGAACTTCAAGCAGGAGGTCGCCGCCGCGAAGGCCGCACTCGCCGCAGTGGCGGACCCGATCGCGGCGCTGCAGGCCGACAAGCCCGAGGCCCGCTACCTCGCGGCGGCGGGTCTGGTCACCCGCTACCGCACCCCCGTTCCCGGCGGGGAACAGGTCGCGGTGCCCGCCGAGGAACGCAAGCTGATCTACGCGGCCCTGCTGGAGCAAGACTGGTCGAAGGCCGAACCCGAAACCATCCAACCGGCCCGCGTCGTCAGCCGGCTGATGACCGGCGGGAAGGGCGGCTTCCGGCCCGCGCCGTTCACCGGGGCCGGCGACTACACCGCCCACCTGCGCACCGAGTTCAAGAAATGGGCCGCCGGCGACGGGGCGACGTTCGAGTTGAAGAAATACGTTGCGAAGGCCGTCAAGTGAACCGAGGAGTCCGCTCATGACCGCTCGCCTGCTGGTTCTGTTCTGCTCGGCGGTGTCGGCGGGGACCGCCGCGGGTGCCCCGATACCCGCGGCCCCAGCCCCCATCCTCCGCGCGATGACCGCGCAGGTGGTCGTGGTCGGCAATGTGCAGTCGTTCGAGGCCGACACGGTGGAGGCCGAGGCGTACCCCGGTTCCCCTAAGGTGGCCCACCGGGTGGCACTGGTGAAGGTGTCCGACGCGCTGCTCGGGGCCAAGGGGCTGACACATGTGAAGGTCGGGTGGGTCCACGTCACCCCGAGCCCGAACCCGAGGGCGAACCGCGGCACCGTTTCGCTCTCCGACGGGTTCGAGGGGTGCCTGTACTTGAAGAAGCACCCGACCGCGGACTTCTACACCTTCGACTACATGAGCCAACCGCTCGACGCGAAGGCCCAGCAGTTCGAGCAGGAAGTGGCGGGCGCGAAGAAGATGTTGCTCGCCGCGACGGACCCGGTGAAGGCACTCAAGGCCGAGAAGGCGGACGACCGGTTCCTGGCGGCCGCGTACCTCCTCACCCGGTACACCACCCGGCCCGCGGGGAAGGTCGAAGAGGTCGCCGTTCCCGCCGAAGAGAAGGCCCTCCTGCTCGACGCCCTGCTCGCCGCGAACTGGGCGGCCGAGCCGAACGGCGCGCCCGCCCCGGCGAACGTCGTCTCCCGGCTGACGCAGGACCGCCCCGGCGCGTTCCGCCCCAAGCCGTTCACCGGCAACGGCGATTACAATGCCTTTATGAAGGCCGAGTTCAAGGCGTGGGCGGCCGGCGACGGCGCGACCTACGAGCTGAAGAAGTTCGTCCCGAAAACCGCCAAGTAACCCCCGGAGCCTGGGCATGACGATTCGCGCGTGGACCGCCTTCTGGGTTCTGGTCTCGGTTGCGGGTGCGGCGGCGGCCAAGGCACCCGTTACGCCCGTCCCCCTCGTCCGGGCGTTCCAGGCGGACGTGGTCGTGATCGGCAAGGTCGAGTCGTTCGAGCCCGAGATGGTCGAGGTGAAATACCGCCCCGATTCGACGCCCGAAGCCTACCGCGTGGCGGTCGTCAAGGTTTCGGGGTCGCTCCTCGGGGCGAAGGGACTGACTCACCTTAAAGTCGGTCTGCCGATCCACCGCGACTTTGCGTTGAAAGAGAGCTTCGAGGGGTGCCTGTACCTGAAGAAGCACCCGACCGCGGGCTTCTACACGTTCGACTACATGACGACCCCGCTGCAAGCGAGCGACGATCGGTACGTCCGCGAGGTGGCGGTCGCGAAGAAGATGTTGAGCGCCGCCACGGACCCGGTCGCGGCGCTGAAGGCAGAACAGGCGGACGACCGGTATCTCGCGGCCGCGTACCTGCTCACCCGGTACGGCACCCGGCCCGAGGGGAAGGTCGAGGAGGTCGCGGTCCCCGCCGCGGAAAAGGCCCTTCTTTTCGACGCCCTGCTGAGCATCGAATGGGATCTCAACCGGGACCACCCGCTCCTGAGTTCGGTGGCACCTGCCAACGTCATCTCGCAGCTGTCGCGGGGGCGGGCGGGCGCGTTCAACCCGAAGCCGTTCACCGGCACCGGCGACTACAATGCCCACATGAAGGCGGAGTTCAAGAAGTGGGTGGCGGGCGACGGCGCGACCTACGAGTTGAAAAAGTTCGTCCCGAAGACGGACAGGTAGCCGCCCGGCGGGCGGCCGTGCGACGCCCCCGAGGACCGTGCCATGCTCTTTGAACCGGGGTCGCTGTTCGCGCGGTACGCCGCGGTCCGGGACGCCACCGAGCGGCTCTGCTCGCCGCTCGAACCGGACGACTACCTCCTCCAGCCGATGGCGGACGCGAGCCCGGTCAAGTGGCACCTCGCCCACACGTCGTGGTTCTTCGAGACGTTCGTCCTCAAGCCGCACGCCCCGGACTACCGCGAGTTCCACCCGCAGTTCAACTACCTGTTCAACTCCTACTACGACGCGGTCGGCAGCCGGCACCCGCGGGGGGCACGGGGGCTGTTGTCCCGGCCGACCGTGCCCGAAGTGGCCGCGTACCGCCGGCACGTCGACGCCGCGGTGACACGCTGGCTCACGACCCGCGGCGCGGACCTCACGCCCGACCTCGCGGGAATCGTCGAACTCGGGTTGCAGCACGAGCAGCAGCACCAGGAACTGATCCTCACGGACCTTAAGGCCGGCTTCGCCGCGAACCCGCTGTTTCCCGCCTACCGCGATTCCGACGCCGTCAGTGGGGTCTGGTCCACGGGCCACGGCACCGATGCCGACCCGCCCGCCTTCCGCAAGTTCAACGGCGGGTTGGTCGAGGTCGGCCACGCCGGCGGCGGATTCACCTTCGACAACGAGGGGCCGCGGCACAAGGTGTTCCTGCAGCCGTTCGAGCTCGCGGTCCGGCCGGTCACGGTACGGGAATACCGGCGGTTCATCGCCGACGGCGGGTACGACCGCCCAGAGTTCTGGCTCTCGGACGGCTGGGCCGTTCGCACCTCCCGGAACTGGGCCCACCCCCGGTACTGGCAGTCCGACGGCCACCGCGCGTTCACCCTCGGCGGCGTCCGGCCACTCGACCCGGACGAACCCGTGTGCCACGTCAGCTTCTACGAGGCGGACGCCTACGCCCGTTGGGCCGGGTGCCGCCTGCCGACCGAGTTCGAGTGGGAACACGCGACCGTCGGCCTCGACCCGACCGCCGGGAACTTCGCGGACGACGGCACCTTCCACCCGACCCCCGCCGCGCCGTCCGACTGGCCCCGGTCGGAGCTCGCCCAGGCGTTCGGCGACTGCTGGGAGTGGACCGCCAGCCCGTACACCGCGTACCCCGGCTACCGCCCGACCGCCGGGGCGCTCGGGGAGTACAACGGCAAGTTCATGTGCAACCAGATGGTCCTCCGCGGCGGGTCGTGCGTCACCCCGCGCGGCCACGTCCGCGGCACCTACCGCAACTTCTTCCCGCCCGACGCCCGGTGGCAGTTCTCGGGGTTGCGGCTCGCGCGGGATTGTTGACGGTCGACAGTATTCCGACTTGACCGGGGAACTCTTCCCCCCGATGATGCGTCTGACGCTTGCCTGCCTCCCCTACACTTTCGCGAAGCCGAGCCATGCCCCGATTCCTCTCGCCGGCCCCCCGGCCGCTGTCCCGCCGCACGTTCCTTCGGGGAACGGGGGTCGCCCTCGGGCTGCCGTTGCTCGACGCCATGCGGCCCGCGTTCGCCGCCGACAAGGCGGAAACGCCCCGGCGGATGATCGCCATCGAAACGAACATGGGCATCCTCCCGCAGTACTTCTTCCCGGAAAAGGCCGGGAAGGACTACGAGTTGACCCCCTATCTCGAACGGTTGAAGGACTTCCGCGACCAGTTCACCGTCTTCTCCGGGACGAGCCACCCCGGCGTCACCGGCGGCCACGCGGCCGAGAAGTGCTTCCTGACCGGCACGCCCCACCCCGAACGCGGCGGGTTCCGAAACTGGGTGTCCGTCGACCAGCGGGCCGCCGAGGAGATCGGCTCGAAGACGCGGTACCCGTCGCTCGTGCTCGGGTGCGGGAACGAAGGGCAAACCCTGAGCTACACCCGCAGCGGGGCCCCGATCCCGATCGAACGCAGCCCGCGAAAGCTCTTCGAGAAACTGTTCGTCCAGGGGAAGCCCGCGGAAGTCGCCGCCCAGGTGGAGGCACTCCGCCAGGGCCGCAGCACGCTGGACTTCGTCGGCGACCAGGCGAAGCGGCTGAACGGCTCGCTGTCCCCGGCCGACAAGCACCGGTTGGAGCAGTACTTCACGTCCGTCCGCGACCTGGAGCAGCGGCTCGCGACGGCGGAGGCCTGGGAGCAGAAGCCGAAGCCCCAGACGACGGCCAAGCAACCCGACGACGAAAAGGACCACCGCGAATTCGCCCGGCAGATGCGGATCATGTTCGACACGGTCAAGCTCGCGATCGAGTCCGACTCGACCCGGCTCGTGACGATCTTCGTCGACACGACGGTGATCCACAACATCACCCACCACGGCAACCGGCCCGAGGTGCTCGCCGAACTGAAGGCGAAGGAGTCCGGACAGTTCGATTCACTCGCGGGGTTGTTGAAGGCGTTGAGCGGCCAGACGGAGCAAGACGCGACGCTGCTCGACCGGACGATGGTGCTGTACGGGACGTGCATGGGCAGCGCGAACTCGCACTCGAACACCAACTTGCCCATCCTGCTCGCGGGCGGCGGGTTCAAGCACGGCCAACACCTCGCCTTCAACAAGGACAACAACTACCCGCTGACGAACCTGTTCGTGTCGATGCTGCAACGGCTCGGGATCGAGACGCGGGAGTTTTCGACCGCCAAGGGTACTATGGCGGGATTGGAGATGAGATAGCAAGGAAGAATGGCTCACACAAAGTCACCAAGCCACGAAGAAGAGAAGTATCAGAGGATATCCGTCCGCTACTCACTGTTGAATCGAGAATTTCTTTGTGACTATGTGACTTTGTGTGAGGCGTTCTGATGAACGAGAACGAAGTCGCGAGAATCGTTGTTGATGCCGCATATCAGATGCACGTGAAACTCGGCCCAGGATTGCTTGAGTCGGCGTATCAGGCCGTTTTACTTCACGAGTTGCGTTTGCGAGGACTTATGGTCGACGACGAAGTCGATGTCCCGATTGAGTGGAGCGGGCTCAGGCTGGAGACCGGCTTTCGGGCCGATCTAATCGTTGAAAACAAAGTCATACTGGAATTGAAGTCCGTCGAGCGTGTAGCGCCAGTCCACAAGAAGCAGCTACTCACCTACCTCCGCCTGACAAACCTTCGCTTGGGATTGCTCATCAATTTCGGTGAAGCGCTCATTAAAGACGGCATTACCCGTGTCATCAACGGCCAACTTGATTAGTCGAAGAATCCTCACACCAAGCTACAAAGCCACCAAGTTCGGAGAACGAGAGATGCCCTTCACGTATTTGAAACACTGCATTTCCGTCTCCTTGGTGTCTTTGCGCCTTTGTGTGAGCATTCTGCTTCTTTCTTCCCCGGCATTCGCCGCCCCGCCTACGGCATTCTTCGATGCCCACTGTACGAAGTGCCACCATGCGGAGAACAAGCAGGGCGGCCTCGATCTGACCGCGCTGAAGTTCACGCCGGCGGACGCCGAGAACATCGCGAAGTGGGTTGCCGTCCACGACCGCATCGCGGCCGGGGAGATGCCGCCGAAGAACAAGCCGCGGCCGCCCGCGGCCGAGGTCGCGGCGGCGACGAAGACCCTGCACGACGACCTCGTCGCCGCCGAGAAGAAGGCCGTCGCCACCGGTCGGCCGAAGCTCCGGCGGATGACGCGGATCGAGTACGAGAACACCGTCCGCGACCTGTTCGACCTGCCGGGCATCCCGCTCCAAATCGACCTGCCGGCCGACGGCCAGGTCCACGGCTTCGACAAGAACGGTGACGCCCTCGACCTGTCGCACGTCAACCTCGGGAAGTACTTCGAGACGGCCGACCGCGTCCTCGACATGGCCATCGCCACCCGGCCGACCGCGTCAAAACCCATCAAACAACGCATTTCACTCGCGAATCCGGCAGGGTTCGTCGCGCACGTCCTGATGAACGGCGACGGCGTCTTGCTCAAGGACAAGAAGATCGACCCCGACTTCCCGCCCGCCGGCGAGCACCCCCACCACGACGAGGGGGCGCACCAGCGGATGGGCTCGTTCAGCAACGGGGCCAGCGTCGGCCTGTTCCGCCACGAGGACGAGTCGGTCAGCCCCTACTTCAACTCGTTCGTTGCGATCTACCCCGGCCGGTACAGGCTGACCACGTCGCTGTGGAGTTTCACCTGGGACAAGGGCAAGATCCTCCCGTCCCGCGGCACCGAGGTCGCCCGGCTGTCGGTCGTGCAGTTGACCGGCGACGGCCGCGGCGGCGGGCACCCGAGCACCGTGCTCGGCTACTACGACGCCCCGAGCATGAACGAGCAGAAGCACGAGGTCGTCACCTGGCTCAACCCCCGCGAGACGATCGGCTTCAACGTCGCGTCCCTGGCCCCGGCCGCGAATTACTATAAGAAGAAACGCGCGATGGAGTTCACCGGCCCCGGCATCGCCTGCGACTTCCTCGACGTCGAAGGGCCCATCCACGACACCTGGCCCCCGCTGGGCCACCGCCGGCTGTTCGGCGACCTGCCCATCAAGGAGTTCGTCGCGAAGGACCACCCCGGCGTGAAGCCGCCCGTCCGCACGCCGGACCGCCAGCAACTCTTCATGGGGAAGAACCAGCCCGACCCGCTCCCCGGTCTCTGGGCGGTGGCGTCCGACCAGCCGCTGGAAGACGCCGACCGGCTGTTCGCGGACTTTTTGCCGCGGGCGTTCCGCCGCCCGGTTCCCGCCGAGGTCCGCAAGCAGTACGTGGCCCGCGTCGACGAACGGCTGAAGGCCGGCGACTGCTTCGAACTCGCGATGCGGTGGGCGTACCGGGCGGCCCTTTGCTCGCCGGACTTCCTCTACCACGTCGAGCCGGCGGGGGAACTCGACGATCACGCGATCGCGTCCCGGTTGTCGTACTTCCTGTGGAACTCGATGCCGGACGACGCGCTGCTGAAACTCGCGAACGAGGGGAAGCTCAAGAAGCCGGAGGTGCTGAAGGCGGAGGTCGACCGGTTGCTGGCGGACGCGAAGTCGAAGCGGTTCGTCGACGACTTCCTCGGCCAGTGGCTGAAACTCCGGCAAATCGCGGCGAACGACCCGGACCGCAAGCTGTACCCCGAGTTCAGCCCCTTCCTGCAAGACTCCATGCTCGCGGAGACGAAGGCGTACTTCCGCGAACTGCTCGACAAGAACCTGACCGCGGACTTCCTGGTGAAGTCCGACTTCGTCATGGTCAACGGCAAGATGGCGGCCCACTACGGACTCCCGCCGGTGAGCGGGTTCGAGACGCGCCGGGTCGCGTTGCCGGCCGGGACGCCGCGCGGCGGCTTCCTGACCCAAGCCGCGATTCTGAAGGTGACGGCAAACGGGACGACGACCTCGCCGGTGCCGCGCGGGGCGTTCGTGCTCGACCGGATGCTCGGCAAGCCGCCGGCCCCGCCGCCGCCGAACGTGCCTGCTGTCGAACCGGACGTCCGCGGCGCGACCACCATTCGCGAGCTGCTGGACAAGCACCGGTCGAACGCCGTGTGCGCGTCGTGCCACGCGAAGATCGACCCGCCGGGCTTTGCGCTCGAGGAGTTCGACGTGATCGGCGGCCACCGCACCCGCTACCGCTCCCTCGAAAAGGGCGACCCGCCGCAGCGCGGCAACATCGACCCCGCCATCGGCCTCGGGTTCAAGCTCGGCCCGAAGGTCGACGCCAGCGGCACGACGCCGGACGGCCAGAAGTTTGCAGGCCTCGCCGACTTCCAGGCACTGCTTGCGGCGGACAAGGACGCATTGCTAGCGAATTTGGCCACGCAACTGGCCGTCTACTCGACCGCCCGCGGGGCGTCCTTCGCCGACCGCGACGATATCGCGGAGGTGGTGAAGGCGGCGAACAAGAACGGCGGCGGCGTCCGCACGATGCTGTACGAACTGGTGCAGAGCAAGCTGTTCCGGACACAATAACCGTTTAGCCGCGAGGCAACGCCGAGCGCGGACTCCACCCCACAAAAGGATGTGTCACCGGGCAGGAAGCCCGCGCTCGGCGTTGCCTCGCGGCTAACCACTGGAGAATCATGATGCGTTCCCTCGCCGTCATCCTTTGCATCGCTGCCCCCGCGTTCGCTGCCGACAAGCCGGAACCCAAACCGGTGCAGGCCACGTATCGCCTGTACGGGCTCTTTTCCCCGGACCGCGAGAAGGACTTGCGTTCCGTCTGGGATGAAATTGCCGACGTGAAGCTCGTCGGCGTCAGCTACGCCGACGCGGAAATCACCGTCGAATACACCCCCGGCAAGGCGTTCCCCGGTGTGAGCAAGCCGGAGCAGTTCCTTCAGCAAATCGACAACCGCGTCCGGCAGGCGACGCACCACACGTTCGCGATCGGCCCCCGCCGGACGATTCCGAAAGAGAAGTTGCAGGAAGTCGTCGTCCCGATCGCGGGGCTGGACTGCAAGGCGTGCTGCCTCGCCGCCTACGAGGCGGTCGCCCGCATCGACGGCGTCGACCGCGTGACGGCGAGCTTCAAGGACGGGAAGTTGACGGCACTCGTCGACCCGGACAAGATGGACAGGGCGAAGCTCGAAGACGCTCTGAAGAAGCGGAACATCCACGTCGGGAAGTGAAAGTTCACTCCTTCTTCTGCTCGAGTTTCGGCCCGTAGACGACGCGGAAGCCCACGTTCGACTTCTGCTCGAACGGGGCCATCCCCTCGCGGCTCGCGGAGCGGGCGCGGGTGGCGGGGGTGTCCCAGCCGCCGCCGCGGAGGACGCGCCAGTTCCCCTTCGCGGGGCCGGTCGGGTCGGTCAGGCTGCCGCCGGGCAGGGACGTGACCCAGTAGTCGGAGCACCACTCCCACAAGTTCCCGTGCATGTCTTGCAGGCCGAACTTGTTCCGCTCGCGGGCGTCCGTCGGCTGCGGCATTGCGTACTTGTCGCCCCCTTCCGGCACGGGCCGTTCGGGGTCGGGCTTGCCGTAGGGGTCCTGGGCCTCCAGCTTGAAGATCGCCTGCTTGTACATCATGACTTGATCCCCGAACGCGAACGGGGACGTGGTCCCGCCGCGGCAGGCGTACTCCCACTCGGCCTCCGTCGGCAGCCGGTAGGCCCACCCCTTGCGGAGGTTGTTCTTCTCCAGGGCCGTGAGCTTTTCGCAGAATTCGACGGCCTGCGTGAACGAGACCCGCTCGCACGGCATGAGCTTCTGCTTGTCCGCCTTCACCTTCCGGGAGAACTGGGACGGGGCCTTGCCGGCCGTGATGCGGTCGAACTGGTCGACCGTCACTTCGGTCACGCTCATGTAGAAGTCGTTGGTGATCGTGACCTCGGTGGCGGGGCCTTCTTCCGGGGAGCGGCCGGCTTCCGTGTCCGGGGAACCCATCTGGAAGGAGCCGTGCTCGATCAGGACGAACTTGATCTTCTGGCTCTCGAAGTCCTTCGTGAGCGGCGGCTCGGGGCGGGGCCAGAGGAGGAACACGACGCCGCCGGCCGCCCCCATGCCGGCGAGGAACAGGACGGCGAGAAACACCCACTTCGTGACTTTGCCGTCGGACCGGGCGTGGTACTTGGGCTTGTCGTCGCCGTCCCGGTCGTCGGTGCCCTTGGGCTTGGTCTGGCGAGGTTCGGCACGGGCCGGGGCGGCGGGCGGGTCCGTGGCGAACCCGGCGAGCGGATCGGTGGGGGGCGCGTATCCCTGAGTCGGGTAACCCGGCGACGGGGGGTAGCCGGGCGGATAGCTGGTCGGGGCGGGGTAGCCGGGGGCGGGCGAGTAGCCCGGCGGCGCGTACTGCGGGGGACCGCCGAACGGGCTCGGGATCGCTTGCGGCGGGGTGCCCCGGTAGCCGGGCTGCGGGACCGGAAAACTCCCCGGTTGCGCCGGGTAGCCGGGGGCGGGATGCGGCGGGTAGCCGGGGGCGGGCGGGGGCGCGTAGCCGGGGGCGGCGGGATTGTACCCCGGCGCGGCCACGGGTTGCATCCGGCTCATGCTCTGGGACGCGGCCCCGACCGGGCAGAACGGCATGAGGGCCACCGCCACCTGCGCCGGCGTCTGCGGCCGGTCGTCGGGCCGCTTGGCCATGACCCATTTCACCAGCGCATCGAGCTGCGGCGGCGCGTCCGGGCGGACCGGGAGCAGGTCCGGCGGCGGTTCCGTGATGTGCTTCAGGAGCTTTTCGGTCGGGTTCGCCCCCTCGTAGGGCACCTTCCCGGTGAGCAGGAAGAAGAGCGTCGCCCCGAGGGAGTACACGTCCGCCCGGATGTCGACGCCGGCCGGGTTCTGGGCCTGTTCCGGGGCGAGGAAGTCCGGCGTGCCGAGGACGAGCCCCTCCTGCGTGACCCGGTTCGCGTTCTCGCCGCCGGGTGCCTCCTTCAACATCGCGAGGCCGAGGTCGAGAATCTTGACCTGGCCTTTCGTCGTCAGCAGGAGGTTCGACGGCTTCACGTCGCGGTGGACGAGGCCGCGCTCGTAGGCGTGCTGCAGGCCGATCGCGGCCTGGCGGATGTAGTCGCACGCCTGGGGGATCGGCAGCGGGCCGCGTTCCCGGACGATCTTCGTGAGGTCCGAGCCCTCGACGTACTCCATTGCGTAGAAGTGCGTCCCGTCGACCTCGTCCGCGTCGAGGGCGAGCACGACGTTCGGGTGCGAGAGCTGGGCGACGGCCCGGATTTCCTGGTGGAACCGCTGGATCGCCTGCGGCCGGGTGAGCTTCTCCTTGCGGATCACTTTGAGCGCCACGTCCCGCCCGAGCCGCGAATGGTGGGCCTTGAACACCCGGCCCATGCCGCCCTCGCCGATCAGGTCGAGGAGCAGGTACGGGCCGAGGGTCAGGTCGCGGCCGCGGCCCTTGTAGATTTCCTTGATCTGGTACGGGGTCATCCACCCGCGGCGGTTCAGTTCCTTGGCGAGTTCCTGGGCGTCGGCCTTGGACTGGGCCAGCCACGCCGTCAGTTCCGCGAGCCGGCTTGCGGGCAGCAAGTTGGCGTCGCGGATGGCGGCCAGGAACGGTTCCGTCGTGTTCGCGGTCATGGATGGGAAGCCCGGGCGTCGCTGGGCGGAACACTTTCATCTTACATCCGCGACGACGCCGGGCGAGCGTCTTGAGCCCGAACCGGGCGAGTTCGTACAACAACCACGCCCCTACCGCCCTACCCGGAACCCGCCGTGTCCGACGCGCTGACGATCGACGACTTCGGGCCGCTCCCGGTCCGCCGCCCGGCCTCCGTTCCCGAACTCGGGGAACTCGTTCGCGAAGCCGCGGCCGGCGGGCAGGGTCTTTACCCCGTCGGCGGCCGCACGACGCTGGGCCTCGGCTTACCGCCGATCAAGCCGGGGTTCGCGGTGGACACCCGCGGGCTCGGTCGGGTCGTCGACTACCCGGCCCGCGACATGACCGTCACCGTGCAGGCGGGGATGACGGTGGCCGCGCTGCAAGAAGTCCTGGCGAAAGAAGGCCAGCGGCTGCCGGTCGACGTGCCGAACCCCGACCGGGCCACCCTCGGCGGCGCGGTCGCGGTCAACGCCAGCGGCCCCCGCCGGCTCGGCCACGGCACCCTCCGCGACTACCTCATCGGCATCAGCTTCGTCACCGACGACGGGGTCGAGGTGAAGGCCGGCGGCCGCGTCGTGAAGAACGTCGCCGGGTATGATTTGATGAAGCTCCACGTCGGGGCGCTCGGCACGCTCGGAATCGTGACGCAACTGACGCTCAAGGTCTTCCCGCGGCCGGAAGACCAGGGGTTCCTCGCATTCGGGGTGAACGCCGCCGCCGTCGGGCCGTCGCTGGACCGCTTGCACACGTCGGCGAGCCGGCCGGTCGCGGTCGAACTGCTGAACGGAATCGCCGCGAAATCGGTGGCCGCCGCCGCAGGCATGAAACTGCCCGAGTTCGACGAGTGGGTGATCCTCGCCGGGTTCGAGCAGAAGGCGACGACCGTCAGCTGGCAGCTGTCGACGTTGAAGGACGAACTCAAAACCGCCCCGGTGCGGGACCTGACGGAGTTTCGCGGTCCGGCGTGCGACCCGATCTGGGCGGCCCTGGTTTGGTTGCAATCCGGTTCCCGGTTCACCTTCAAGGCCAACGTGCTGCCGAGCCGGGTGGCGACCGTGGCCGCGGAAGCGGTGGCCGTCGGCGGATCGGTTCACGCCCACGCCCTGAGCGGGATCGTGTTCGGCCACGCGACGGCCGACGACTTCCCCGCGGAGAAAGCCGCCGGCGTGTTGGCGCGAGTGTCCCCCGCTGCGTCGGCCGGAAGCGGCAACGTGGTCGTCACCGCGTGCCCGCCGGGGTGGAAGAAGACGCTGCCCGTCTGGGGCACCGGCCGGGCCGAACGCGACGTGATGCGCACCGTGAAGTGGACGCTGGACCCCAGAAACATCTTCAACCCCGGCCGCCTGTTCGGGGATCTTTAGGATTTCGACATGACCACCGCGTTGAAAACCTCGCTCCCCCTCGTCGGGCCGAAGATCGACTACGAGCTTCTGCTCGATTGCGTCCACTGCGGGCTCTGTACCGCGGCGTGCCCCACTTACGTCGAGACCGGGAACGAGGCCGACTCGCCGCGCGGCCGCATTTATCTGATGCGGCAAGTGATCGACGGGACGCTCGACCTGGATGAGAACGTGAAGGGGCATCTCGACCTGTGCCTGAACTGCCGGGCGTGCGAAACCGCGTGTCCGTCCGGGGTGCAGTACGGCAAGCTCATCGAGCCGTTCCGGGCGCACATGGCCCACGCCGAGCCGGGGCGGGCGATGGAGAATCTGAACCTGCTCCAGCGGTTCATGCTGATGCACATCTTCCCGTCGAAGACGCGCACCCGGCTCGCCCTCGCCCCGGCCCGGCTGGCGCAGTGGACGGGGCTCGACTGGCTCGCGCGGAAGTCCGGCGTCCTCGGGCTGCTGCCGAACTCCCTCCGCACCATGCACGGGATGTTGCCGAGCCTCAAAATGCACTACGGCTCGCTGCCGGAAGTGCTGCCCGCGGAGGGCAAACGCCGGGCACGGGTCGGGCTGTTCCTCGGCTGCGTCGCGGACGCGCTCTACCCCCAGACGAACTACGCCACCGCGAGGGTGCTGCAAAAGAACGGCGTCGAGGTCTGGATTCCCCGCAGTCAGCAGTGCTGCGGCGCGCTGCACTACCACACCGCGATGGAACCGGAGGCGATGGCCCTCGCGTCGGCCAACTGCGAAGCGTTCGGCATGACGAAGGACGACTGGAACTCCCTCGACGCGATCGTCACCAACGCGGCCGGGTGCGGGGCGGTGCTGAAGGACTACACGCACATGATGCACGACCACCCGCAGGCTCAGGCCGCCGAACGGTTCAACAGCAAGGTCCGCGACATCTCCGAGTTCCTGTACGACCTCGGCCCGGTGAAGCCGACGCACCCGTTGCCGATCATCGCGACGTACCACGACGCCTGCCACCTGCGGCACGCCCAGCAGATTCAGAAGCAGCCGCGATCGCTGCTGGAAATGATCCCCGGCATGACGCTGGTCCCGCTGAACGAAACGGAACTCTGCTGCGGCGCGGCCGGGAGCTACAACCTGACGCAGCCGGAAATGGCCGGCAACCTCGGCGACCGCAAGGTGAACAACATCAAGGCGACCGGCGCGCGGGCCGTCTTCACCGGGAACGTCGGCTGCCTGATGCAGATTACCCGCCACCTGAAGAAGGCCGGGCTCTCGGACGTGTGGGCCGCCCACCCAGTCGACGCCCTGTGGGCGAGCTACAGCGGGGAGCTGCCGAAGGAGTTGAAGTAGTCGGGTCAGAAGTTCAACTGCGCCCGGACCCACAGCAGGTCGTTCGTCTGCCGCAGGGTGCCGGACTTGCGGTTGATGAGGACCGGCGAGCCGTAGCTGGCGTGCTGCCAGTCGAAGTAGAACTTCAGGTACTTGTTCGGATACCAGTTCCAGCCGATGTCCACGATCGTCGCGCGGTCGGTGTACAGGCTGGCGTCGGCGAGGCCGTCCCGGAAGAGCGCGGACCCGAGCCGCAGGTGGCTGACGCGGGCGAACGGCTCGATCGCCCCCGGCCCGCGCTGCCCGCTGACCGGGTTGAACGGCCGCAGGGGTTCGACGACCGACCGGTCCGTGACCTGCTCCCCGGTCAGGAAGTAGCCCGCCCCCGCGTGAAAGCCGCCCACCGGCAGGACCGTCCTCGTCCCGTCCTCCTTCGCGTACCCGAACCGGCCCGCCGCGAACTCGGTTTCGACCGACAGGCTGTTGACGTACCACGCCGCGTGCAGCGCCCCCTGGGTCCGCGTGCCGAGGGCGACCACGCCGGGAAAGAAGTCCAGGAACACGGCCGACGCCCCCTGCGCCGCCTCGTCGTTGTCCGACGACTGGAGCGACGTCCGCAGCGGCAGCGGCTCGGCGGCGTACTGCTGGTCCCCGACCGCGACCGACCCGCCGAGGTTGAGATACCGCAACGCCGGGAATCGTTCCGACGACCGGAACGGCAACGTGTTGATGTAAGCGACGGCGTCTCGGGTCGTGTTCGTGTCCGCCAGCCCGGCGACCTGTCCACTGAACCACCCGACCGCGTACTCGACCCGCTTCTCCGCGAGCTTCCCCCACACCATGCCGCCGCCGGCCCGCGACAGGCCGAAGTTCAGCGGGAACAGGCCGCGTTCCGGGGTGATGAAGAACTGTTCGAGGTGGTCGTACCAGTCGTAGCTGTAGGGCACCAGGAACCGCCCGAGCTTGACCTGGAACTGCTCCATCGGCCGCCAGTTCACGTTCGCGTCGAGGATGTCGAACGTGCCCTCCACGCTCCGCTGGAGGGACACTTCGTACTGGAAGGACCTGGTCACGTCCCCTTCGAAGTACGTCCGCACCCGCGGCAGGTAGACGCCGCTGCGGGCGGGGTCCTGGTTGCCGGGGAGGAACAGTTTGCCGTCGGCCTGGGCCATCACGTGCAGGCGGAGGACGAACTCCTCGTCCGGGGTGAACAGTTTGACACCGTCGGACAGCGACGCGCGAAGGGGAACCGATTCCTTCTCGGGGAACAGGGCGTGCTCGACCGCTCGGGACTCCCCCGCCTCGGCCGGCTTCGGCGGTTCCTCGGCCCCCCCCGCGCCGGCGGCGAGCGCCAGCAGGAGGGCCGACACGACGGCACGCATCTCGCAATCCCCGAACGGTTGCGGCCGGAATAGCCGCCCCCCGCCGGCGGAGCAAGCCCCGTTTCGGGCAGGGTGCAGGGCGACGCAGTGCGTTAAAGTAGGCAACTCGCTCCGCGAGTTGCGGGCTCATGTCCCGAGAGAGGGACATTCGTCTATCAGGGTGGAAGCGCAGTCACTCGCGGAGCGAGTGACCTACTAATCGGCCACGCTCGAACACTGCGTCGCCCTGGGGCCGGGTGGCCGTCGCCGACGTGCTCTACGGGGTGACGATGCAGGAAGGCGGCGTCTCGCGGCAGGTGGCCGTCCGGTTCGAGGACTGGCCGGACGAAGGGACGGTTGCCGCGAAGGCGGCGTGACGGCGGTCAGGCCACCGGGTCGACGCTCACCCCCAGGGGCTGTGCGCCGCTGTCGCGGCGGGCCGGGTCGGGGCCGCAGCTGCGCACCTGGTCGGCCTTCAGTTCCGCGACCTCCAGCGCCCCGACCCACACCACGCTGCGCCCCTTCTGGTGGGCTTCCATCATCAGTTCCACGCACTTCTCGATGGTGTACCCGAACACCTTGCGGAGCACGAAGACCACGAACTCCATCGTGTTGATGTCGTCGTTGTGCAGCACGACCGCGTACGGCGGTTGTCGGCGGGTCCGCGTGACGGTTTCCGTATCGAGGTCCGGCAGCGTGCCCGGTACGGGGGTGGTGGTCGTCATGGGAAGTCTCCCGGTCGGCGGGCGCGGATCGGGCGAGTTCGTCCGGCCACTCCGCCCACTGTACCGGACGATCCCGTCCCGCGGAACCGGTGAAACGCGAACCGCCGGCCGGCGTCGTTCCCGTATCCTGACCGGGCGGCCCTGGCCCGTTCCCCGGCCGCGTCCCCGTTCCTCCCGACCCGGAGGTCTCATGTCGAAGCTTCGCACCCGGTTCCCTGCCGCGTTCGCGGCCGTGGCCCTCATGGCCATCGCGTCGGCGGTGCTGACCGTCGGCCCGGAAGCCCGACCCGTCGCCGCTCAGCCCCCCACCGACCTCCCCCCGGACCTCGCCCTCGTCCACCCGGACGCGCTCGGGTTCGTCCACGTCCGCCTCGCCGACGTGTGGAAGCACGACGCGATGAAGGACGCCCGGAAGCTGTTCGAGAAGGCCGGCCCGAAGGCGCTCGGGGCGCTCGACGAGCAGTTCGCGCCGAAGCCGTCGACGATCGACCGGGTCACGACGGTGTTCCTTCCCCTCGACGGCCGCGGCGAGCCGACGGCGGTCGCCGTGCTGCGGTTCTCGGCGGCCTTCGACGCCGCCGCGGTCAAGAAGAACTACCTGCCGCGGGGCAAGGCCGTGAAGACGGGCGTGAACGGGACGAAGGAGCTGTTCGCGGACGAGGCCGCCCGCCTTGCGGTCTTCTTCCCGGACGACAAGACGCTGATGTTCTCGGACCCGGAGACCCTGGGCAAGTACCTCACGCTGGCCCCGAAGGACGAGGGCGGCCTGCGGGACGCGGTCAAGCAGGCGGCCGGCAAGCCGGTGTTCGCGGCGGTGAACGTGACCCGCCTGCCGTTCCCGCCGGGGATCGAGGAGCACGCCCCCGAGGACGTCCGCCCGCTGCTGAAGGCGAAGCTGTTCACGCTGGCGCTGGACATCGGCAAGGCCGTCACCGTGGAAGGGAAGCTGACGTTCGGCAACGCCGCGGACGCGGCCGCCGGGGAGAAGGCGATCCGCGCGGCCGCCGGGATGGCCCGGGGGCTGCTGGCCGAGCCGCGGCGCGAGGCCGAGGGCGCGCTCTACGGCAAAAAGGGGGACAACGGACCGCGGAAGCTCGACGAGTTGCCCGTGGCCGTGGCCGCCCTCGCCGCGATCGGCGGGCTGAACATGGCCGACGAATTCCTGGCCGACCCGCCGGTGAAGACGGACGGCAGCACCGTGACCGCGACCGCGACGCTGCCGGAGTGGTCGACGCACTACCTGACCGCGTCCTCGGTCGGGCTCGCGGTGTCGCTCCCGGCGGTGCAGAAGGTCCGAGCCGCGGCGAGCCGGTCGACGAGCATGAACAACCTCAAGCAGATCATGCTGGCGATGCACAACTACGAGTCCGCACACGCATCGTTTCCGCCGGCGGCGATCGTTAACAAGAAGGCGGAAAAGCTTTTGAGCTGGCGGGTGACCATCCTTCCCTACATCGAGGAGCAGGCGCTGTACGAAAAGTTCAAACTCGACGAGCCGTGGGACAGCGAGAATAACAAGACGCTGATCCCGCTGATGCCGAAGGTCTACGCCGACATGCGGGCCGCGGACGCCGCCGCTCTCGCGAAGGAGGGGAAGACGTTTTACAAGGCGATCGTCGGGAAGGACGCCGCGTTCGACTGGGTTCAGAGCCGGAAGGTCATCGCGATTGCCGACGGCTCGTCGAACACCATCGGCGTCGTCGCCGGGGGCGTTCCGGTCATCTGGTCCAAGCCGGACGACATCGAGTTCGACGCGGAGAAGAAACTCCCGGACCTGTCCAAGCCGTTCGACGTGCTCCTCGCGGCGTTCTGTGACGGGTCGGTGCGGGCGATCGGCCCGAAAACCGCGACGGACGAGAAGAAGTTGAAGGCCCTGTTCACCGCGGCCGGCGGGGAAGTCATCAACGACGAGGACGAGTGAACCTGCGTGTTGTCGCGGCGTGGAAGCGGGGCGCGGGACATCCTCCCGCGCCCCGCTTCCACGCCGCGGCGACTCAAGGGTTACAAGCCGACAGGTTGAACAACGCGTGTTGCGTCGGGACGTTTTGACTTGTGGCACCGGTCTGGCCGGTACAGGCTCCCCCGGTCAGAGGTCGATTCCACAAGTCAAACCACGGTGTTGAACCGGGACACCGGTCTATAGGCTGTTTCGCACACAGATTATCCCCACTTGAAGTGGTGGCGACCCCTCCCGCGTCCGTATCCTTTCTGTCGATCCGCGTTCCCCGCTCCGAGTTCCGCGCCATGACCGTCCGCACCCGTTTCGCCCCGTCGCCCACCGGCTACCTCCACATCGGCGGGGTCCGCACGGCCCTGTTCAACTGGCTGTTCGCCCGCCGGCACGGGGGTCAGTTCGTCCTGCGGATCGACGACACCGACGCGAACCGCAACCGGGCCGAGGCGGTGAAGCCGATCCTCGACGGGTTCGACTGGCTCGGCATCGACTGGGACGAAGGCCCGACGAAGGACGCCAGCGGCGAGAGTTTTGGCCCGCACAAGCCGTACTTCCAGGGCCAGCGGAACGAGAAGTACGTCGCCGCCGCGATGAAACTGATGGCGGAGGGAAAGGCGTACCCGGACTACACGCCGGCCGAAAAACAGGACGCCGACCGCAAGACCGCGGAGAAGGCGAAGCGGCCCTACGTCCACCGCGGCAGCAACCGCGACGTGTCGCCGGAAGAGAATCTCCGGCAGTACGCGGCGAACCCCGCCCCGATCCTGTTGAAGGTGAACGACGGCCACACCGTCACGTTCGTCGACCAAGTCCGCGGCCGGGTCGACGTGAAGACCGACACGATCCGCGACCCGGCGTTGCTCCGCGCACCGGGGGCGGACGGCGTCTGCCGGGCGCTGTACAGCTTCGCAACGGTCGTGGACGAGATCGACTTCGGCATCACGCATGTGATCCGGGCGGAAGAGCACCTCGCCAATACGCCGGTGCAGATTCTGATCTTCGAGGCACTCGGGGCGAATCCGCCCGAGTTCGGGCACATCCCGCTCGTGTACTACAACGGCAAAAAGATGGCGAAGCGCGACCTGCCGCCGCTTTCGGCGACGGAAATTGCGAGCCTCACGGCTTGCGGTTGGACGGCTGAGGAGATCAAGGGCCGAGATGACTTGAACATCGCCACTGTCGCGTACTATCGCGAACTCGGCTACCTTCCCGCGGCTCTGGTGAACTATCTCGCACGGCTCGGGTGGTCGCTCGACGCCGAGAGCGAGTTCATTCCGCTCGATGTGATGCTGAAGAACTTCAGCCTGGAACGCATCACGAAAGCACCGGGGAATTTCGACAGCAAGAAACTGTACTGGCTCCAGGGCGAGTACATGAAACTCGTCCCGACCGCGGAAAAGGTCGAGCGGTGCTTGCCGTACCTTCGCAAGGCGGGGCTCGTCGCCGGCGAGCCCGACGACGCCACGCGGGCCACGCTGACGAAGGTCGCCGACGCGGCCGGGGACCGCATCAAGCTGTTCTCGGACATGGTTCAGTTCGCCGGCCCGCTGCTCCGCCCCGCCCCGGTCTACGACCCCGCGGCCGTGGAAAAGTCGCTGAAGCCGGGGCTCGAACTCCTCCGCGGCTACCGCGACCGCATCGCATCCGCGGAGCCGTTCGACCCGCCAACGCTGGAGGCCGCGTTGAAGGAGCACGCGACCGCCGCCGGGGTGAAGCCGAACGTCCTGGTCGCCGCCGTTCGCGTCGCCATCACCGGCGTCACGGTCGGCTTCGGGCTGTACGAGACGATGGTGATCCTGGGCCGCGACGAAGTGCTGAGGCGGATCGACGGGGCACTTGTGAGGTAAGCCGACGATGCCGTATACCGACTTCACACTCGACACGATCGAGGCGAAAATCGGGCTGACCACGCAACCGGGGAACCTGTTCCCCGGTCTCGCCCCCGTTGCCGTTCCGAGCTGGCTGACCGACTCGTTGCGTCGGGGGAAGGAAGTCGCGGCGCTGGTCAGCGAGAAGGCCCGGTCGGAGTTCCTCGTCGCGCCGATTCTCATCGCGGCGCGGGAACTCGTGACGTGGCCCGTCGCGGTGTTTTCCGGCCAGCGGCTCGACGTGGACTCCGTCGCGGGGCTGACCGGCGAGTGCGACTTCATCCTCGCGCGGACGACGCCGGTGCCCGTCCTGCGGGCTCCGCTCCTAGTCGTGCTGGAAGCGAAGAAGGCCGACATCGAAGCGGGGTTGGGCCAGTGCGTCGCGCAGGTGTTCGCGGCCCGGCAGTTCAACGCCGCCCGCGGCGAACCCGATCGCCCCGTGTTCGGCTGCGTGACCAACGGTGAAGCCTGGCAGTTCCTACGCCTGGGGCCGTCGGAACTCACGCTGCACACCGACCGGCTGTTCATCGATAACGTCGGCGAACTGCTCGCCGCGTTACAAGTCTCGCTCGGACCGGGGTGACCCGTGACCCGCCTCGCCCGCTTCGTGTCGCCGGAGACGCTGTTCTTCCTCGCCCTGTGGGTCGCGGTGCTCGTCCTGTTCCGGGAGCGGGCGTTCCACGATCCGGGGGCGTTGTGGCACGTCCGCGTCGGGGATCTGATCCTCGCGTCCGGGTTCCCGCACGCGGACCCGTTCACCTACACGTTCGCGGGGCAGCACTGGATTCCGCAACAATGGGCGGCCGAGGCGGTCATGTCCGTCGCCCACCGCGTCGGGGGGATCGACGCGCTGCTGACCGGGTTCGCGGCCGTCGTCGCCGGGCTGTTCGCGTGGATTTTCGGCCGGCTCCACCGGGCCGGGATGAGCCTGCCGGTGGCGGCGTTGCTGACGCTGATGTGCCTGTTCGCGGGGTCGTGGCACTACTACGCCCGGCCGCACCTGACGACGTTCGCGTTCCTCGCCGGGACGACGGCGACCCTCGTCGCGTTCGACCGCGGCCGTGTCGGGCTCGGGCGGCTGGCCCTGCTGATCCCCGCGTTCGTGGCGTGGACCAACTTCCACGGCGGCGTGCTCGGCGGGGTGATGGAACTCGGCCTCGCAACGGCGTGGTGGCTCGCCGCGTTCGCGATCGGCCGGGACTCCCCGGTGAAGTCGTGGCGGGAAGCCGCGACCCTGGCAGCTGTCGGGGTCGCGTGCCTGCTGACGCCGCTGGTCAACCCGTTCGGCCCGGACCTGCCGCGAACGTGGTGGAAGATCATCGGCTCGCCGGTGCTTCGCGAGGTCATCAACGAACACATGCCCGCGGACTTCTCGCAGGCGACGGCGCAACTCGTCTTCGGGTTCGGCGCGGTGTACGTCGCAATCCTTCTCGGCACGTTGCCGCGATTGCCCCGTGTGACGTGGCTGCTGCCGCTCGTGTGGCTCGCGCTCGCGAAGGACGGCATCCGCCAGGGGCCGCTGTTCGCGGTCGTTGCCGGAGTGGTGCTCGCGGACGTGTGGCCATACACGGTCTGGTTCCGACTGCTGAGGAAGTACGGCGACAGTCTGGCCGGCGAGCCGAACCCCGAACCGGCCGGCTGGCGGGCCTGGGTTCTCCCCGCGGCCGCGGTTCTGGTCGCACTCGGGTTGCAAGCCGCGCACGTTCCTGTGCCCGTCCTCGGCCACGGCTGGGCGCGGTTCGCCCCGGACGCGATCCCCGTCGACCTCACCGACCGCATCGCGGAGGAGTACCGCCTCGCGGGGCCGGACGCCCGCTTCTTCAACGACGCGAACCTCGGCGGGTACTTGATCTACCACTTCCCCGAGCGCAAGATCTTCATGGACGACCGCTGCGAACTCTACGGCGACGACTGGCTGCGGCAGTACAGCGACGCGATCTGGACCCACCCCGAGCGGATCGACGAGTGGGCGGAGACGTACCGCTTCGACCGTGCGCTCGTGGCGGTGACGCCGAACGACGAGTCGCCGCTGGAGAAGCACCTCGCCGCCTCGCCGCGGTGGAGGTTGCTCGCCGAAGGCCAGCGGGCGAAACTGTTCGCCCGCGTCCCCGCACCCCCAACCGGCACCCGCCCATGACCCCCCGGCCGACGGTCCTCTGCCTCGCCAGCTACCTGAAGGGCGGTCGGTTCCTCGAAGCCCTGAAGGCCGAAGGGTGTACCGTCTTGCTGCTGACGCTGGACTCGCTTCGCAACGAGAAGTGGCCCTGGCACGCGATCGACGACGTCATCACGATGCCGACGTTTCACAACCCCCGGCACATGATCAACTGCGTCGCGTACCGCATGCGGACCCGCCGCATCGACCGCATCGTCTCGCTCGACGACTTCGACGTGGAGGTGGCCGCGAACCTTCGCGAACACTTCCGGATGCTCGACACCGGCCCCGGCGACTCGACCGCCCGGCTGTTCCGCGACAAGCTCGCGATGCGGACGAAGGCCCGCGAACTCGGCATCCGCGTGCCGGACTTCACGGGCGTTGCGCACCACTGGGCCGTGACCGACTTCCTCGCACGGGTGCCCCCGCCGTGGCTGATGAAGCCGCGGTCCGAGGCGTCCGCCGCCGGCATCCGCACGTTCCGCCACCCCGCCGACGTGTGGCAGCGGATCCACGAACTCGGCGACGACCAGTCGTTTTACCTCCTGGAACAGATGGTCCCCGGCGACCTCTACCACGTCGACTCCCTGGTGCGGAACGGCGAGGTGATCTTCGCGGAAGTGAACGCCTACCTCCGCCCGCTGCTCGACGTCTACCACGGCGGCGGCATCTACGGCACGCGGACCGTCCCGCGGGACCGGCCCGAAGTGACGGCCCTCCGCGCCGCGAACGCCGCCGTTCTGACCGGGTTCGGCCTCGGCTGGGGCGCGTCCCACACCGAGTTCATGAAGTCCCGCGCGGACGGCGAACTCTACTTCATCGAGACGTCCGCCCGGGTCGGCGGCGCGCACACCGCCGAGATGGTCGAACACGCCGCCGGCGTCAACCTGTGGGTCGAGTGGGCGAAGCTCGAACTCGCCCGCACCGGCGGCGGCTACCAACTCCCCGCCGCGAAGACCCGCTACGGCGGCGTGGTGATGTCCCTCGCACGGCAGGAACGCCCGGACACGTCGGGGTTCACCGACCCCGAGATCGTCCACCGGGCCGACCAGTGGCACCACATTGGCTTCGTCGTCGCGGCCGACGACCCGGCGCGGGTCGAGCGGTTGCTGGAGGATTACTCCGAGCGGATCGCCCGCGACTACCACGCCGCGCTGCCGGCCGCCGAGAAGGTCTCGCACTGACGGCCGACTTCAGGTCGTGGACGTGGGTCTTCTTCCCGACCGTCTTCGCCCCGCACCTGCTGCACGGCCGGCAGAAGCAGGCCGATCAACACCGAGCTGATCGCTCGGACCACCAGCAGTTCGATCATGGTGAACGCCCGCCGCGGTGTACGCCGTCGGATTGCCGACGTGTGATCAGTAGATCGCGATCCTCGGCGTTCTTGCGATGAAGCCCCCGGACGTGAAGCGGTCGTTTCGACACAATAACGGAAACCGCGTCCCGAACCGAACGAGTGACCCATGACCGCTCTCAACTTCGACAAGGCCGGCGGGCTCGTGTCCGCGATCGCCCAGGACGCGGACACCGGGGAGGTGCTGATGATCGCGTGGATGAACCGGGAGGCGTTCGAGGAGACCGTCCGCACCCGCCGTGCCGTGTACTTCAGCCGCAGCCGGGGCAAGCTCTGGCGAAAGGGGGAGGAGAGCGGCAACGTGCAGGAAGTGAAGCACATATACGTCGACTGCGACGCCGACGCGGTGTTGCTGAAGGTGAAGCAGATCGGCGGCGCGGCGTGCCACGAGGGGTACAAGTCCTGCTTCTTCCGCGAACTCACCGGCGACGAACTCCACACCGTCGGCGACCGCGTGTTCGACCCCGCCGTGGTGTACGGGAAGAGTTAAACCCCAGGGCCTTCACCCGCTCGATCCGCCCCCTCGCGAACCTGTCAAACGCAGCGCCCGGGGCGTCCTCACGATGTCGCGTCCCCGGACGAGATCCAGCGCGGTGCGGGCATGCGGGTTCGTTTGGGGCAGGCGATCCGTTGGTGTTCAGTGGCGAACTGAATCGCGACCTGCTCCAGCGGAACCGCCGCGGTCGCCCGTTCATTCCGCCGCCATGCGGGCTCACCCGAGCGTCGCCCGCAGCACCTTGTAGTCCGTCTTCCCCGTCCCCAGGACGGGGATCTTTTCGACCTTCCGCACCTCGTCGAGCCGCATCACGCCGCGGAACCCTTCCTTCAAGAGGAGCGCGTTCGCGTCCTTCAGCGTGACCTCTTCCGTCGTGAACAACACCACCCTGCGGCCGTCCGCGGTTTCGATCCCCTCCACGGCGACCCGCGGCCCCTCGTCGGATGCCGGGAACTTCGCGGCGAACGGCTCCTCCAGGGCGGGCAGAGAGATCATCTCCCCGCCGGCCTTCAGGAACCGCTTCAGCCGGCCGTGGAAGCGGACGTAGCCGTCCGTGCCGATCTCCGCGAGGTCGCCGGTGACGTACCAGCGTTTGCCGTCGAACTCGCGGAAGGGTTGATCGCCGTCATGCCCTAAATATCCGGGGAAGACGATCGGGCCGGAGACGTGCAGCATTCCCCTTTTCCCATGGGGAAGAACCGCGTCCGATTCCAGGTCGCGGACGCACAGTTCGACGCCGACGACGGGCAGCCCGATCGTCCCGCGCACGACCGCGTCCGGCGGGTTGACGGCGACGACCGGCGAGCACTCGGTGATGCCGTAGCCCTCCTGCACCGCCGCCTTCGGGGCGAGTTTCGCCGCCTTCTCGAAGATCGCATCCGGGCACTTCTCCGCGCCCAGCACGATCGACCGGGCCGAGTCCAGGTCCCCGGGCTTGGCCTTGTCGAGCAGGAAGTTGAAGAACGTCGGCGTCGCCGGAATGACGGTCGCCCTGTACGCCGACGCCTTCCGGACGAGTGCCCCCGCGTCGGTCGGGTCCGGGTGGAAGACGTTCCGTGCCCCGATCATCAGCGGGAACAGGCCCGTGACGGTGTGGCCAAAACTGTGGAACAGCGGCAGGAACACGAGCCCGACCATCGTGCGGTCGAGCTTCACCCGCGGGATGAACGCGCGCACGTCGCCGATGACGTTGGCGTGCGTCAGCGGCACCGCCTTCGGGGCCTTTTCGGACCCGCTCGTGAACAGCACGACGGCCGGCTTCTGCGGGTCGCGGGTGAGCTTCGCAATCGCGGCCTCGCCGACGGAACTGCGGAAGAGGCGGAAGCTCACCAACCGCCGAAGAAGCTCGAATTTCCCCACGGTTTTCCGCACGTCTTCGAGGAACAGAAACTCCGCCCCCGGCACTTCCACCTGCACGCGGTCGATGAACCGCTTCGACGTGACGACGCGCTTCACGCCCGTGAGCTTGACGCCGTGGCCCATGTTTCCGGGGCCGGTCGTCCAGTTGAGGATGACCGGCACCTTCCCGGCGAGGTGCAGCGCGAACAGCGACACCATCCCGCCCGCGGACGCCGGCAACAGCAAGCCGACGTTCGGCTCCGGGATGTCGCGGAACCGCTTCGCCAGGACGGACGCACCGAGAAAGAAGCGTTCGTAGGTCAGCACCCCAGACAGGTCGTCGGCGAGGGCCACGTCGCGCGGGTTCTTCACGCACCGGCGGACGAGCGCCTCCCCGACCGTGTCGCCGAGCACCTCGACGGCCATGTCCCCGGTCGGCGGCGCGAACCACGCTTCCGGCGGCGGTTTCGGCGGCCCACTCTCGACCATCCCCTCGGCGATGGCCCACAGGTCGCCGATGGTCGTCGGCACCGTGCCCGCCGTGAACCCGAAGCGGTTCTCGACGTGGACCGTCACTTCCATCGCGTCGAGGCTGTCGATGCCCAGGTCCGCGACCCGCGTTTCCGGGCGGTTTTCGTCATCAGCCAGTGGCCGCTTCAGCTTCTCGGACAGCATCTCGGCGACGGCGGCGCGGGTCGCCGGCTTGACGCGGCCCATGTCCGGAATGACCGGCGTCGGGCGTTCCGGGAAGGTGTACGTTCGCGGGCCGAACAGGAAGTGGTGCGGCACGAACGTCGGCGTTTCCCGCGGCGTGTCCGCGTTGTACCACGCTTCGAGCCAGCGGTTGATGCCGTTGCGATCCGGGCTGGGGCGGTCCGAGCCGGGGGGGAACGCCTCGATCGTCATCGTCACTTTTCGCCGTGGCCCGGCGAGGCACGCATTCGCGATCGTCAGCGCGACACCCTGGAACAGCCGGGGGATCAGCGGCGGCCGGGTGCCGGTGTACGCCCACGAAAACATGCTGCCCCACAGCCCGCGGGTGCGGACGAGCACCAGCGTCACGTTCGGAACCGCGAGAAGAATGTCCGTCACGGCCCGGGCGCTGCCGAGGTGTTCGGTCCCGTCGCGCATCAGGTGGCCGCTCGGCCAGAGGACGACGTTTTCCCCGCTTCTCAACGCATCAATCGCGGTGCTGACGGCTTGTTCCGCCCGGCGCTTCACGTCGGCACTCGCCTCCGACGTGTCCGGCACCTTGATCGCCCGCAGCAGCCAGCCGAACGGCCCGAGGATGGGATTCTGGAAGTTCGTTTCGAGCAGCATTGGCCGAAGCTGAAACGCTGGCCACAGGTGGACAAACAGGTTCGGCGGGTCCATATACGCCGGGTGGTTCGGCAGAATCAGGAACGGCCCGGGGTGCTCGAGGGCGGCTTCCCGCCCGCGCACGGTGTAACTGTACCGCCACGAGAGAATGACCCGGCCGACGAACCAGAGGAGCCAGCGAGCAGCTTGGAGGAGCATTCCACATTCCGGGCAGATGATAACGGTCGGCAACGCGGGATGAGGGGATTTTACGAATCGCGTAACGGTTCGCCGCGTCCCCGGTAGATTCACCATCTACCCCTCACAGGAGTCTGCCATGCCCGCACTGGCGAACGATGTCATCGTCTTCGTGTTGAAGTCCTCGCACATCCGCTTTCACTCGTTCATCGACGACCTGAAGCCGGAGGAATTCGCCGTCCAGCCGATCCCCGGCGTCAACAGCGTCGCGTGGATGCTCGGGCATCTGACGGTCGTCGAACGCCGGATTCTCGGGCTCTTTGGCGGGGAATTGCCGCCGTTGCCGGAGGGGTTCGACGTGCCGTTCAAGACGACGAAAGCCCCCGCCACGACGCAAACCGGTCTCGGTGATCCGAAGGAACTCGTCGCGGCGTTTGATGCGCACCGCTTGAAGTTGATCGAGGCGGTGGCGACCGCGTCCGAAGAACAACTCGCGTCCCCGCTGCCGATGCCGATCGGCGTGGCCAAGACCCTCGGCGACGCGGCCGCGTTCATGGCGGTCCACGTCGGGCTGCACGCGGGGCAAATCTCGGTGATCCGTCGGAGCCTGGGATACCCGCCGGTGGTTTGAAGTGCATCGGGAAAGAGACGCTCGGCGCGTAAAAAAGGGCCGGCTGGTTCTCACCGGGGTGTCGCCCATTACGCCCCGGAAGTTACCAGCCGACCTAATGAAGATTATGCGCAATCCTTTGCCGGGGTCAACAAAAAAAAGGGAAAAATCGGGATGCCGGCAATCCAGTGGGTCACTCCGCGACGGCCTCGGCCTCGACCACCAGGGTCGCGACCGCGCCGCCGCCGAGGTCCGTCTTCAGCCGCAGTTCCTTCCGGAACCCGCCGGGCCGGGTCGGGGCGAACTTGACCGTGACGATCTGGACCGGGGACGCGGCGGGGAACGTCTCGACGGTGACCCCGTCCCCCTCGTCGGGGAGGGGGTCGATCTTGAACGGCCCGCTGGCGGCGCGGACCACGACCTTGTGCATCCCCGTGCTGCCGACCTTTACCTTCTCGAACCGCACCGCCGGCGTGCTGAGGGTGAGCGGGGCCTGTATCACGCCGACCACGTTGACGTGGACCACCGGGGCGGCCGGGTCGTTCGTCTTGAGGGCGACCACCTCCGAGAGCGGCCCGGCCGCCGCCTCGGGCTTCAGGGCGACCGTGACGGCGTACTTCGCCCCGCCGACCCACCCGCGGCCGGTCTCCTTCACGTCCACGTCGATCGGCCCGGACGGCGGGACGACGCCGGTCACCTTCCAGTCCCGCTGCCGGCCGCTGTACTCCAGGGCGACCGTCTGCGTCGGCTTCGCCCCGACCGCGACGGTGCCGAAGTTCACCTGGCCGGGGAGCAGTTGCACGTCCGTGCGGCTGACCGCGGTGAGCCGGAGGACGGCGGTGCTCTGGTAGGTCGGCCCGAGCTTGACGTAGATCGTCTGGGTGTTCGCGCCGCTGAACTTCGCGGTGTTCATCGTCACGACGAACTCCGCGGACTCGTTCGCCTGCAACACCTTCTGCGGCGGGTACGCCTCCAGGCACCCGCACGACCGCACGATCTCCGTGACCTGCATCGGGGCGTCGTAGATGTTCGTGAGGGTGAACTTGTGGACGCACAGCGTCCCGTGCGGGACGGTGCCGAAGTCGTGGGACACCACCGGCGGGGCGGGCTGGGACGGGTTCGCGGCGATGTCCGGGAGGAACAGCTTGTTCGCCCACGCGGCGGGAGCTGCCGGGGCCTGGGCGGACCCGACGGCGGGGGTGACGACCGCGACCAACACGGGTGCGAACGCGACGAGGAACCGGGTCATCCCACTCGCCTCCTGCCCGACGGCCCGCGACGGGAGAGGCCGCGGGCCGAACGATCATCTCGGGGCAGGAGTTTCTTCGGCGAAACGCCGAACCCGCGGCCAACCGCCGGCCGCGGGTTCGGGGAAAGTCGCGGCCGGCGGGCGGCAGAACGATCCGCAACCGAGTGCGCGGCACGACCCGCACAACCGGCAGGCTCCCCTGATGTTTCCGTCCCCCTTGAGGGGGGAGGGAAACATCAGGGGAGCCTGAACGGAACCACGCGGCTCGCTCTTATTCGAGCCGGAGCTTGATCCCGAAGAGCTTCCAGGCCCCTTTCTCCTGGACGTACTTCAGGTCGAAGTGGATCGTCGCATCGCCGTCGAGCGTGCCGACGAGCGTCAGGAGGCCGTCCGCGTCGACGGCCGGGGCGGGGGCGTACTCCGGCTTGTGCGACTTCACGTCGCCGAGGTCGATTTTCTTGTCGACAAAGGTTTGGAAGGCGGTCAGGAGTTGCGCGGGGGTGGTCTGCTTCTTCCACACGTCGGAGACCTGGGCGTAGAAGGTGTTGAAGTTCTTCGCCCGGACCGCGGTGCCGAACGAGGAGAGCGTGTCGTGGACCAGCTTGTCCAGGTCCGCCGTCGCCGGTACCGGGGGCGTCACTTTGACCGCCGACAAGTCCGACCCGCCGACGTCGACCCCGGACACCTTCCAGGTGCCGTTTTCGTTGACGAGGTCGAAGGCCACGGACTTCGTGCTGCCGTCCTTGAGCGTGACGGTCCCCGCGGTCGTCCCGGTGTCGTTCAGAATGTTCCGCTTGTTCCACGAGACCGAGGCGTACTCCGTCAGCCCGAGATTCTTGACGCCGGCCGCGAAGGACGGCTCGTTCTGCTTCGCCTGGTAGCCGGCCGCCGTGGCCGCGTAGGCGTCGGCCGTCTTCCCCTGGCCGACGAGGGACAGGAACGACTCGGAGGCGTCGACGACCGGCTGGGTGGCCGCGAACACCCCGACCACCAGTACCGTCACGAGGCCGCCGCACACCAGTAACAGAACCCCGCCCAGGCCACACCCGACGAGGACGACAGTCTTGGTCTTCATGCGGTTCTCCGGGTGGGTCGGGGCACGGCCCTGGTGCGACTCAGGTGCCGGCCGCGGCCCACTGCTGTTTGATGAACGCGATGCCCTTCTGATAGACCTCGTCCGGGGTCGGGAACAGGTCCCGCCACACGCGGGTGGCGGCGGCGAGGTCCGGCAGCGCGCGGCCGAACGCCTCGATCACCAGCCACCCGTCGTACCCGACCCCCCGGAGTGCCCGGAAGGACTCTTCCCACCGCACCTGCCCGGTTCCCGGCGTGCCGCGGTCGTTTTCGCTGATGTGGACGTGCGCCATGACCGGGGCCACCGTCTTGATCGCACTCGCCTGCGACTTCTCTTCGATGTGGGCGTGGAACGTGTCGTACATGCACCGGAAGTTCGGGTGCCCGACCGCCTCCACCAGGGCCTTCGCGTCGACGGCCGTGGTCAGGAAGTAGCACTCGAACCGGTTCAGGTACTCGATGGCGAGGGTCAGGTTCGCCGGCTTCGCGAACTCGGCGGCCTTCCGCAGCACGTCCGCCGCCCGCGACTTTTCGTCCGCCGTCGGCCCCGTGCCGGAGAACACGCCGAGCGGGGAGTGGTACGGCCCGCACATCGCGTAGCTGCCGAGGATGTGGTTCATCTCGACGGCCCACTTGAGCCGGTCGACGGCCTTCGCCCGAATGCCGGCGTCCGGGCTGATCGGGTTCGCCTCGGGCGTCATGATCGTCACCGTCGAGCACGCGAGCCCCTGCCGGTCGAGTTCCGCCTTCACGTTCTTGTAGTGGGCGGCGTCGCCGTCGAAGAGCGGCAGCTCGACGCCGTCGTACCCGGCCGCCTTGATCTTGCCGATGGTGGCGTAGTCCGCGTCGGTGACGTGGCCGGTCCAGAGGAGGAGGTTCATCCCGATCTTCATCGCGTCGCTCCGGGAGGGGGAATGCGGTGGCGGCATTCTCCGGGCGGCGGGGAACCCCGGCAAGGGCCGCCGCCCCGCCGGCCGCCCGGCGACGAACGTCAAACGCTGACGTAGCGGTGGACGAGTTCGTCGAACTCCGGGCACGTGGCGACGGCGGATTCCTGCAACTCCCGCAGCAGGTCCGTCTCGAGCGCGTCGAGCTCGCCGTCCGCGAACAGGAACGCCGTCAGCCACTTCGCCTCGTCCGACGAGATGCTGCCGTCGCTGAGCACGGCTTGCTTCACGACATCGAGGACGAGCCGGTGGAATGACGGATCGGCCTGTTTTGCCGATCTCCGCAGTTCGATGAGGAACTCCGCCTCCGACCGGTCGATGCGCCCGCCGGCGACGATCTCGGCGCGGATGATGTCCGATTCGCGGCGGTCGATGCCGCCGTTCGCGAGCGCCAGGTTCCGCGCGAGCCTCTTCCAGTCTGCCACGGGGGTTCTCCAGGTTCGGTTGGGTTCAGTTGCATGATTCTTCGGAACCCGTGAGCCGTAACCAGACCCGGTGTGCGGCCAATTCACGGGAGGGTTGCGATTCTGGGTGATTCCAACTCGCTTCTCCTTCGACAAAAGTTGGAGCCGAAGTCATCCGAAGTTCCGTCCCGTCATGGCACAGCACACGCCAAAGATTGGAATTCACCACTTCATTGAATGTGTCAAATTCGCTCGCAGATGGAAGCTCTCCCTGCCGCAGCCGCAAGTGCCAATCTTCGTTCAGCGAGATGAGCCCACAAATTCGTTCCGCACGTTCACCCTGTCCGGACTGCACGATCTGACGGTATGGTCCGATCCAAGTCCCTTGATGGGGGATCGGATTGTCGAGCTCGGCTACCAGAATGTCGTCAAACCAAAGTTGCATTTGAAGTCGACGGGCGCTCAGGAACGGATTCATCGCATCTACCCCCGCGGGTACGGAACATCCACCACCGACCGCACCGGCGGGGCCGTCACCTTCGCCGTCGCGCCGTCGGGCCACGTCACGGTCACGCTGTCGATTCGCGTTTCCGCTCCCAGCCCGAAGTGGGCGACGGGTTCCATCTGGCAGAGGTAGCCGCTGCCGCCGTCGATGATTCGGATTTGTCGCCGACCGCCAGCCGCGAGCACGACCTTCGCCCCCCGTGCGGGTGCCCCGAAGCGCGTCTTCGGCCGGACGCGCAGCCAGCCGTGGTCGGTCGTGACTTTGAACAGGCTTAACGGTTGGGCTGCGGATTCGCCATGGGAGACGAGCAATTCGAGCACGCCGTCGCCGTCCACGTCCGCGAACGCCGCCCCGGTGCCGACCCCGTCCGGTTCCGCGAGCGGGCCGCAGTCGAGCATCACGCACCCCGCCGAGTTCGCCCGGAACAGGCGGTTCGGCTCGCCGAGGTTGTTGAAGAAGAGCTCCTCGAACCCGTCGTTGTCGAAGTCCGCGGCGATGACCGTTCGCACCGGGCTGGGCATCGCCAGGGCGGGCGTCGCGCGGTCGCGGAAGGTGCCGTCGACTTGCCGGAGGAACAGGCGGTGGCGACCCTCCCAGTTGCCGCAGGCCACGTCGAGCCGGCCGTCGCCGTCGGCGTCCAGCACCGCGATTCCCCGGGCGTGTTCCTCCGGGTCGAGCAGCTTGCACGCTCCCGCGACTTCCTCGAAGTTGCCGTCGCCGGCGTTGCGGAACAGGAAGTTCGGGCCGTTCTCGTTCGCGAAGAGAATGGCGGAGAATTCCGACAGGAGCGGGCCGACCCACAAGCCCCGCGCCGCCGCCGTGCGGTTCAACCCGAGCGACGGGGCGAGATCAACAAGCTTGCCGTTCGGAGCGAGTTCGTACAGCCGGCTCGGGCTGTTGAAGTTGGCGACGACGAACCCGTACCGCCCGGTCCCCCGGCGGTCGACGACGGCGACGCTCCGCCCCGCGGTCAGGTTGCGGACGGCCTCGTTCCCGGCCCCGGCGAACAGGTCGTGCCACCGGCCGTCGGCACCGGCGTCGAACAACCGGTCGGCGAACGGCTTTGGCCCGGCGTAGGTTTCCGCGTTGAGGACGTAGACTTCCTCCCGCCCGTCGCCGTCCACGTCCCCGGCCGCGACCGCAATCGCCTGCCGGCCGTCGTCCGCCAGGGACCGCGGGGCCACGTCGATCAGCACGCCGCGCCGCCACTTCAGCACGCGGTTCGGCCCGCCGTACCCGGCCACCACGAACGAAACCGGCCCGTCCCCGTCCAAATCGGCGGCCGCGACCCCGTAGTGCAGGCCCGGCGGGTTCTCGGCGATCAGCCCGGACACATCGGTGAACATGGCGTCCACGGCGGGGAGGAGGGACGGGGTATAGATAGCACCCGAATCGTCGCGAAGGTAGAATGACCGGAAACGGAGGGGCGGCCGATGACACTGACGATTCCCAATGTTTCACCCGAAGTGTACGCCCGCATCGAAGAACTCGCTGCTGAAACTCAGCGACCAATCAGCGAGGCGGCTGCGGACGCGTTGGCCTTCGGAACCGATCGACTCCTGCTGCAGACCGGGAAAGCCCTGCGACGACTGCCGATCGGTGAAATCGCCTTGATTGGGGACGCTGTCCCTTCCGACGAGATGACCGTCGAGTTCCCGGAACTCCGAGGCGGAAAGGTCGTGTCGCTCGCGGCGGTCGTCCGTGGCGAGCGGATGCCGACGAGTCTCGACTGCGATCCGGAGGAGATGCCATCGTGATGTATGCCCTTCCTGGTTTGGACGAACCCCTGGAGCAAGGGGACGTTTTTGACGACATTCCCGTTTATCGGGAGGAGGCAAACGGCAGGCTGACGACATACCGAGCGAGGGCAGTCGTTCTCACCCAGACATGCGACTTGATGCAAAACAAAGCCAAGCGAGTTGTCGTGGGAATCGTGCATTTGGCCGAGGATGTCGTCCGTGCGGGTGAGTTCAAGGCCCAGGCCGTCCGGGATCAAGTCCGTCGCGGGTTGATCTACGGCGTGTACTTCCTCCCCGAAGCCCCTCCGCCCATCGAACTCCCCGAATCCCTCGTCGACCTTCGCGACCTGCACACGATCCCGCGAGTGACCCTGGAATCCCTCGTGTCCAGTGGCAAGCGTGTCGCCCGGCTGACGACGCCGTACCGCGAACACCTCGCCCAGCACTTCGCCGTCACCTATATGCGCGTGGCCCTGCCCGAACCGTTCGCCACCAAGCCGTAAGCTTCACTTCTTCCCCTCGACCGGCCGCACGTCGTAGCACAGGATTTGTGTCGCGTCCCGCAGGTACAGCCGGCCGTCGAGCAGCACCGGCAGCGACCAGCAATCGCCGCCGCCCGTCAGGACGTGGTCGACCTTCCCGCGGAGGCGGAACTCCTTCGGGTCCGCGTCGACGAGGAACAGGCTGCCGCGTTCGGTCACGCCGAGGAGCTTGTCGCCGGCGAGGATGACGTTCCCCTTGTCGAGCCGGGTCGCCTCCCAGTCTTCCACGGTTTCGCCGGTGCGGAGGTTGACGCACGTCAGCGAAGCGTTGGTGAAGCCGAACAGGAACCCGCAGCGGTGGACGCTGGTGGCGTGGTGGTTCATCATCACGCGGTTCTTGCGGAAGTAGACCTCCTCCGCGGTCGCGCCGTCCCCCTTCGCCGCGATCCGGAACAGGGCGCACCCCTTCTGGTAGTTCGACGACACGAACACGTACTCTCCCACGACCAGCGGCGTGGCGATGTTGCCGTTGAACGAGGTGCGCCAGTCTCGCTTCCACAAGACCTGGCCGTCGGTCGGGCGGACGCCGAGGACCGACACGCCCGTCACCGCGACGATTTGCCGCACGCCCGCGATGGTGGCAGCCACGGGCGAACTGTACCCGATCGGGTCGGTGCCTGCCGTCCAGCGAAGTTCGCCCGTCTTGCGGTCGAACGCGGCGACGGACCCGCCCTTCCCGCCGGGTTGCACGATGACGAGATCCCCTTCGATCAGCGGCGACGACGCGAACCCCCACGTCGGGACGTCCGCCCGAAACTCCGCGGCGAGGTCGTGCTTCCACAGCACCTTCGGCGTCAGCCCGGCGTCCGCGTTTTCGACGCAGACGAACGACCCGGTTCCGCCGACGGCGTACACCCGGCCGTCGTGAACCGTCGGCGTCGCACGCGGGCCGTTGCCGTACCCCTGCTTGAAACCGCCGTAATCCGCCGGGGATTCGTGGACCCACACCGTCTTCCCACTGGCCGCGTCCAGGCAAAGAGTTCGCTCGTTCCCGCCCGTGAAATCCTGGGTGAAAAGGCGACCTCCAACGACCGCGAACGACGAGTACCCGCCGCCACACGGGACGCCCCAGAGCTTGGTCGGCGGGGTCTGGTCCCAGTCGGCACGGAGCGGCCCGTCGGGCGCGCGGCCGTCGCGGTTCGGACCGAACCATTGCGGCCAGCCCGTTTCGGCGGCCGGTGGTGCGGTCGTGAGCGGGGCATTTTTGAGCGTGTCGAGTTCGCCAGAATTGTCGCGTTCGCGGTCGAGCAAGTGGGGAAGGAATCGCCACGCGACGGACCCGACCGCGCCGGCGAACGCGATCATCACGACGACCCACAGCGTGATCGTCCGGAACGGGCGGGCCATGACGGGTTCCTCAGAGTGTCGCGAACGCTTCCTTCGCCGCCGCGACGGTGTGGGCCAGGTCCGCGTCGGTCATTGCCGTCGAGAGGAACGCCGCCTCGAACTGGCTGCACGGCAGGTACACGCCGCGGTCCATCATCGCCCAGAAGAACTTCCCGAACCGGGCGGTGTCGGCCGTCTTCGCCGTGTCGAGGTCCGTCACCGGCGTCGGCGTGAAGAAGAGGGTCCACATGCTGCCGACGCGGTTGAGTTGGTGCGGAACCTTCGCGGCGGTCGCGGCCTCGCGGAGCCCGGCTTCGAGCTTCGCCCCCATCTCGTCGAGTCGACGGTACGGGTTCGTCCGCTTCAACTCGGAGAGAGTGGCGATGCCCGCGGCCATCGCGACGGGGTTGCCGGACAGCGTGCCCGCCTGGAACACGGGGCCGGCCGGCATCACCTTCTTCATCACGTCCGCCCGGCCGCCGTAGGCCCCGACGGGATAGCCGCCGCCGATCACCTTGCCGAGGGCGGTCACGTCCGGGGTGTCGCCCAAAAGTTCCTGTGCCCCGCCGAACGCGAGGCGGAAGCCGGTCATCACCTCGTCGTAGATCAGCAGCGCCCCGTGGTGGTGCGTCAGTCGGCGGAGTTCCCGGCGGAACTCTGCCGAGGGCGGGACGAGGCCCATGTTCCCGACGACCGGTTCGAGCATCACGCCCGCGATCTTGTCGCCTTTCGCCCGGAAGAGTTCGTTCAGCGCGGCGGTGTCGTTGTACTTCAGCACGACGGTGTCTTGCGTCGCGCCAACGGGAACGCCGGGGCTGTTCGGCACGCCGAGGGTGAGGGCGCTGGACCCGGCCGACACCAGCAGCGCGTCGACGTGGCCGTGATAGCACCCGGCGAACTTCACGATCACGTCCCGGCCGGTGAACCCGCGGGCGAGGCGGATCGCGCTCATCGCCGCCTCGGTGCCGCTGGACACGAACCGCACCATCTCTACGGACGGGATCGCGCCGATGACCAGTTCCGCGAGTTCGCTTTCGAGTTCCGTCGGTGCCCCGAAACTGCTGCCGTTCTTCAGCGTGGCGATCGTCGCCTCGGTGACAGCGGGGTGACAGTGGCCCAGGATCATCGGCCCCCAGGAGCCGATGTAGTCGAGGTACTTGTGCCCGTCCGCGTCGAAGAGGTACGCCCCGTCCCCGCGGGCGATGAACAGCGGCGACCCGCCGACCGCCCCGAACGCGCGAGCCGGGCTGTTTACCCCGCCGGGGATGAGACGCTTCGCCCGCTCAAACGCGGCCGCGGATTTCGGACGGGGGAGAGACATGCGGAACTCCGATAACTCTGCGTGGACAGCAACCGGTTTACGCACAGGATAGGGGATTCCGCGCCGAACCGCGACGCTTGCTCACTGTCTCGTTGTGGGCGACACGGCGAACCGGGCGAGAATCAGCGAAAGCATCGAGAGCGTTTCCGGCCCCGCCTTCTGAAGTAGTGCGTCGAACTCCAGTTTCAGATCCTCTCGACTCACGCTCGATTCCACCGAGGGCAAGAGTTCGGAGACGTGTGATTCCAGCGCCACAGCAAGCTTTTCGACCATGTCGATGCCGGGTGCGGCACCGCCCGCTTCCAAGCGGGAAATGTAGGTGAGCGTGACAACCGCTTTCCCGGCGAGTTCCTTCTGACTCATGCCGCGCGCGGCACGAAGTGCTTTGAGCCGTTCGGCAAAAGCACGCACGATGTCCGGCTGCTTGACCGCTCGCTTACGGCTTGGCATGTCTACTTTTTGAGCGGAACAAGCGCGGAGGGCAGTTGCACAGAAATAGATTTGACTTCTACTTTGGTGCAACTATACTTGTCGGGGTAGCAACTCAAACTCGGCTGAGCGTCTCAGGCTAGTGCCCGGAGCGAGCGATGGCGTTGGTAGCTTGCAGCGAATGTGGTCAACGAATTGCAGCGGCAGCGGCTTCTTGTCCGCATTGTGGGATTTCTAGAACGACGCCTGGGAAGGTCGCCAGCGAAGTGTGGAAGATATTTATTGGCATTGGATTCTTGGTGCTAATCGTCATCTTCCTCATGTGCATTGGTGTAATGCGGTGAAAGTACTCGTGGACTGTGGAATCAGTGATGCCGTCGCAGTTTCGGCCCGCCAATCACACGGAGCTTCGATGCGTGATACACTGCAAACTACATTGATATTAGGAATGATCATTGCACAAACTGGCTGTGGAAAACCTGTAGCTCCCGCCGTAGGATTTCATTCCCAAACCGGCGAAGGAAGTCAGCATCCTGCGAAAAGAATTGGCGCAAGTCAAGCAGTTGAAGATGCTCTCGATGGCAAGTCAGTGAATGCCGTAGAGTATCAAACAACGAATGATGAGATATTTGCAATATTCAAAGCGAAGTGGTTCGTGTTAACGGAAAAGATGGAACATCAAAAGATTGATCGTGAATCGGCAAAACTAAAAGCAAAGAGTCTCGTCCGGGCAATGGAGCGAGTTGATCCTTCTCGACCGGATACCGTCAAGTTTCGGAACGCCTGCAAAGAGGTTGGATTTCTTGACTAGAACACGTAATGCACCACTATCCAGACGTTGAATCGACAAGTATTCGCATGCCAGATCATAACGAGTCAAATCAATTGACAGCATATCAAGTTGCATCTCAGCATTGGACGCATGCAGAGCAACTTCGCTGGACATTGCTGTACAATTTTCTGATGGGTAGTACTATTCTGCTACTCGCTTGGGCAACTGTTTTCACTTGTTCGCATCCTGGACGTTCAGTTGTTTTGACAATGTTGGCCGCAGCGGGAATCGTGCTGAGCCTGATGTGGATAGCACTTGGAAAGCGATGCAGTGGGTTTGTAACTGAGTACTCCGAACTTGGACGGCGACTCGAATCCAATGGTTCAATACAGCTAGGTCTTGGGGCATTCGAGATCGCAAAGCAACATCGTGACAAGATAAGCGGAGTAGCGACGCTCGCGCCTTCTCGATTTGTTCTGTGTTTCGTGCCGAGCCTATTTGCTTTTCTTTTTCTATCGCTAACGATACTATCGGTATTGATATGGTGCAGAGTTATCGTCTAACTGCAGTCAGCGAGATTTTCTTGCTTACCCTCACTTCGGCACGCCTTCCATCACCCGCTTCGCCTCCGCGACGAGCGGCTTCACGTCCGGGTTCGGGTCGTCGTCGTACAGGGTGACGACCTCCCGGCAGCCGATGCGCACGTCGCGGCGGGCCACGTCGGGGATCGGGGCGGTGGACACGGTCGCGGCGAGTTCCTTCAACTGGGTCAGCTTCTTCTCGATGCGGGTGACGCGCTCCGTCTGTTCGGTCTCGTCCTTCACTCCGGGCGGAATCTGGAAGCCGTGCGACGTGGCGAAGACGTACCAGACGTGCTGCTCGGGTTCCTTTTCGGTCTGCGTTTCCAGGGCCTTCCACGCGGCGCGGGCCTTGCCGCGGTCGCCGAACTGCTCGAACCGCAGGCCGCGGACGGCGACGCCCTCGGGGTTGCCCACGGCGTACACGCGGTTGCTCTCGATGACCCGCTCGCGGTCGATCTGCTCGCGGAGTTTCTTCTCCAACTCGGGCAATTCGTGCGTAATGTCCCTGTACCGGCGGTCGGCGAGCCAGTGGAGCGGGGCCCCGCGGGCGTAGTCCTCGTCCGCGATCATCTTGGCCACGTCCGGCGTCGGCACCCGCTCCCGCACCGCGGCCCAGAGTTCGGCCGCGCGGGGCAGGTTGCCGTCCTTCTCGGCGGCCATTGCCAGCATCGTGTTCGAGTACGCCTCGGCGTCGAACCCTTCGGACGACTTGAAGTTGTTGCGGAACCGCTTCGTCAGTTGCTCTTCGACGACGCGGGCCTTCTGCTTGCGGAACTCCTCCCGGGCCTTTTCCACCTGCGGGGCGTTGGACGAGCCATACGTCTTCAGCAGCGTCGTCGCGACTTCGAGCTTCCCTTCCGGAGTCGCGGCGGAGTCCATCGAAGCGGCCATCGCTTCCAGGCTCGGCGGCCGGGTGGCGAGGTAGACGCCGACGACCATCGCGAGCAGCACCGCGGCGATGGCCGTCGCCTTCAGCCACGTCTGCTGGTGCAGCGGCACCGCCTTCTTCTTTTTCTTCTTCTTGCCCGCCCGCAGAGTCTTGGCCGTCTCGCGGTCTTCGTCGTCGAGGTCGCCGTCGGCCGGGCTTGCGTCGGCCCGCCGGGCGTTCGCGCGTTCCGCCCCGACGCTCTGCTGGCTCTGCACTTTCTGCTCGATGTCTTCGAGCATCTTGCCCACGGTGGCCGCGTCCATCGGCCGCAGGTTCTTGTCCTTCTCCATCAGGAACAGGATGAGGTTGTCGAGCCAGACCGGCAGATTCGCGACGAGCCGGCGGGGGCGGACCGGCTTCTCGTTGACGTGCTTGAGGAACAGGTCGACCGTGGTCTCGCCGACGAACGGCTTGCGGCCGACGAGGAGTTCGTACAGCACCACCCCGAGCGAATACAGGTCGGACTTCGCGGACAGGTCCTTCTCGCCGCGGCACTGCTCCGGGGACATGTACGCGGCCGTGCCGATGGTGTTGTTCGTGCCCGTCAGGGCGAGGTCGTCGTTCCCCTTGGCGATGCCGAAGTCCATGAGCTTGAGCGTGCCGTCCCGCGTCAGCATGAGGTTGGACGGCTTCAGGTCGCGGTGGATGATGCCCTTCTCGTGTGCGAAGTGCAGGGCGGAACACAGTTGCTTCGCCCACTCGACGACCTGCTCCCACTCGATGCGGCCGCGGCGGGCGAGGAGGGCGTCCAGGGTCTCGCCGTCGACGTACTCCATCGCGATGAACGGCGTCTGCTTGTACTTGCCGATCGCGTACAGGCGGACGATGTTCGGGTGGCGGAGCTGCTTGAGGATGTTCGCTTCCCGCTCGAACCGGGCGACGGCGGACTCGTTCCCGAGCAGGCCGAGGGAAATGATCTTCAGCGCGACCGGAACGACCCGGCCGTCCCGGTCGAACTGGGCCTTGTAGACGACGCCCATCGCCCCGCTGCCGAGTTCCTTCTCGACGCGGAACGGTCCGATCTGTTGGCCGACGATCATGACGCCGGAACCCCCGGAGAGGAACACGCCGGTATTGTACGGACTCCTACAATTTCCGGATGACGTACCTCCTCTACGCAGTGCTGGCGGCCGGGGCCGGGGCGTGCATCGCCCTGCAGGCGTCGGCCAACTCGAAGTTCCGCACCAACCTCGGGGGGCCGGGGTTCGCCGCGGTCCTGTCCATCTGCGGGACGTTCCTGACCGCCGGCGTCGGGTTCCTGGTCTACTGGCTGGTCGCCCGGCCGCCGGTGCCGACCGCCGAGACGCTCCGGGAGACGCAGTGGTGGAACTGGATCGGCGGGCCGCTCGGGGCGCTGATCGTCCTCGCCGGGGCGACCCTGACCCGCGACCTCGGGGCGGCCGTGTTCATCGCCCTGGTCGTGGGCGGGCAGTTGCTGTGCTCGATGGTGCTGGACCACTTCGCGCTGATGGGCCTGAGCGAACAGCCGCTGACGCCGGGGCGGGCGCTCGGGGCCGTGCTGGTCGTCGCGGGGGTGGTGTGCATCAAGTACCTGTGACCGCCCATCTTTCCAGGTCTGCGGATTCGGCGAGTTCGCTTCAAGCGGACGGACCCGCGCGGTCGATCCCTCCGGTGTCCCGCACCCGGAGGCGACGCCGATGCTGCCGTGGTCCCGCGTCCGCCGACCGGCCGGGTGGCTCGCCGCCGGCGCGGTGATCGCGACGGGCTGCCACGGGAAGCCGGTCGCGATCCCGCCCGGGCACCTGCCCCCGCCGTCCGCCCTGCCGGACCTCCAGACCGCGGGTCGGTTGACGCGTGTCGGCGACGGGCCGAGGAAGCCGGCCGACCGGCCGAAACTGGAACTCCACGGCGTGCTTCCCGGCGCGTCCGCGAAGCCGATCGCGCCGCCGAAGTTCGGGCCGGACACGCCCGCCGCCGAGCGGGAAAAGGCCATCAGCGACCTGTTCCCGAAGTCGGAGGTCATCCCCGCCAGCGGGGTCGTGGAACTCCCGGCGGACGGCCGCGGGCTCACGCTGGCGGACCTGCAGCAGCTGGCCGCCGAGAACAGCCCGGTCCTCCGCCGGGCCGCCGCCGACGCGGAAGCCGCCTACGGCACGGTGATTCAAGCGGGCCTGCACCCGAATCCGACGGTCGGCTATCAGGTCGACCAGTGGCAGCCGAGCTTGCGCATTCCCCCGCGGAGCACGGGCAGCGGGGCGGGCCAGCAGGGCGGGTTCGTCAACCAGCTGATCAAAACGGCCGGGAAACTCACGCTCGCGCAGAAGGTCGCCGGGTTCGACTACCTGAACGCGGTGG
>CAYUHJ010000032.1:0-41849 GCA_964444365.1 uncultured Alcaligenaceae bacterium | reverse complement strand
GGGTAAGGGTGGGGGTGAAGCCGGGCAGACACCAGCGACCCCCACCCTTACCCTCCCCCCTCCCAGGGGGAGGGGAGAAGGATTCGATGGCGAGCAATCAACGCGATTCGGGATCAACGGGTGCGGAACAGTTCGGACGCGATCACTTCGTGCAGAATCGTGCGGAACCCGTACCCGGACGGCTTCGCCCGGTCGACGATCGCCTCGACGGCGGCCCGGTCCGCGACGCCGGGGGCGGCCCCGGTCGCGTACGCGATCAACTTCCCGGCGACGTTGGCGGCGACCGCCCGCTCGTCGGCGAGCAGGCTCTTTTTCAGCCCGGCGAGGTCGGCGAACGTCTCGCCGCTCGCGAGCGTCCCGGACGGGTCGACGGCCGGCCCCTTGTGGTGGCCGACCGACCGGCCGTCGACCTTGAACTCGACCTTCGGCCCGCCGGCCGTGGTGCGGAAATACGTCCGGTAGGCCCCGATCGGGTCGTAGCTTTCGAGCGCCAACCCCGGCGGGTCGATGCGGTTGTGGCACCCCGCACAGGCGGCCGACTCCCGGTGCTTCGCCAGCAGTTGGCGGACGGTCGTCGTCCCCCGGGTGTCCGGCTCGATCGCGGGAACGTCCGGCGGCGGTCGCTTGATGGGCCGGCCGAGGACGGCGGACAGCACCCAGTTCCCGCGGACGACCGGCGACGTGGTCGACCCGTTCGCCGTCACCTTCAGCAGGCTCGCCTGGGTCAGCACCCCGCCGCGGTGGTACTCGGGCTTGAGCGGCACCTTTCGGAAGTCGAGCCCGTCCACGCCGGGGATGCCGTAGTGCCTCGCGAGGCGGCCGTCGAGGAACGTCCAGTCCGAATCGACGAGGTTCCGGACCGGCAGGTCGCGGTCGAGCAGTTCGCCGACGAACAGGAGGGTTTCCTTCGACATGCTCGCGAGCAGGTGGTCGTCGAACTCGGGGTAGAGTTTCCCGTCCGGGACGGTCGCCTCGATCTGCCGGAGGCCGAGCCACTGGCCGACGAACTGGTCGCGGAACCGGGCCGCCTTCGGGTCGGCCAGCATCCGGTCGACCTGGGCCCGGAGATTTTCGCGGTCGGCGAGGTCGCCCCGCAGGGCGGCGGCGGTCAGGGCGTCGTCCGGGCACGAACTCCAGAGCAGGTACGACAACCGGGCGGCGAGTTCGGGGCCGTCCAGGGTCGAGGCTTTCGGCCGCAGGAACAGGAAGTCCGGGCTGCACAGGGCGACCCGGACGGCGGCCCGGAACGCCTTCGGGAACGGGTCGCCGGCGGCGACGCGGTCCTTCACGAACCCGACGTGGAACTGCACCTCGTCGGCGGTCACCGGGCGGCGGAACAGGCTCGGGAGAAGTTTCTCGAACGCCGGCTTCGCGTCGGCCGGGGTGCCGGTCTTCAGGTCGCGGGCACCGAACAACCGGGTTTGGACGGCGGGCGGCCACGTCTCGACGAGCGGGCCGTCGATCTCGATCCCGTGGACCGCGACGCCGGGGCCGTCGTAGGCGGCGTTGAACCCGATCTCCCGGTACCCGAGCCCCGCCGCGACCGGCTTGATCGTCCCGCGGGCCGGCATCCGCTCGGTGAACTCGATCACCCGCGGTTTGTCGGCGGGGGCCTCGAAGTGGCCGATCAGCCGGGCCGTGAAGTTCCGCGGGTCGAACGACCCGGCGTACAGGGCCAGGGTCAGCGGCTTCCCGCCCGACTGCACCGCCGAGGTCGTCACCCGGACCCGGTACCGACCGTCCTCCGGGGCCGCGAACTGGTTGGCGATCAGGTGCTGGTGCAAACTGTTGAAGAACACGAACGTCCCGTCCGGGAGTTCCCGCAGCCCGGTCTTCAGGCGGAAGTCCGACTCCGGCGGCTGGCGGACGTTCGGCGGCTTGCAGGTGATCTTCCAGTTCTTCGCCACCGGCTTCGGCCGGTCCGGGAACGCGGCGTCGGTCGCGGCGGCGGCCGCTTCGAGGTACCGCTCCAGGTGAACGGCCGACACCGACAGCCCGTCGGCCGCCGTGTCGAACCCGCCGGGGTGGCCGTCGTCCGGGAGGTACTGCTTCAGGTCGATGTCGAGCCCGAAGATGTCCCGGACGGTGTGCTCGTACTCGACCCGGGTCAGCCGGCGGACCGGGGCGCGACCCCGGTCGGCCCGGCGGGCGACGGCGGCCGCGGTCAGGTCGGCCGCGACGGCGGCGGTGAACCGTCGGAGTTCGGCCGGGTCCGGCTGGGCGGACTTCCGCGGCGGCATCTCGCGGGCTTCGACCCGGTCGAGCAGGTTCTCCCACGCGGCCGCGGCGGTCGGGGTCGCCAGATCCGCCGGCGGCCCGTCGAGCCGCAACCCGCCCTTCGCCTTCTCCCCGGCGTGGCACGACACGCAGTAGGCGTCGAGGAACTCCCGGACCGGTTTCCCGGCCAGTTCCCCGGCGAATCCCCCGGTAGCGGACCCGAGCAGTGCGGCGACCACGAACAGGCGGCAGAACATCGCGAGTCCCCTGACGGCCGAGACCTACTCAGGTCCGGTCACCGTCGCGGGGGAAACCGCTCGGGGAAAATCCCCTGCGGCGGCTGACTTTTTTCGGGAGGGATTCGCCGGCGTCGCTGTCCGTCACGGTCCGCGAGTGGACCGTCGCCTGCGACGGTGTCGGGCGGGGGTGAAGAATCGCCCGAGAAGCAAGCTGCCGTGAGACCGGGGAAAAATCGTCTGTTCGTGCCGCGTCAGATCGTATAGTCCGGCTCGAAGATCTTCGCGCTCTTCGGGGACACGAAGACGCTCTCGCCCACGCGCACGGCCAGCGACTTGTACCGGTCCGGCGTCAGGTCCACGTTCACCATCAGGCCGAAGTCCTCGACCATCACGCGGACCTTCACCACCGCCCCGGCCGGGTTGACGTGCATCACCTTGCCGCGAAGGCAGTTCCCGTCCGTGCCGCCCGCTTCGATGTCCAGTTCGTGCGGGCGGACGTACACGTCGGCCTTGCCGTTGCCGCTGGCGACGACCTTGCTCTGGTCCACCGGCAGTTCCACGTCCCCGAGCAGCACCCGGCCGTCCTTCAACTGGGCCTGGAACACGTTCACGTTGCCGAGGAAGTCCATCACGAAGGCGTTCGCCGGGTGCTCGAAGACTTCCACCGGCGTGCCGACCTGCTCGACCTTGCCGTGGTTCATCACGACGACGCGGTCGGCCACTTCAAAGGCTTCTTCCTGGTCGTGCGTGACGAAGATGCTGGTGACGTGGAACTGGTCGTGGAACCGCCGCAACCACGAGCGGAGTTCCGCCCGGACCTTGGCGTCGAGTGCCCCGAACGGTTCGTCGAGTAGGATGACTTTCGGCTCCGGGGCGAGGGCGCGAACCAGAGCGATCCGCTGCCGTTGGCCGCCGGAAAGCTGGGCGGGATAGCGGTGGCCCATCGTGTCGAGGCGGACGAGTTCGAGCAGTTCCGTCACCCGGCTGCGAATCTTTTCTTCCGGCCACTTCCGGACGCGCAACCCGAAGGCGACGTTCTCGAAGACGGTCATGTGCCGGAAGAGGGCGTAGTGCTGGAAGACGAAGCCCATGTTCCGGTCGCGGGCGGACCGGTCGGTGATGTCGTCGTCCTGGTACTGAACGGTCCCCGCGTCCGGGAATTCGAGCCCGGCGATGATCCGCAGCAGCGTCGTCTTCCCCGACCCGCTCGGCCCGAGCAGCGCGACGAGTTCGCCGGACGGCGCTTCGACGGTGACGTTGTCGAGGGCGACGAACGAGCCGAAGCGTTTCGTGACGTTCTTGGCCAGAATGCTCATAGGAGGTGTCTCAAATCCGATGGCTCACACAAAGCCACAAAGACACAAAGTAGACTGGAATTCAAATCTAAGATTCAACCTTTGTGGCTTCGTGGCTTTGTGTGAGATTCTTCTTTCGGCCTTCCACCCACGTCTTCAACGCAAGCGTCACCAGTCCCAGCAAAGTCAGCACCGAGGCGATCGCGAACGCGGCCGGGGAGTTGAAGCCCTGGAACAGCATGTCTACTTGCAGGGGCATCGTGTTGGTTTCCCCCGCGATGCGGCCACCGACCACGTACACCGCACCGAACTCGCCCATCGCGCGGGCGTTGCACAGCAGCACGCCGTAAATCAGGCCCCATTTCACGTTCGGCAGCGTGACGCGGACGAAAATCTGCCAGCCGTTCGCCCCCAGGCTCAGGGCCGCGAGTTCCTCGTCCGGGCCGATCGCTTCCATCACGGGGATCATCTCGCGGGCCACAAACGGCACCGTCACGAACGTCGTCGCCAGGATCAGGGCGATCGGGGTGAACAGGATTTGCACGCCGTGCGCCCGCAGCCAGGGGCCGAAGAAGCCCTGCATCCCGAAGAGCAGCACGAACATCAGCCCGACCACGACCGGCGACACCGAGAACGGCAAGTCGATCACCGTGACGAGCGTCGTCCGCCCGCGGAAGTGGAACCGGGCAATCGCCCACGCCGCCGCCACGCCGAACGCCAGGTTGCACACCACCGACACGGGGGCGACGACGGCCGTCAGCAGCATCGCGGACCGCGTGTCCGGGTCGCCGAGGAGGTTGTCCCAGTACGCGGCCCAGCCGTCCGCAAAGGCTTCCACGAAGACACTGACCACCGGGACGATGACCAGGACCGTCAGCAGCACGATCGCCGTGCCCGTGAGCGACCAGCGGACCCACGCGGGATCCGCCGATTGCGGAACGCGGATTGTGGAATGCGGAATGGAAGGCGGCTTCGATTCCGCATTCCGCGTTCCGAGTTCCGCGTTTCCTACCGATCCCATCGCCGACTCCAGCGTTCGAGCCAGTTGATGACCGCAAGCATGACGAACGACGCGAACAGCAGCACCGTCGCGACGGCCGTCGCCTCGACGTACTTGAACTCTTCCAGCTTGTTCACGATGAGCACGGCCGCGATCTCGGACTTGCCGGGAATGTTGCTCGACACGAACACCACGGACCCGTACTCGCCGAGGGCTCGGGCGAACGCGAGGGCGAACCCCGTCACGATGCCGGGCAAAATCGCGGGAAAAATCACCCGCCGAAACACCTGCCACCGCCCGGCCCCGAGCATCGCGGCGGCTTCTTCCGTCTCGTGGTCGAGGCTCTCCAGCACCGGTTGCAGCGTCCGCACGACGAACGGGAACCCGATGAACACCATCACGAGTACGATCGCCGCCTGCGAGTACGCGAACTCGATCCCCATCGGCACGAGGAACCGCCCGAACCACCCGCTCGGGACGTACAGGTTCGAGAAGACGAGCCCCGCCACGGCCGTCGGCAGCGCGAACGGCAGGTCGACAATGGCGTCAAAGAACTTCTTCAGCGGGAAGTCGTACCGCACCAGCACCCACGCGATCAGCGTCCCGATCACGGCACTGACCAGGGCGGCGACGAACGCGGCGAAGAACGTCAGCGTGTACGCGGCCCTCGCCCGCTCCGTCCAGACGGCTTTCAAAAACTCGTCCCGGGGGAGCGAGGCGGCGGTCAGCAGGCACGCGGCGAGCGGCACCAGCACCAGCACCGTCAGGTACACCAGCGTGAACCCCAGGCTCAGGCGAAACCCCGGCAACACTCGTCGATTGACCTGCGCCATGGTTCCCTTCGCCAGACCCCGAACACGCCGTGAGACGGGTGTTCTACACCATTCGGCGGCCAAAGGGCAAGATGTACAGTAAGTTTGTCAAGATAATTCAGTAGGTCACTCGCTCCGCGAGTGACCACGCTTTAACCATCGAAAACGAGTGTTGCCTTTTCGGGACACGAGCCCGCAACTCGCGGAGCGAGTTGCCTACTGTGATGAAGGTTGGGGTTGCGAGCCGTTTCCGCCGGGGATTAGACTTCGCCCCCACTCGAAATTCCGACGCGAAGGACCCCGGCATGGATGCCGACCGCCGCCCGCCCCGCCTGCCGTCGCCCGGCGACCTTCGGCTCTACGTCGAGCGATTGACGGAGCCCTATTCGGGAATGCCCCTCATCGGCGTCGGCGGGGACGGCTCAGGTTCGGTTGATGCGTTCCGCGTCGAGGTCCGCACCGACGGCTTGCCCGCCTCGTTCGCGGTTCCCACACTCGACGGCGACCGGCTGCACTTCTCGACGCAACTCCCGTTCGATGCGAATGCGAAGCGGTTGCAGGTAATCGCGGTGGCGGGAACCAAAGAAGTCACGCTTTATGACGAACCCGTCTCCGAAATCGGGGCACGCACCGAAGCCGTGCCGACGGAGCCGAAGCGCGGCCTGCTCGGCCGGGTGTGTCACAGCGTTGTCACCGGCGAAGTCTTTTCCCTCTGGCGGTGGCAGGCCCGGCTCAACCGCCTCGCGGAACTGGGGCTGCGCGTCCGCCAGAAGGTGCGGAACAAGCTCCTCGCCCGCCGGTTCCGCCCGTGCGACCCGCACCTGACCTACGCGGCGAACTCGGCGATCACCCCGCGCCTGCGGGCCGCAATGGCGGACGAAATCAGCCGGTTCCGCATCAAGCCGACGTTCTCGATCCTGGTCCCGGTCTACAACGTGGACCCGAAGTGGCTCGCCGCCGCGGTCGACTCCGTGCGGGCACAGGCTTACCCGCACTGGGAACTCTGCCTCGCGGACGACGCATCCACGCGGCTCGATCTGTTGCGCTACCTCGACCGACTGCCGGAAGACCCGCGGATCAAGCTGGTTCGCCGCGAACAGAACGGCCACATCTGCCACGCGACGAACTCCGCCGCGGACGTTGCAACCGGCGAGTACATCGCCCTGCTGGATAACGACGACGCCCTCGCGCCGCACGCCCTGTTCGCCGTCGCCCGGTTGCTGCAGGACCACCCGGACGCAGACGTCGTCTACTCCGACGAGGACAAGGTCGACGCCGACGGCCGGCGGTACGACCCGCAGTTCAAGCCCGATTGGTCCCCCGAACTGTTGCTGAGTTACAACTACGTCAATCACTTCACGGTGATCCGCCGCACGCACTTCGAGAAAGCCGGCCGCTACCGCCCCGGCTACGAGGGGTCGCAGGACCACGACTTGCTCCTGCGGGTGACGGAGCGAACCGACCGCGTCTACCACGTCCCCGAAATCCTCTACCACTGGCGGTCGCTGCCGAGTTCGACCGCGAGCACGGCCGGGGTGAAGCGCTACGTCCACACGGCAGGCCGCAAGGCCGTCGGCGACGCGCTCGCCCGCCGGGGGATCCGCGCATCGCTGTACACGCCCACCTTCGCGGACAAGCTCGGTCTGCCGATTCTCGAACTCGACGGGCCGGACGACGGCCCTTCGGTCGCGGTCGTGATTCGAGGGGAAGCATCGGCCGCCGCGAAGACCGTGCGAGCGGTGAAGGCGACGACCGCGTACCGGAACTTCACGCCGTACCTCGTTGTGGACGGTGCCACGGCCGCCGAGTCGCTCAACCGCATTGCCGCGGGGCGAACCGAGGAATTCCTTGTGTTTCTCGAAGCGGGCGTCGAGCCGACCGACCGCCGCTGGCTGTCGCGTCTGATGGCCTACCTGCAACTCCCCGGCGTCGGCGCGGCCGGCGGGTTGATGCGGAACGCGGACGGCACCATCGCCACCGCCGGCACCCTGCTCGGGATGCACGACGGCATTGCCCCCGACGACGCGGCCCGCGGCGTGCCGAAGGACGGCATCAGTTACTACTTCTACGCCGAGGTCGGCCGCAACGTGTCCGCCCCCGGCCGCGGGTTGCTCGCCACTCGCCGCGAACTCTTCGAGCGGGTCGGGGGGTTCGACGCGGACCGCTTCCCGGATACGACGTGGGACGTGGACTTCGCCCTGCGGCTCGCGGGCATCGGCAAGCGGTGCGTCCACGTGGCGGGGGCCGAGTTCCAAAACAACCCCTCCCCCGGCCCCTCCCCGAAGCGGAGAGGGGAGGAAAACCCTCTGGCTCCCCCTCTCCGCTTCGGGGAGGGGGCCGGGGGGAGGGGTTCTGCACGCCGCGACGACCCCGCCGAGCTGCTCGCCCTGAAGCACGCCCACGGCCGCGTTCGCGACGCCTACTCGAACCCGAACTTCTCCGAGCGAGACGCGTTCCGCCCGAGCGGTGACGCCCCGCTGTCACTGCCCGCGGAGGCGAAGTCGCCGGCGGTGCGGTGCCTCGTCGCGGCGCACAACTTGAACAGCCCGGAAGGGGCACCGCGGTACCTCTCCGAGATCGTCCTGGGCCTGCGCGACCGCGGCGTTCTCGACCCCGTCGTGTGGTCCCCGCTGGGCGGGCCGGGGGCCGCGGTCTACGAGTCCGTCGGCGTGCCGGTCGTCGTCGCCGGGGCCGAGTGGAGTCGGCGATTTGTGGATGGGCGGTGGACCCCACGGGAGTGGGAAGCCGCCCAATCCGCGGTTCGCAAGGCGCTGCACGACTCGAAAGCCGAGACGGTCCTCGCGAACACGCTGCTGACGTTCCCGGTGGTCGAAGCCGCCGCGCGAACCGGCGTGCCGCCGGTGTGGGTCATTCACGAAAGCTACTCCCCGGACGTGCTGAATCGGGTGTTCCCGCCGTTCGCCCGTGGTCGGCTCGAAGCGGCGTTCGCGATGGCCAGCCGGGTCATCCCCGCGTCGCACGGCACGGCAGAGCTTTTCCGGCACTGGAACACGCGCGGCAACTTCCGGGTGCTGCACAACGGGTTGGACCCTCGGGCGTTTCCGCCGCCGCCGAACCGGCCGAACCACAGAAGCTCGCGGAAGAACGTCATCGCCGTGGGCACCGTGTGCGAGCGGAAGGGCCAGCACACGCTCGTCGAGGCCGCCGGGATTCTTGCGCGCAAGCGATCGGACTTCACCGTGCAACTCGTCGGGATGCGCGACGGCGTCCCGTACGCGAACCACGTCCGCGAACGGATCCGTCGACACCGTCTCGAACATGTCGTGTTCCCGATCACCGAGTGCGACGACGCCCGGCCGTACTTCCGCGCCGCGGACGTGTTCGTCTGCACGTCGTACGTCGAGACGTTTAGCCGGGCGGTATTGGAAGCGGAGGCGTTCGGCTTGCCACTGGTTTCGACCCCCGTGTTCGGCGTGCCGGAGCAGGTGTTCTGGGGGTTCAACGCCCTGCCGTTCGACTTCGGCGACGCGGCCGGCCTCGCCTCGCAACTCGAACAACTGCTGGAAGACGATGAATTGCGGGCGTCGATGGGCCGCAAGTCGCGGGCCGCGTTCGAGAACCATCTGGACGTGGACGAGATGCTCGACCGGTACGAGGCGGTGATCCTCGGGGCCGCCCGCACCGGCCCGCGGTCGCGGATGAAGTGGGTGCCGCCGGCGGCCGCCCGCCCCGCAGTTCCGCTGCGAAAGGCCGGGTGACACCGTGTTGACGCGCACCTCTCTTCGACACCGCTTCGCCGGCTGGCGGGTCCGCCTGCGCGACCTCTGGCGCGGCGAGACCGGCAAAACGTACTTCGACATCCACAGCCCGCGGGAACTCGGCGACCTGCTTCGCCGGCACGGAATCGCGCTGCCGAACCGCCCCCGAAAGCCGGACAGCGTGGAAGGTTTTGCCCGTGCGTGCCTCGCGTACCAGGCCCGGCCGGACATGCGAGCCGCGATTCCCCTCGGTCTCACGCCGCGAGATCGCGGCCTGTTCCTCGCGTGGATGGTCGCGCACGGCACCCGCGAACTCGGGTTCACGGCCGCCGATGCGATTGCGGCCGTGTTCTCTCGCGAGTCAGACACTTCTCGCGGGCTGGCGGACACGTATCGCCTGCAGCCGCGCTGGCAAGCCGCCGTCCCGGACGCCCTCACCGCAGCGGGCTGGCCGAAGTTGAAGGCGTGGCTCGCGGCGGAATATGGCCTGGATTCCCGGTGGTTTCGCACGGCGAAGCTGCCGCACCGCTCCGAGCCCCTGGCCGACGTCACCCTCCTCGGGATGTTCCGCTACACCTCCGGGTTGCAACAAGCCGCCAACGGAATGGCCGCCGCCCTGGAAGCCGCCGGGGTCCGCGTCGCCCTGCGGGACGTGCCCGGCCCCGCCATTCGCGAGTTCCCGACGCACCCGCTTGACGCGCTCGATTCTGCCCCGATCACGATCGCGAACGTCGGACTCGACACGTCTCTGTCCGACGCCTACTGGCGGGCCGGGTTGCACGCGAACCCCGGCGTTTACCGCATCGCGAACTGGTGGTGGGAACTCGAAGACCTGCCCGCCGAGTGGCTCGGGCGCGGTCGAGACGTGGACGAAATCTGGGCCCCCACGCGGTTCATCGCGGATTCCCTGGCGAAGCTCGGCAAGCCGGTGGTCCCCATGCTGCCGGGGTTGGAACTGCCTTCGTTCCGATCACTCGGCAAGCCCGCGTTCGGGATGGACCCGCACAAGTTCACGTTCGTCGGCCTGTTCGACGCGAACAGCCGGCTCGGGCGGAAGAACCCGTTCGCCGTCGTCGAGGCGTACCGCGCTGCGTTCCGTCCGGGTGAAGCGGTCGAACTCGTGTTGAAGATGTCTCCGCCCGGTGCGGCTCCCGGCCCCGAAATCCTGCGACTCCGCGAGGCGTGCGCGTCCGCCGGGGTCAAGCTCATCGAACGGGTCTTCACCCGCGACGAGACGCTGGCGTTCCTCGCGGCCGGGGATGCGCTCGTTTCGCTGCACCGCTCGGAGGGTTTTGGCTTGCCGCTCGCGGAAGCCATGTTGCTCGGCAAGCCCGTGATCGCGACCGGGTACTCGGGCAACCTCGACTTCATGACCCCGGAAACGAGCTACCTCGTCGACTTCACCCGCGTGCCGATCGCGGCCGACGACCCGCCGTACCGCAAGGGGTTCGTGTGGGCGGAACCCTCCGTCCCGCACGCGGCCTCGCTCATGCGACGCGTCTTCGATCACCCCGAAGAATCGCGGGCCGTCGGTGCCCGTGCGAAGGCGGAACTCGCTGGGAAACTGTCGCTGTCCGAGGCCGGGAGGCGGATGCGGGCACGTCTGGAACAGATCAGGGGGTTGCGATGAGTCGCTCGAAATGGGTCGACGCGGTTCTCGTCGTCGTGCTGGTCGTCGCCTGCTTTCGCGTCTACCGCTGGTCGCCCGGCACCGCCCAGATGTGCGACTCGTGCTACGCCCTGACCGTCTCGGAAAAGCTGATCCGGCACGGGAGTATCCGCCTCGATTCATTGCTTCCATCCGACGCGGTCGCCCGCGCGAAACTGCCGGGATTCGTGCCCGAACTCGGCCACCCGTACCACCTGCGAACCGTCCCCGCGACCGGCGGCATCGTGTACGCCTACCCCCTCGGCACGTCGGTGCTGTCCGTCCCGGCCGTGGCGTACTACTCCCTCGTCCGCGGCACGTCTTCCTTGAACGACGAAGAAGGCTACGACCCCGACGGCGAGCGAGTGCTGCAACTCAAAGTCGCCGCCGGGGTGAGCGCGGCCGCCGTCGGCGTGTTCTTCCTGATCGCCCGCGGGTTCGTTCAGACTCCCATCGCCTTTCTGCTCGCCGGCGGGTTCGGCTTCGGCTCGATGGTGTGGAGCACGCTGTCCCGTGCCCTGTGGTCGCACACGTGGGCCGTGCTGCTGCTGTCCATCGCGGTGCTCGGAATCGTGCGCCTGACCCGTGAACCGCGGTCGCCGCTGACGCAGTTCGCGTCCGGGCTCGGGTTCGGGACGCTGCTCTTTTGGATGGTGCTGGTCCGCCCGCAGACGGCGATTTCCGGGCTGAGCGTCGTCGCGTTCCTGGCCGTCTGGCACTGGCGAGCGGCGCTCGCGACTTGCCTCACCGGGCTGACGTGGGTCGGGCTGTTCGTGGCGTGGTCGTTCGCCACCTTCGGGACGCCGACGCCGCCGAGCACGTATTCGGGGGAAAAGCTGGACCTCGCAGAGATGCTGTTCCGCTGCGGGGCGCTGCTCGCATCCCCGAGCCGAGGGCTGCTCGTCTTCTGCCCGTACCTTGCCGGGTTCGGGTATTTGTTGCTCGCCCATCGGCGGACCCTGCCGGACGCCCGGTTGCTCGTCCCCGCGGGGTTGGCCGTGCTCGGTTACGGCGTCGTCTTCTCCGGGTACAGCGGCTGGCACGGCGGGTACTGCTACGGCCCCCGGCACCTGTCCGACCTCCTGCCGTGGTTCGTGCTCGCCGGTTCCCTCGCGGTCGGTGGCTTGATTCGCTCGCCGATCCCCGCATGGCGGAAGGGCCTGGAAGCCGCGGTTCTCGCGGCGTGCTTCGCGTTCGCCGGGTTCGCCCACGGGCGGGGGGCGGTCAGCGACGCCACGTGGTGGTGGAACTACCGCTGCCGCGATCACGCCGACCACGTCAAGTTGGCCGTCGACTGGCAACACCCGCAGTTCCTCGCCGGGTTGACGTACCGCGTGTTGCCGGACGGGTCGTTCGCTCGAAAGTAGGCAACTCGCTCCGCGAGTTGCGGGCTCATTTCCCGAGAAACCTCCTTTTCGAGGGGTGAAGCGAGGTCACTCGCGGAGCGAGTGACCTACTAATTTCGCCGTGCTTCAAGATTGGCCGGGAAATTGCGAATACCATGGCGGAGTGCAACTGCACCGCACGCGCCGTGGGAAGACCCGCCATGCCGACGACCATGCCTGAACCCATCGAACTGCCCCGATTCCCGCCGCTGGACGCCACTCCCGCCGGCGGGGCCGGTTCGGACCCGCAAGCCCTCGAACTCGTGCGGGCGATCGCGAGGCTGTTCGACAACGCCATCCCGATTCCGGGCACGAAGTACCGCATCGGGCTGGACGTGCTCATCGGCCTGATCCCCGGCATCGGCGACGCCGTCAGTGCGGCGGTTAGCGCCTACATCATGATGGTGGCCGCCAAGCTCGGCGTGCCGAAGGCGGTGCTGATTCGGATGCTGATGAACGTCGGGACGGACGCCGTGGTCGGGGCGGTGCCGTTCGTCGGGGACGTCTTCGACGCGGCGTGGAAGGCGAACGCCAAGAACGCGGCGTTGCTGGAACGGGCACTCGCCGAACCGGCCGAGGCGCGGCGGTCGAGCACCTGGGTCGTCGTGGGAATGGTTGCGGCCGTGCTCGGAATCGCGGCGAGCGGGGTCGCCCTCACCGTGCTTCTGGTGCGTGCTCTCGTCGGCTGAGGCTACTTCTTTTTCTTCCTCGCCTTCGCGTCGTCCTCGGGCTTGGCCGACGGTTCCGGCACCGCGGTCGCAACCCCCGGCGGGGTGGGGCCGACGACGTACCCGAGCGGCTTCAACATCGCCGCCAACTTCGTCGCCTGGGCGAGGGCTTGGGGGCTGTCCACCTTTGCGAGACCGATTGCCGAGTACCACATCCGTTGCCGGTCGCGGGGCGAGAGCGTATCCGGGTCGGCCCCGAGTTCGCGGACGAGTTCCTTGTCGAACCGGCTGTTCTTGAGAAGGTTCGACAGTTCCCGCCAGGTCACGCCGGTCGAGATCACGTCCCCGGAGGTGGTGGAGATTCGCCGGCCGATGAGAACATGGAACAGGCCACGGAGGTGCCCGGACGCGACGCCCGCGTCGCGCACGGCTTCGAGAAACGCTTGAAGTCCGTCCATTCCGTGACTCCGATCGCGGACAGGGTCTGCACCCGGCGGCGACAGATAGGCGTCCCCCACGCTCACGAACAGTGCCGTCATGGCTTATCCATCTCGCGTATTTTATCAGAGGCGCAGGCGTCGGCGAAAACCCCACGTCTGCCTATCTTCTTCGGATTTCGCACTCCCCCATGTGAAGACGGATTTCACTTCCCGGTTCGCGCGAGCAGCTCTTTGAGCATTGCCGCCGCCCGACGGGGATCTTCCGCCTGCGAAACGAACGAGCTGACCGCCACCCGCGTCGCCCCGGCCGCGATCACCTCCGGCAAGTTCGCTGCCGTGATGCCGCCCAGCGGGAAGGTGGGCAGCGAGGTTTCCGCGGCGGCCCGGCGGACGAACTCCAGACCGGGGAAGTGGTCGAACCGCTTGGTTTTCGAGGGGAACGTCGGCCCGACGCCGAGGTAGTCGGCCCCGTCCCGCACCGCGAGCCGCACCTGCTCGACGGTGTGCGTGCTCATGCCGATGAGCGCCTCCGGCCCCACGATCCGCCGCGCCGCGGCGACCGGAACGTCCGTCTGACCCAGGTGAACGCCGTCGGCCTCCGCGAGCCTGGCGATGTCGGGCCGGTCGTTGACGAGGAACAGCACGCCGGCTTTCCGCGTCCACGTCCGCACCTTCCGGGCCCGCTCCAGAAAATCCGCATCGGTCAGCGTCTTCTCGCGGAGCTGGATCACGTCCGCGCCGCCGGCCGCCGCCTCCGCAATGGTCCAGTCCAGGGACGCCACGCACTGCGAGGCCGTGAGCAGGACGTAGACCTTCGCTTCCGCGAGCCGACTGCGGACCGCCGCCCCGATGACGATGGCCCGTTCCAGCGTGTACGACTCGTACCGGATCGCCTCGATCACCCTGGCGAACTCCGCCCCGAAGACTTTTCCGAACTCCTCGACCGACCGCAGCGACTCTTGCAGCCGCTTCAGATTCACGGCCGCGACCTGGGCCGGGGACGTGCGGTCGTACTCGCCGGCGGCGCTGACGGCCGTGCCGACGTCGCCGGGGGTGTGCCGGGCGGCGAGGAGCGTTCCGGCCGGAAGCTTGTCCGTCGCGGCGGCGAGGCGGTGGCGGAGCGACTTCACGGTTTCCGTCAGGAAGGCGTCGGCGAGCACGAACCGGCAGTAGTCGTCGAGCACCCGCAGCGACTCGCGAGCCCGGTTGAGGTTGGCGTCCACCACGCGGGCGGCGTCCATCTGCTCGCGCGGTTCCGTGATGGCCAGCACCGGTCCCGCGTCGTAGGCCGCCTCCGTTGCCAGGCGGTCGGACCGCAGCCGGTTCTCCACTTCCGGTACGGAAATGCCGTGCTCCGCGACAACGGCCCGGAAGTTCTTGTCCGCGGTCAGCACGGCCAGCAGCACGAACTCGGTCGTGAGCAGCGGCTCGCCGCGGAGGGAAACCGCGAGTTCGACGGCAGACTGGAAGAGCGACTCGTCCCGCGGCGCGGCCGGCGACTTGGACTCGTTCTTGGTCAACGCCGTGCGGACCGCCTCGAGCTTCGCCCCGAGTTGCCCGATCAGAACCGCGGGCTTCCCCTCGTCGTCGTCGAGCAGCCCGAGCAGCCAGTCCGATAGCCGGACGGCGTCTCGGTTTCGACGGTTGGCCCGGACCATCGCGGCGGCACTCGCCCGCTGCACGGCGGGGCTGACATCGTGCGACATGATCGCCTCGTGACCATTCTTGTAGGGCGGGACGAGCGCTTCGCGAAGACCCACCGAAACGGCAACGAGCGATTGCCACTCCGGTGGGTCTTCGCCGAAACGGCTCGACCCACCCTACAAGAGACTGACGATCTTGCTCGTTGCCGCAACATCCAGCTTCAGTTGTTCGACGAGTTCGCCGACCGATGCGAACGGCCTCGTGTCTCGCATTTTCGCGAGGAACTCGACCGCGAGGCGGCGGCCGTACAGGTTCCCGGCGTAATCGATCAAGTGAATCTCGATCTTTCGAGCGTCCTCGCCGAAGGTGGGGTTCGGGCCGATGTTCGCCGCCGCGGGGTAAGCACGGTCGTCGACCCAGGCCCGACCTGCGTAGACGCCCGCGGCGGGAACGAGTGTTTCGACCCCGCCGAGGTTGGCCGTCGGAAACCCGATCGTCCGGCCGCGCTTCGCCCCTTCGACGACGGTGCCCGCGAGGCGGTACGGCCGCCCGAGCAGGTCGGCGGCAGCCGCCACGTCACCGCTGGTGAGCACCGCCCGGACGCGACTGCTCGAAACGGCGTCGCCCCGGACCGCGACGGGTTGGACCTCCTCGAACGCGACGCCGGCCGCCCGGCACAGGTCGCGGAGCTGACTCGTCCCCCCGGCCCGCCCCCGGCCGAACCGGAAGTTCGACCCCTCGACGACCGCCCGCGCCCCGAGCATCCGCGTCAGTACGTCCTCGAAGAACGCCTCCGGGCTGAGGCTCAGCAGGCCGGGGTCGGTCTGCAAAATGACGACGCGGTCCGCCCCGCCGGCGTGGAGCAGGCCCGCACGGTCGGCGGGCGTCGTCAGCGGAACCTGCGCCGCGGCGGGGTTCAGCAGCGCGGCCGGCGGCGGGTCGAACGTGACGGCGACGGTCGGCCCGCCGACGGTCGCCGCCCACCGCCTGGCCGCGGCCACCAGCGCCGCGTGCCCCCGGTGGACGCCGTCGAAGTTCCCGACCGTGACGGCCCCGCCGGTGAAGTCCGGGGGCGGGTGTTCGGTCCAGCGGAGGGAAAGTGTCGCCATCGCACGGGCATTCTACGTCGAAACGGGGGCGGGGGCGAACGTCGGCCGGACGTCGCCGGCGAGTACCTGCTCGGCGGACATCGTGGCGAACAGGTGCATCCCCCGCGCGACGACGCCGGTCCAGCCGGTCTGGTGGCTCGCCCCCAACCCGGCCCCGTTGTCGCCGTGGAAGTACTCGTAAAAGGGGACGTAGTCCTTCCAGTGCGGGTCGTGCTGGAACGTCTCGACGCCGCCGAAGACGGGGCGTCTGCCGTCCTGGTTCCGCAGGAAGATGGCGCTCAGCCGGCGCGAGATGTCGGCGGCGACTTCATACAGCGTCAGGAACGTCCCGGACCCGGTGGGGCACTCGACCTTGAAGTCGTTGCCGAAGTACGAGTAGTACTGCAACAGCGAGCGGATGATGAGTACGTTCACCGGGATCCAGATCGGCCCCCGCCAGTTCGAGTTCCCGCCGAACATCCCCGTGTCGGACTCCGCCGGCAGGTAGCCGACGCGGTACTCCCGCCCCTCGACGTGCATCACGAACGGGTGCTTCTCGTGGAACTTTGACAGCGACCGGATGCCGTAGGGGCTGAGGAACTCGCTTTCGTCGAGCATCCTCGCCAGCACCCGGCGGAGCTTCCCCTCGTCCAGCACGGAGGCCAGCAGTCGGCCGTTGACGCCCCGCGCGATGGGGTTGTGAATGCTCTGCGAGATTTCCGGGCGGGCTTGCAAGAACCGCCGCATCCGGAGGGCCAGTTCGGGCTCCTCCGTCATCAGATGCCCGTCGAACGCGGTGGCCGCGCACAGGGGCAGGAGCCCCACCATCGACCGGACTTTCAGCCGTTCGGCCCGCCCGTCCGGGTAGCGGAGCACGTCGTAGAAGAACCCGTCCTCCTCGTCCCACATCCCGCTGCCGCCGCCGACGTGCGTCATGGACGACGCGATCCAGAGGAAGTGCTCGGCGAACTTCAGCGCCATGTCCTTGTAGTCCGGGTCGCGGGTGGCGAGCTCGGCCGCGATCTGCAGCATGTTCTGGCTGAAGAGGGCCATCCACGCGGTGCCGTCGGCCTGTTCCAGGTAGCCGCCCGTGGGCAGCGGCGAGCTGCGGTCGAACACGCCGATGTTGTCGAGCCCGAGGAACCCGCCCTCGAAGACGTTCCGGCCCGTGCGGTCCTTGCGGTTCACCCACCAGGTGAAGTTGAGCAGCAGCTTTTGGAAGCTGCTCTTGAGCCAGTCCCGGTCGCCTTGCCCGAGTTTCGCCGCTTCCAGGTTGTACGTGAAGATCGTCGCCCACGCATGAACCGGCGGGTTGACGTCGCCGAAGTTCCACTCGTAGGCGGGAATCTGGCCGTTCGGGTGCATGTACCGCTCGCGGAGCATCAGCTTCAACTGCTGCTTGCCGAAGTCCGGGTCCACGAGCGTGAGCGCCAGGACGTGGAACGCGAGATCCCACGCGGCGTACCACGGGTACTCCCACTTGTCCGGCATCGAGATGACGTCGCCGTTGTACATGTGGTGCCAGTGGTCGTTCCGCGGCGACGCCTTGCGGTCAGGCTTGAACGGGTCCGAGCCGCGCTCTTCGAGCCAGCGGTCGACGTCGTAGTGGTAGAACTGCTTCGACCAGAGCATCCCCGCGAGCGCTTGCCGGAAGACGCGGACCTTGTCTTCGCCCGCGGAAGCGGGGAACGTGGCGGCGTAGAACTCGTCGGCTTCCGCGATCCGGGCCGCGAACGTCTCGGTGAAGTTCGTGCCCAGAGCGTCGGCGGGGACTTGCCCCGCGGTCAGCCGGAGGCGAACCTCCCGGCTTTCCCCGGCGGGGACGGTCAACCGGTAGTGCGCGGCGGCTTTCGTGCCGACCTGGGCCGGGTTCACCCTGGACGCCTGCCAACCGACGACCGCGTCGTTGATGCCGTCCTTCACGAACGGCTGCCGGTTGGGGATGCCGAAGATCCGCTGGGTGTTCGTCTCGTTCTCGGTGAACAAGAGCGGCGGGTTTTCGTCGCAAGCGAGGAACCACTCGCCGACGCCGGGGCGAACCGCCTTCACCACGCCGGGGGCCGCCACGGTCAGTTCCGGCTTGATCGCCGCGGCTTCCCACGACCACTCGTTGCGGAACCACAGCGTCGGGAGGAGGTGCAACTCGGCCGCGGACGGACCCCGGTTCCACGCGGTGATGCGAACGAGGACGTCTTCCGGCGACGCCTTGGCGTACTCCACGAACACGTCGAAGTAGCGGTTCTGGGCGAACACGCCGGTGTCGATCAGTTCGTACTCGTAGTCGGTTCGCGTCCGCGTGCGGTTGGTCTGAACGAGGTCGTCGTAGGGGAACGCGGCCTGGGGGTACTTGTACAGGTACTTCATGTACGAGTGCGTCGGCGTGCTATCGAGGTAGAAGTAGTACTCCTTCACGTCCTCGCCGTGGTTCCCCTCCGAGTTCGTGAGCCCGAACAGCCGTTCCTTCAGGATCGGGTCGCGGCCGTTCCAGAGGGCCAGGGCGAAGCAGAGGCGTTGCTTGTCGTCCGAGATGCCGGCGATGCCGTCCTCGCCCCAGCGGTAGGCCCGGGACCGCGCGTGGTCGTGGCTGAAGTAGTCCCAGGCGTTGCCGTCCGCGGAGTAGTCTTCCCGCACGGTGCCCCACTGCCGTTCGGACAGGTACGGCCCCCACTTCCGCCAGGGGGTGTCTCTCGCGCAGGCGTCGGCCAGACGATCGTGTTCGGCGGTCATGGGTCCCATCGCAATTTGGGAAGAGTAGTCCGAAGGTAAACGGGGTCCGACGCGGATTCCAGACGTCCGGGTTCGGAAGCCTGGGCGGGTCCGGCGGGTTGTTCGATACGACCGGTATGGCCGTCACGCGAGTCCGCGAAATCGCTACCATGACCCCATCTTCCCCCCGGAGCCGACATGAAGACCCCGATCGCCATTCACGGAGCCTGCGGCCGCATGGGCCAGCGGCTCGTCGCGCTCGCCAAGGACGAGCCGAGCCTCCACGTCGTCGCCGCGATCGACGCCCCGTCGAACCCCCGGCTCGGCGACGACGCGGGCGTCCTGGCGGGGGTGGGGCCGATCGGGGTGCCGGTCACCGGCGAACTGCCGCTCGGCACCCGGGTCGAATCGGTCATCGACTTTTCCTCCCCCGCCGGCACGATGGCGATCTTGAAAACCTGCGTCGACCGCAAGCTGCCGCTCGTGATCGCGACGACCGGTCACACTCCGGAACAGAAGGCCGAGATCGCGGCGGCGGCCCACTTCACGGCGATCCTGTTGGCCCCGAACATGAGCCTCGTCGTGAACCTGCTGTTCAAGCTGACGAAGCTCACCGCCGAGGTGCTGGCGGGGAAGGGGTTTGACGCCGAAATCATCGAGCGGCACCACCGCCTGAAGAAGGACTCCCCCAGCGGGACGGCCGAGCACTTCGCCCACATCATCCGCACGGCGATGAACCTGACCCACACGCGGCACGGCCGGGAAGGGATCGTCGGCGAACGCACGATGGACGAGATCGGCATCCACGCGGTGCGGACCGGCGACAACGTGGGCGAACACACGATCATCTTCGGGGCACCCGGCGAGACGCTGGAACTCGTCCACAAGGGGACCAGCCGCGACAGCTACGCCCGCGGGGCGCTGATGGCCGGCAAGTACCTCGCCGGCAAGGGGGCGGGCTCGTACACGATGAACGACGTGCTCGGGATTTGACTGCGGGTCCGTGTCCGCCGGCCCCGACTTCATCGGGAGCCGGACCGTTCAGGCGATGGCCCCCCAGTCGAGGCGGTCCTTGTCCAGCTCCGGCAAGTTCGCCGGCAGCGCCTCGAGGTACTTGGTCGCCGCCCCGGTGTTGAACACGACGACCATCTCGTCCGGGGTCACCTCGCCGGCCGCGACCAGTCTTTCGAGCACGTCGAAGCACACGGCGGTTTCGGGGCAGACGCTGATCCCCTCGGCCGCGCTCGCCCGCCGCATCCACGGGGCGATGGCGGCCTCGCTCCCGGCGACCGCCTTCCCGCCGCTGGCGCGGATCGTGTCGAGGATGAGGAAGTCCGCGACCGCGACCGGCACCCGCAACCCACTCGCGACGGTTCGCGCGTTCGGGAACGGGTCGGCGTGCTTCGTGCCGTCTTCAAACGCGCGAACGATCGGGGCGCACCCCTCCGCCTGGCAGGAGTAGAAACGAGGCATTCGGAAAGGCAACCCCTCCCCCGGCCCCTCCCCGAAACGGAGAGGGGAGGAAGAGTGAAGGCTTTGCTCCCCCTCTCCGCTTCGGGGAGGGGGGAGGGGGGAGGGGTTGCCTTTCTGCCCCTTCAGCCACCCCAACTCCGCCAGTTCCGCGAACGCCTTGCCCATGCCGACCAACCCCGTCCCGCCGCCGGTCGGGTACAGGATCACGTCCGGCAGCGTCCACCCGAACTGCTCCGCGAGTTCGAGGCCCATCGTCTTCTTCCCTTCTAGGCGGTACGGCTCCTTCAGCGTGGACAGGTCGAACCAGCCCATCTTTTCACTGCCGTCCTTCACGATCTTGCCGCAGTCGTTGATGAGCCCGTTGACGCGGAACGCCTTGGCCCCGTACAGGTGCGGCTCGAACTGGTTCACGACGGGCGTATCGGCGGGCATGAACACGAAGCACTCGATCCCGGCCCGCGCCGCGTAAGCCGCCGCCGCCCCGCCCGCGTTCCCGGCCGTCGGCAGCGCGACCCGCTTGACCCCGAGCCACTTCGCCATGCTGATCGCGGCGGTCATCCCCCGGCTCTTGAAGCTCCCGGTGGGCAGCGTCGATTCGTCCTTCACGAACAGCCGGTTCAGTCCGAGTTCGCGGCCGAGCCGGTTGCACGGGATGAGCGGCGTCATCCGCTCGCCGAGCGACACCGGCTCCACGTCCAGCGGCAACGGCAGCAGTTCCCGGTACCGCCACATCCCCGGTTCGCGGGTCCGAAACACCTCGGGCGTGATGCTGTCGCGAATGCGGGCAAGGTCGTACCGGACGGCGATGGGCCGCCCGGCGTGCATCCCCGCGAGTTGGCCGAACGGCAGCCGCGTACCGTCGATGGTGCCTTCGAGGTGCGAAACGAAGTGATTCATGCTGAAACTCAGGGGCCGTCACGGGCGGGGTGCGAGTTCAGTTTGCCGTTTCCTCGCCGCGATGGCCACAGGGTCCGACTCCGGCCCGTCCGCGAGAGCAGCGAGCAACTTTGCCGCACCGGGTTGGTGGGAAAGGAACTTGATCACTGCCGAAGCTCGGGAGTCGAGTGGTTCTCTCCCAAGCCTGTCAAGTATCTTCTCTGCCCGTTGCCGCGATTCCGGGGTCGGGCCACGGTCCGCAACGACACGCAACGAGCGTGCTATACCGTGGCCGAGTGAAAGCAGCTTTCGCTCAGCGGTATCACGTACCTTGAAATCGGCGTCGTCTAGATCGCGGATCAGAGGTGCAACCCTCGTATCGCTCAGAGGCGGGAATCGGTCACGAATTTTCATCAAGAGGTGCGAACTCCACTTCGGGTCAACTCGATCAGAAAACGTGGCGTATGTGAGAACGCGGACCCAATAGTCTTGCGCCTTCGTCAATGTCTGAATTTGTTCAGGCTGGAGCAGACGTTGCGCAACAATCTGGCAATCAATTAGTTCCCTGACCAGTCGGGTTCCAAAGCAGGTGGGAAGGCTCGCATAGTCATACCGTCGATACACGTCTTCACACATTGATATCCAGTACCAACCTTGAACGAGCAAGGTTGCACGGTCAAAGTCGAAACGCCAGCTGGCAAAAAGGTCGGGTGCGTAGAACGGTGGCGATGTCGTCATGAGCCGATCTACGGTCGAACGATGCGAATCACGATCGCTAGAAGTCATCGTGGCAATCAACATCCTGCGGAGGTACCTCGTGTCGTCATCCTTCGATCCCGGCGTGCATCGGTCGAGAATTTTGAGGATCGAGGACGTTAGTCCGGGATGAGGAGTGTTCAAGACGCGATCGGCCACACCACGGAGGGCGTTATAGTTCGCGGATTCGCCAGCTTTCGGTGCAGGTATTCTGTCAAGTTGTTCTTGAACACGAGTCGCGAGTTCGCACACAACTCTCGGCGAAGCCGGTGTGAGCTTGATTTCAACCGCAAGCGACGGCGAATCGGTCCGAGAGTTCAATGGCCACCGCACGATAAGCTTTCCTTGACCTTTCAGCGCCTGAAAGTTGGCACTGTTGTGAACAATATGCTCACGTGTCCAAGTTTCTCCCGGTCGAAATGCGAAGAGTGCAGTATTCCCAATAGTGTTATCAATCACATTCTCCGGGCGGTTCCAGATTGCAGGTAGTTCAACAGAACTTTCTCCCTCACCCCCACCGAGCACGACATCAATAGTACTCTGCGACCGATTCGTCAGTGTGGTTTCAATGATGACTGGCCCACCCTCAATTGCCTCGACGACGCGCACTCGCAAGTCGAGCTTCACCGTCATCTCAATCGCTTCGGCGTTTGCGGAAACTGCGACCGCAATGATCAGGGGTGCGAACATCGGCAACCTCGCGATGGAACGCAGGGCTGAATGACGTAAATAGAGTAGCGACCTCCCCCCACGGACCGATAGCCGAGAATCCCCCATGTCCGACGAAGCCCACCTCCGGCTGGCGATTGCGAAGGCCCGCGACGGGATGCGGTTCGGTCAGGTGCCGGTGGCGGCGGTCATCGCGCGGGGGGATGCGGTGGTCGGGATCGCGCACAACACAGTCTGGCGGGATCTGGACCCCACCGGGCACGCGGAGATGAACGCCATCCGCGTGACGGCGTTCGCCTTGCGGACGATCTTCCTCACCGGCTGCACCGCGTACTGCACCCTCGAACCGTGCCCGATGTGTATGGGCGCGCTGATGTGGTCGAAAGTCGACCGCATTGTCTACGGCGCGAGCATCGCGGACGCGGCGGCGCTCGGCTTCCCGGAGATCATCCTCCCGGCGGACCGCCTTGCGGCGATGGCCGGCTCCCCGGTGCGGATCGAACAGTACGCCGCGCTGCGAGACGAGTGCGTCAACCTGTTCCGCGACTGGTATGCCGCCGGAGCCCCGCGGATGACCCGACAGCCGGGGACCTGACCGGTTGTGCCGACCCCGCGTCCCCCGTTTCTCCCCCACTCCCGCACATCGTTCCGATTCGCGTGCAGGAATCGGGTACGCTAACAGTACAGATTTCGTCTGGGGGAACCGCCATGTTGATCCGCCCGCTCTGGAGCCTGGTCGTCGGGCTCGTCGCCCTTTCCGCAGGCCCCTTACCGGCCGCGGAACCGGCCCCGCCCGCACCCCGGTACTACGTCCTGATCTTCGGCAGCGACGCGGGCGACCTCAAGAAGGGGAAGACCCACACCTGGGCGACGTTCGTAAAGGCCACGGCGGCCGCGGACGGAAAGCAGTCGCTCGAAAGCTTCACCATCTCCTGGCTGCCCGCGGACGGCACGGTCAACGCGATCCTCCCCCTGAAGCGCGAGTGCGGCAAGAACTACACGCTGGACGAGACCTTCGCGTTCGCCTGCAAGAACAAGGAGAGCGTCGCCCTGTGGGGCCCGTTCGAGACGTCGGCCTGCGCCTGGGAGTCCGCGGTCGCGCAGAAGCAGCGGTTGGAAGGGGGCGGGGTGACCTACCGGGCGGTCGACGCGTACCGCCGCAAGCCGGACCGCAGCCACTGCGTCCACGCGGTCATCGACATCGACCCGAAGCTGACGGGCACGGCCCTGCCGCCATTGCAGGTCGGCATCAAGGGGACGGCGAAGACGATGGACCTGCTGACCGGCGGCACCCTCGTCCCGGACCGGTGCACGACCCACGACTGGCTCATCGGGGCGCTCGGGCTGGAGTGTTACTCGTTCTGCCGGATGAAGTAATACCGAATGGTATGGATGCGTGATCTTTGCTCCCCTCTCCCCGCCGGGGAGGGGGTCAGTCAATCTTTCTCCCCTCTCCCCTTGGGGGAGAGGGGTTGGGGGTGAGGGGAACGCCCCACGAGGGAGAAGGCGTCTTGCCCTGGGATGAAGCAACCTTCAAGTTGGGGCCTTCCCCTCACCCGGCCTTCGGCCACCCTCTCCCCCAAGGGGAGAGGGTGTTTCACGTGACATTTCCGCGCCGCCCGTCGCATCTGGGCGGTCGGGTCGGTATCCTATCGGTCATCCCGACCCCCGCGCCCCGCTTCCTCCGAGGGGAAGATGACCGAAGTCCAGTGGCGGACCGTGCCCGACCCCGCCAAGATGTTCGCCGAGTTCGCCCTGTGCGAGCACCAGCGGAAGACCCGCCTGTTCCTCGTCGCCCACGCCCGTGCCGCCTGGGACCTGCTCTCGGACGGGAGCAAGTCCGCCGTCGAAACGGCCGAGAAGTTCGCCGACGGCGAGGCGACCGACGCCGACCTCACCAAGGCGGAGGCGACCGCGATGGCCGAGGCCGCCGCCCGCGACAAGCAGCTGAAGTCGACCGAGCAGCACCTGCAAATGGGCAACCTCCCCGAACCGTTCGGCCTGCCGCGGTCCGTGGTCGCGAAGCTGCAAGCCGACGTGGACGGGCTGAAGGCCAAGGTGGCGGCGGCGCAGTTCGCCCTCGCCGCGACCTTCCCGCATTACTCGGTGATGGACACGTTCCCCTGGGACCTGACGCCGGCCACGAAGGAGCACGACGCCGCCCTCATCCGCGACATCTACGGCAACCCGTTCCGCCCGGTGACGTTCAACCGCGCCTGGCGGTCCGAAACCGTGGTCACGCTGGCGAAGGGGATGTACGCGGAGAACAAGCTCGACAACATCAAGGCGCTCGGGCTCGCCCTCCAGGCCGCCGGGTGCGAACACCCCGACGTCCTCGCCACCTGTCGGGCGGACGGCCCGCACGTCCGCGGGAACTGGGTCGTGGACCTGATCCTCGGCCACGAGTGACGATGCTTGTCGGTCGGGTCGAGGCTTGGCGAGGCCCGACGTCAGGCGCTTCCACGGGTGCGGAACTCGATTGGCTCGGCGTGATGTTTCTCCGTCGGGCCTCGAAGACTCGACCCGACCTACGAGAAATGCACCGGAGTGCACGAATGGCCGGCCGGGTGTCTTGCCCGTACTGCAACGCTTCGACGGAACTCGGTGACCTGCCCGCCTCGGGCCGCGTGTCGTGTTCCCGGTGCGGGGAGGCGTTCCCGGTCAAGCACCCGCCCGCGACACTCAACGGTCAACCCACCGGCCCCTATCCCGCCCCGCCGACGCCCGCGCCGCCGGTCGCGCGATCGTTCGTACCACTCGCCCTGATCGGGCTCTTGCTCGGCTCCGTCGTTCTCGGGGGCGGGCTGTACGCGATCTTCCGCACGAAGCCGACGCCGCCGTCCGACACGGGCACCCCCGCCACCGGGAAGCCCCCGGCCGTGTTTCCACCCGCCGCCGTGCCGGGGTTGCAGTACCTGCCGGCCGAGACGAACGTCGCGTTCGCGGTCCAGCCCGGCCCGCTGCTCGCTTCCGCCGAGCGGACCGGGACCGACCCGCAGAAGTTGCTCGGTTCCGTCGGCATCCCCGACCGCGTGACGGCGACGCTGGCCCAACTCGGACTCGCCCTCGCTCAGATCGACCACCTCGCGGGCGGGGCGGTCGTGGACGACAAGACCCCGCTGCGGGTCGTACTCGTGCTCGCGTTGAGATCCCCGCACCCGGACGAGGCCGCCTTCCTGAGGGCGTTGACCGCCACGAAACCGGCAGACTCCGCGGTGCCCGGCCACTACCGCGTGCAGGTGTCCGGCGTCCCCGCGGACATGGTCAAGACCGGCGACCGCACCTACGTCGTGTTCCTCGTCGGATTCGAGCCGAAAGACCCGGAAGCGGTCGCCAGGCCCGCCCGGAACGGCGTGCCGGTCCCCCTGAAGGAGTCCGTCGGGAAGTTGAGCCCCGCGTCCGTGGCGTGGGTCGCGACGGCGTCCGAGGCGTGGGCGGAGAAGAAGACCGTCGCCGCGGTGGCGCAGATTCTGAAGCAGCCCGACATTCTGAAGCAGCTCGCCCCGGTCCGGGCGGTCGCGATCGGGTTGTCGCTGGAGCCGGACCCGCGGCTGGGCGTGTTGGTCCGCGGGAAGGACGCCGACGCGGTGGCCGAGTTGAACAAGTCGCTGGTCAAGCTGTTCGGTGACAAGTCGGCGGTCGCGACGGAGGCAGACTGGGTCGGGGTGACGGGTCCGGCGGATGCGCTCAGCCTGCCGGACGGGTGGTTGAAAGGAAAGTAGCAAGGAGGCCCGGAGCGTCGGACGTGCCGCGCCCCGGCCACCCCCTGTTGGGCCTCAGTCCCGGTACTCGTTGTGGCACGCGGTGCAGGTCGCGTCGATCGTCCGCAGGCCCTTCTCGAGCTTGGCCTTGTCCGCCTTGTCCCCCTTCGCCGCTTCCGCGAGGGTTTCGCGGCTCGCCTTGAGCATGCCCTTGCTGTAGCTGTCCCACTTCTTCTTGTTGGTGTCGTTCGCGGCCGCCTTCTCGCTCGGCAGCAGCAGCATGAACTCGCCGAGGGCCGTCGTCCGGGCGGCGATCAACTCGATCTGCTTCACGTCGGTCGCCTTCTTGAGCTGCTTCCGCGTGTCCGCTTCGAGGTTCATCCCGCCGAACTTGTCGGCCTTGAACGGGGCCATGACCTCGCCGAGGGTGAGTTTCGAGGACTTGATGAGGGCGTCCGCGTCGCCCGGCGTGCCGGCGGCCGTCGGGAGCTTCTCGCCGAGCGCCTTGGCCCCGGCGAAGTCCTTCTTCGCGAGGGCGTCGGCGACCTTCAAGGCGGCGGCCCGGGTGTCGTCCTTGCCGTAGAGCGCGATGTTCAGGGCGGCGGCCCGGAGACCCGGCACGGACCGCTTCTCGGCCCCCTTCAGGTCCTTGTCGAGCCCTTTCTTCAGGAACGCGACGTCGGCCTCGATCAGCTTGGCGGCGGACGTGTCGGGGATCGGCTCCGGGGCGGCGGTCAGTGCGGGCTTGGCGGTGATCGCGACGGCGGCGAGCAGGCCGGCGACCCCGGACAGGCGGCGAATCCATGGCGTGCGCACGAAACGTCTCCTCAAAAAACGCGGTGGGGAAGGTGGGAGCGGCAGGCGGACCCCGCGGTGCGGGCCGTCCGCGTGCGGAAGGCACTTCCCATTATGGCGACCGGGGCGCGGAGGTGGAGAGCGAATCGTTCGGTTTCCCCAGGAACGGGCGGCTCCGCCGGGAACCCCAGGATCCCCGGCTTTTCCGTTGACCCGATTCCGCCCCGGCCCGCATAATGACCGGACGTTCCCCCTGTTCCGCCGGAACAGGAACACATAGACCCGGCCGGGACCGCGGCGGCCTTGCCGGCAGCCCGCGAGGGTTGCGGAGATTCCGCCCGCACATAGATCCGACCCCCGTCGAACGCGCCGAGCGAGGTTCACCCTCCGCGATCCCGCTTGCGGAGCTCACGGGCCGTCGAACGAAAGGCCCGCATGGACACCCCGACTGTGATCGGGTTGGTACTTGTCGCTGGATTATTGGCCGTCGGCGGCACGCTGCTCGCCACGAAGACCCTGACCCGCACCCGAGGCCCGAACGCACCCGCCGCCCCGACCGCGTCCGCCGTCCCGGATTCCGCGGCCCTCCGCGCGGCCGAGGCGAAGGTCCAGGACCTCCTCGACCAGGCCCGCCGCGACGCGGAACGGGTCGTGAAGGACGCCGAGCTTCGCGCCAAGGACGAAGCCATCCGGCAGCGCGAGACCGTCGGCCGCGAACTCGAAACGACGCGGACGGAACTCCGCGAGCAGGAACGCCGCGTCCAGAAGCGCGAGGACGCCGCCGTCGAGAAGCAGAAGGAGGTCGCGAAGAAGGAACGCCACCTCGAAGCCCTGCAAAAAAAGCTCGCCGAGCGGAAGGAACTCATCGAGCGGAAGACGAAGGCGCTGGACGAGTTGATCGAACTCGAAACGAAGAAGCTGCACGAGATCAGCGGCCTGTCCCGCGAGTCGGCCGAAGCCGCCCTGTTCGAGCGGCTGGAGAAGGAACTCTCCGCCGAGTTCGCGGCCCGCATCTCCCGGCACGCCGAGCGGTTGAAGTCCGAGGCCGACCAGAAGGCCCGCGAGGTGCTCGCCACCGCCATCCAGCGGTGCGCCGCCGACCACACCGCCGACACGACCGTCAGTACCGTGGACATCCCGTCCGACGACATGAAGGGCCGCATCATCGGCCGCGAGGGGCGGAACATCCGCACGTTCGAGAAGTGTACCGGGGTGGACGTGATCGTCGACGACACCCCCGGCGTGGTGATCGTGTCCGCGTTCGACAACGTCCGCCGCGAGACCGCCCGCATCGCCCTGACGAAGCTCATTCAAGACGGCCGCATCCACCCGACCCGCATCGAAGAAGTCGTCATCGAAACCCAGAAGGAGATGGACGCGCACATCCTCGAAGTCGGCACGCAGGCCGCCCTCGACGTGGACGTGCCGCCGCCGCACGAGAAGATCCTGCAACTCCTCGGCCGGCTGAAGTTCCGCACCAGCTACAGCCAGAACGTGCTGCAGCACAGCCTGGAGGTCGCGCACCTGTGCGGGCTGATGGCCGCCGAACTCGGCCTGAGCCCGCAACTCGCGCGGCGGTGCGGGCTGCTCCACGACGTGGGCAAGGCGGCCGACCACGAGATGGAGGGCGGCCACCCGAAGGTCGGCGCGGAACTCGCCAAGCGGTACGGCGAGACCAGCCCGGAGGTACTGCACGCGATTGCCGGCCACCACGACGACGTGACGATCGACCACATCTACACGGTGCTGGTCGCCGCCGCGGACGCCATCAGCGCGAGCCGGCCCGGTGCCCGCCGGGAGACCCTCGAAAAGTACGTCAAGCGGATGGAAGCCCTCGAAGCGGTCGCGTGCGGCTTCCCCGAGGTGGACCAGGCCTACGCCATCCAGGCCGGCCGCGAACTCCGGGTGATCGCGAACGCCGGCCGGACCAGCGACGCCGACGCCGTCCGGGTCTGCCGCGAGATCGCCCGGGCGATCGAGCAGCAGCTCGACTACCCCGGCGAGATCAAGGTCACCGTCGTCCGCGAGAGCCGGACCGTCGAAATGGCGAAGTGACCGGGGTCCGAGCCGGGTGCCGTTCTTTCTCCCCGGTCCGTCAACAAGTCCCCGCGGAACTGGGCGACGGCCGGGGTTAGTAGTTGAACTGGCACTGCAGCCGCAACACCCCGCCGTCGAAGTTGCGGTACGACACCTTGTCCGCCTTGTCGATCGCGTTGAGGTTCACGCCGTTGACGATGCTGTACTCGAGGGTGAGTTCCATTTCCTTGTACAGCTGCCACTCGACGCCGATGTCCCACTGGTCGTGGCTGCCGTAGGGGGCGTTCGCGATCGACCGATACCCGCCCTTGTAGAAGCTGTAGCGGCCGTAGGGCGTGAAGATGCCGTGCTGTTCGGAGTCGTACTTGTACATCATCATCGCGTACCCGCCGGTCAGCGGGCGAGTGACGACGGCGGTCTGGGTGGGGTTCAACCCCGGCCCCTCGCCGACGTTCCACTCCGCCTGAAAGCCGAACGGCTGCGGGTACCAGACGAACGTCCCCGCGATCCGCTGGTCCCGCTGGCCCGTCCGCTCGCCCGCGGTGCGGGTGCCGGTCGGGGTGAACGAACTGCCGAACCCGAGCGGCCGGATCGGCGACCCCTCGACGACGTACTCGCCGGTGTACGCCTGGGCGCTGACTTCCACGACCTGCCCGCTGGCCAGCTGGAACGGCCACGTCGCCCGGGCCACCGTACTCAGGTTCAGGTTCTGCTCGAACAGCTGTCCGCCCTGGCCGTTGTACACCCCGAGGCCGAAGATCCCGTAGTTCCCGGACCCCTTCAACCCCCCGTCCACCAGGTCCTTCATCAGCTTCTGCTTCTCGACCGGGGTCCAGTAGTAGAACACGCCGACGTCCCGCTCGTTCGGGCTGACGGCCGTGTTGATGGCGTCCGTCCGGTCGAGCGGGACGCGGTTCTGGCTGGACTGCATGTTCTCGAACCCGAACGGCACCTTCGACAAGCCCACGCGGAAGCGGTTGACCTTGTCCGTGTCGACGTACACGTCGCCGTACAAGTCCCGGAGTTGGGCGAAAAACACGGACGTGGTGCTCCCCGGGATGTTGGCGGCGAAGTCCGGCTGGATGTACATGAACAGGTGCTCGCTCACGTCCCCGAAAATGATGATCCGGTTCCGGCGGATGGAGAAGTTCTCGGCGTTGCCGTTGATGGACCGGTCCGCGAGCAGGTTCGGCTCGGCCCCGTCCGGGTTCTGTTCGACCGTCCGGCCGAACCGGAACTGGCTGTACCCCCGGATGTTCAGATTTTCATACCAGTGCTTTTTCTTCCCCGTTTCCGGCTGGTGCAAGGAGTCGAACAGGGACTTGAACCCGTACTCCTCGTCGCGGTGCATCGAGTCGTAGAGCGGGTTTTTTGCCGGGTCCGACTTCAGCGGGTCCGCCTTCGGGGCGTCCGCCTTCGGGGCGTCCGCCTTGACCGGGTCCGCCGTGGGAAGTTCCGCGACCGGCACCGTCGCGGCGGGTTGCGGCGGCGGGGGGACCGGCACCGGCAGCGGGTCCGGGGTGGCCGCGATGACCGGCGGCGCGACCACCGGCGCGGGCGGCACCGGTTGCGCCGTCACCCGCAGAGGCGCGGCAAGGCAGGCTGCGAAAACGACCACCCACACCCCGGTCCGAGCGGTCATGGCGACTCCGCGTCGTGGCGTCATGTGACACAATCTTGTCCAGCGATTCGCGGTCCGTACCGACACATCCCGTTTCTCGCAAGCCGAACTGCCCGCCGCCTCCCGCCTTGCCCCGGCGGTCGGCCGACCCTACCGTGACAGCACCCGCGGCGACCGACTCCCTCCGCTGTGGGCCGCTCGCCGAGGCACCCGTGAAGGCAACCCCGTCGTCGACCCCCACCCCCGAGCCGACCCCGATTCCCCCACCGGATGCGGCCCCGGCTCACGCCCCGGCGACGCCCCCCGAATCCGCGGCAGTGACTTGGCCCGCCTGGCACGCCGGGGCGGACTGGGCGTCGGCGTTACTTGTCCTGGTCGGCGGGTTCTTGGCCGCTTCGTTCGTCGCCCGGAACTCGGACGTGTGGCTGCACCTCGCCGCCGGGCGGGGACTGGTGACCGGCACGTATTCCCTCGGCACCGACCCGTTCTCGTCCACCACCGCCGGCCGGCCGTGGGTGGACGCGAACTGGCTGTACGAACTCGGCGCGTACCTACTGTACGCCGCGAACCCGACCGGGGGGGCACTCGTCGCCGTCAAGGCGGCCGCGTTCGCCGGGGCGTTCGGGCTGCTGTTCCTGATCCGCCGCACGGGGCAGCCCGTCTTGCCGTGGGTCGTGTTCGCCGGCCTCGGGGTGATGGCCACCGCCCCCGCCGCGACGCTGCGGCCGGTCGTCGGGTCGATGCTGTTCCTGGCCGCGACGCTGGTGGTGCTCTTCGCGACGACCTGGGAACCCGGCAAGTGGAAGCGCCCGGCGACCCTCGCGGGGCTCTTCGCGGTGTGGGCGAACGTGGATGCGTGGTGCGTCCTCGGCCCGCTGGCGGTCGGGCTGACGCTGCTCGGCGAAGTGATCCAGAGGAAGTTCCTGGCCACGGCTGACGAGCCCGACGACGGGGCGATGTTCGCGATCCCTGCGGTCCCGGACCTGACGCGGGCGTTCCTCGTCGGCCTCGCCGCGTGCCTGCTGAACCCGACGTTCCTGATCGGGCTCGCGAAGTCCCCGGCGGACGCGGTCGCGCAACTCGTCCCCGCCGAACTCGGGTTCACCCTGCCCCGTACCGAGTTGAGCCACGACCGCGACCTGTTCGCGACGGCGATGTCGGCCCTGAGCCCGATCTACCTCGAAAACCCCGGCCTGGGCTACAACCTGAACGGGCTGGCGGCGGTGCTGCTGCTCGTCGGCGGGGGCGCGGCGATCGGGGCGGGGTACGGTCGGCTGCGGGCGGCGCACCTGACGCTGTGGGTCGGGTTCGTGCTGCTCGCGCTGTGGCACTACCGGCTGATCCCCTACTTCGCGGTCGTCGCCGTGCCGCTGGCGGCCGCGCACCTGAACGCGCTGTCGAGCCGGGTCCGGCTCGGGTCCGCGGCGGACGCCCGCACCAAGATCGTCGTGACCGCGTCCGGCATCGCCCGGATCGTGACCGTGACCGCCGCGTTCCTGATGGTGGCGGTCGCGTACCCCGGCTGGCTGCACTCGCAGCGCGCCGGCGACCCGTCGCTGGTCAACCGGGTCGAGTGGGCCGTCGAACCCGACGCCGGCCTCGCCCGCGCCGCCAGGTTGCTGGAGGAATGGCGGGCCGACGGCAAACTGACCGACGCCGACCGCGGGCTGAACCTGAGCGCCGACTTCGGCAACCTGTGCGCGTGGTTCGCCCCCCGGGAAAAGGTCTTCGTCGACGGCCGACTCGGGCTGCACCGCGACGTCCTCCCGGACCTCCTCCGCGTCCGCCGGTCGCTGTTCGGCACCCGGTACGGGAACGAACTCCGCCCGCCGGACATCGAAGAAGCGACCGCCCTCGACGACGTCGCGGCCGCCCGCAAGGCGTCGTTCGTGGTGTTGACCGCCGGGCAGAGCGGGGCCCGGCAACTCGACGGGTTCGTCGTCTTCCGGCTGCTCGCCGACCCGAAGACGGACCTCTGGCACCTCGACGGCCGGTCCGCGTTCGTCGGCCTGGTGCCGGGTCCGGCGTCCGAGAAACTCGCCTTCGACCCGGTCCGCCTCGCGTTCGGGCCGGGGCTGCCGTCGCTGCCGGACGGCCCCGTCGTGCCGGTCGTCAACGAGAAACGGGAGTTGTTCGACGAGTACGTGTTCCGCCCGAAGGTGCTCCCGCCCACCGCGGACGACGCCATCCTGCTCGCGCAGTACGCAGACGTGATGCAACAGCGGAACGCCCAGCTGCGGCCGAACGCCCGCGCCGCGGTCGCCGGGGTGGCGGCCGTGGTGACGGCGACGGCGGCCCCGGAGCCGCCCCCGGTCACCGACGACATGGCGGCCATCGCGCTGCTGATCCTCCGGGCCGGGCGGGCGGCGGTGGCGGAGGCCCCCGACCGGCCGGAAGGCTACCTCGCCCTCTCCACCGCGTACCGCTACCCGTCCCTGCCCGTGGGCGACGAACGCGAGCGGACCCGGCAACTCATCGCGTCCCAGGTCCGGTTCCTGGCACGGCTGCCGGGGATCGGGGCCGAAACCCACTGGCGGAAGTTCCACGTGCAGGAGGGCCTCCGCCTCGTCGAGCAGTACCTCCGCACGAACCAGATCGACCTCGCCCTCGCCGTCGCGAAGCGGCTGCCGGAGTACGCCCGCACGCTGTCGTTCAACGACCTGCGGCAAAGCGTCCAGCCCGACACCGCCCAGTTCTTCGCGGACCGGCTCGGGCTGGGGAAGGAACTCGGGGCGCTCTTCGCCAAGCCGAAGCCGGAGGACAAGCCGGAGAAACTGCTCGGCGAGGCCTACGGGATTTTCGACAAGATCGTCAAGGTGATCGAGACGAACGCCGCCCAGCGGAACGACGCCTACGAGCAGCAGGCCCCGCGGCTGAACAGCGTGCAACGGTTCGGGCTGGCCCTCCAGGTGGGACTGCCCGGCAAGGCGATCGAACTGTACTCGGCCGTTTCCGAGAAGGACCGGGAGGCGAACCCGTACGTCTTCGAGTTGATCGAGCAGTATGTCGCCGTCTTGCTCGACGCCGGGCGGATCGAGGACGCGGCCGAGTTCGTCGAGGCACTGGCGAAGGAACTGGGCGACAAGTCGAATCCGCGTGCCCGGGGGTTGCTCCGGAAGCTGCAATTCGAGGTCGCCCGCATCCGGGGCAGCTACCGCCTCGGGGCCGAAGTCTGGGCGGAACTGTTCGGCTCCGGTCAGCCGAAACTCGCGGCCACAAGTCTGATCGACGTCGTCGACGCCCCGCAAAAGAGCCTCGCCAGTGGGGCCCTCGGCGGGTTCCTCGCGATGGAGAAGTTCGGCGGGTCGGTGATCGGCCCGCTCCAGCAGTTGGCCGCCGAGTCGAACATCGACTTCATCGCGGGGGTCCTGGCCCTCACGGACGGCAATGTGGCGTTCGCCCAGAAGTCGTTCGAGGCCGCGCTCCGGCCCCAGGGCGTGCCCCTCGCCGCGATCGGCCAGCCGGTGAAGGCCGCCGAGATCGAACGCTACCTGCGGCTCATCCGCGAAGCGACGAAGTGACACCCTCGGGAACTTGTCATGTCCAACCCCTGGCGCATCGCTGCCGTCCAGACCGACTGCCGCCTCGGCGACCCCGCCGCGAACCTGGCGAACGTCCGCCGGAAGCTCGCGGAGGCGGCCGACGGCGGGGCGAAGCTCGTCGTGTTCCCCGAGTGCGCGATCACCGGGTACGGGTTCCCGAACCGGGCGGCCGCGGCCGCGTGTGCCGAGACGCTCCCCGGCCCGACCGCCGACGCGGTCGCCGCGGACTGCGCGAAGCGGAACGTGTGGGCCGTCTACGGGATGCTCGAAGAGTCGGGCGACAAGTTGTTCAACTCCTGCGCCCTGATCGGCCCGACGGGGTTTGCTGCCTCGTACCGCAAAATCCACCTGCCGTGCGTCGGGGCCGACCGGTTCACCGACCCCGGCGACCGGCCGTTCGCGGTGCAGGACCTCGGCGGGCTCAAGGTCGGCATCAACATCTGCTTCGACGGCAGCTTCCCCGAGTCCGGGCGAATCCTCACGCTGCTCGGGGCCGACGCGATCCTGCTGCCGACGAACTGGGCGGACAAGGCGATCAAGATGGCGACCCTGGTGCCGCGGGTCCGGGCGTTCGAGAACCACGTCTACTTCGTCGCCGTCAACCGCGTCGGCACCGAGAGCGGCTACCACTACGTCGGCCACAGCTCGATCACCGACTACCTCGGCGACTCGCTCGGCTACGCCGACCACGACCGCGAGGCGATCCTGTACGCGGACCTCGACCCCGCCGCCGCCCGGGCGAAGAAACTGGTCCACTGCGTCGGCGAGTACGAGATCGATCGCGTCAACTGGCGGCGGCCGGACGTGTACGGCCCGCTCCTGGAAGGGCCGTCGCACGCGGGGCACAAGCAGGGCTAACGCGGCGCTACTTCATCCCCTTGAGCAGATCGAACCACTGCTTCTTCCAGTACTCGCGGGTGTACTCGTCGGCCCCGCCGGGGAAGTCGGCGTCGGTCAGCTTCCCGTACACCTCTTCCATCTTGGCCAGCGTGCGGGCCGCGTCGGCGGTGCGGTCGGCGAAGCGGTTGGACGAGTACAGCATGCTCAGCACGATCAGTTCCTCGACCTTCCCCTTGTAGCGGGCCGCCAGCTTCTCGCAGAGGGCGGGCATGTCGTCGTACTTCTTCAGCAGCAGGGTCGTGTTCGCGAGGCGGATGTCCGCCTGGGCGCGAAGGAACGGGTCGTCGACTTCGGCGAGCGCCTCGAAGAGCTTTTGCGCGTCCGCGAGCTTGCGCTCCGCGTCGGACGGCGGCCGGCCGGACTGGTCGCCGCGGGCCAGCAGCAGCAGGCAACTGCCGAGGTACAGCCGCGACTGGTTCCCGAGCGGGCCGGCGGGGTTGACCTGGATGAGTTGCCGGAACCGGGCCTCGGCGTCCGGGAAGTTCTGCTGCTGGAGCAGGAGCTTGCCCAGTTCGAAGAGGGCCTGCTGCTGGGCGTCGCGCTCGGCGGGGGCGTCCGCGGTGCGGTTCGCCACCTGAGTCAGCAGCTGCGCCCCGAGGTCGAGCTGGTGCTTGGCCTCGTCGCGGGCCTGCTGGGTGTTCGCGGCTTTCATCTTGGTCCGGCCGTTCTCGACGTGGACGAGCGCGAGCTTCACCCGGGCCACCGCCGCCGCCGGGCCGGTGAGGGCGATGGCCTTCTTCAGCGCGTCCTCGGCTTCTGGGAACTGCTGCCCGGCGAGGAGAATCTCCCCCCGTTCCAGCCACGCGGCGGCCACGGTCTCCGGGGGAAGTTCGGACAGGGCCGTCACCGCGTCGATCGCGGACAGGGCGGCGGGGAAGTCGCCGGCCTTGCGGAAGCAGTCCGCGGCGCGGCGGAACAGGTCGGCTTTCCCGGTCGGCAGGGGGTGCGCCGGGGCGAGCGACAGGTAGTCGGCGGCGGCCGCCTTCCACTTCGCGGCGCTGTCCGGGCTTCCGACCAGAGCCGCCGCCCACGCCGCGTTGACCTCCGCCCGGCGTTCCCGGTCGCGGCCCGCCGGGGCCACCTTCCCGAACGCGGCGACGGCCCGAAGCGCGGTCGGGTAGTCGGCTTCGACGAGACAGACCTGGATGACCTCCTCGAACGCGGCTTGCAGTTCCGGCGTCGTGACGAGGGGGTGACGGAACTCGGTTCCCGGCTTCGCGTCGCGGACCACCGTTTCGAGGAGCTCGACGGCCCCGCCGCGCTTGCCCTTGCCCTCCGGGTCGCGGGCGGCGAGTTCCGCGAGGCGGACCGCGGCGGCGGCGGCGACCGGGCCGGGCGAGTCCGTCGCCTTCTCGAAGTAGGCGCGGGCCGCGGTCGGGTTCTTCAGTTGAAGCAGGCCGACCCCGGTCTGGTAGCGGATCATCGCCTGCTGGTCGGCGGGCAGTCCGGGGGTGGCTTGCGCGGCGTCGTACAGCTTGACCGCCTCGGCCCAGTTGTTCTCGGACGCCGCGAGGCGGGCCAGCAGCACCTTCGCGTTCGCCTGCACGTCCGGCGGCGCGGCCCCGAGTTCGCGGAGCCAGCTGCGGGCTTCCGTCGGCTCGTTCATCGTGGCGTGGATGTTCGCCAGCGAGAGCTTCAGTCGGGCCACCGCCGCGGACGGCAGCCGGGTCGGCCCCTTGAGGTAGTTGCCGAGTTCGGTCTTCGCCCGCTTCAGGTCCGGGGGCGTGAGCTTCTGGCAGACCTCCGCGAGCAGGCGGCTCCGTTCGCCCCCGTCGTCCTCGCCCAGCGGGGGTTTTTCGAGGACCGCGAAGAGCGCCTTCGGGTCGCCCCCGCCGGTGGCGGCGACCGCCTTCGCCTGCCGGAAGGTGAACCGCAGGCGGTCGCCCGGTTCGAGCGTTCCGCCGTCGACCTTCGCGAAGTGCCGCACCGCGGCGGCCCAGCGGTCCGCGGCGGCCTCCGGCGGGCCGAACTCCCCGAGCGCCACGAACCCGCACCCGGCCAGGAAGTGGGCGGCCGCGGGGGCGGCCGGCGACCGGTCCGCCGCCGCGGAGACCTGCTCCGTGAGCGGGGCCAGCGCGGCCGCGTCCGGGGTCGGCTTCCCGATCAGCGTGCGGAGGGCCGCGAGGTCGCGCTGGAACCGTTCGGCCGGGTCTTCCGGCGGCGGCGGGAACGCGGCGTAGGCCGCCGCCGCCGCCGCGAGCCCGGCGAAGAAGACGGGCAGTTGCCAGAAGTTCCGGGCGAGCGGGCGGGGGGCCGGGTCCGTGGCCATGAGCGTGTCCGGGGTCGGGGTGCGCGGCGGTCCGTCCCCGCGTTGTGACACGACGGCCCCGGCCGGGTCAAGGTCAACCCGGCCGGGGCCGTCGTGTCAGTCCGTGTCCGCGGCTCACTTGGCGGCCGGGAACGTCTTGGGGTCCGCGACGATCGCCGGGATGGCATCCCCTTCCAGCGCCTTCAGGAACATCACCAGATCGGCCTTCTCGTCGGCCGTCAGGTTCAACTTGAACGGGATGACGGGCCGGCCGCCGCGGCCGAACAGGGCCGGCTTCGGGCCGGTGTACTCCTTCCCCTCGGCCTTCGCCTTCAGGTAGGCGTCCTCGGCGTTCACGTCGCGCATCTTCGCGTCGAGGAACTCGTGCGGGTTGCCGCCCCTGTCGTAGAAGTCGACGACCGCTTCCAGAGTCGCCTCGCTGCCGTCGTGCATGTACGGCTTCGTCACGGTCAGCGCCCGCAGCCCCGGCGTCTTCCACGCGCCGATTTGCGTCGGGTCCTTGTGGCCCGTCGGCAGACGGAGGTAGCGGCCCTGCTCCGCGAGCGGGAACTTCCCGTCCACGACGCCGACCCCGAGGTTGTGGAAGTTGTTGTCCGTGAAGTTGTCCCCGACGTGGCAGTTCGAGCACCGCGCTTTGCCGAAGAACACGTTCCGCCCGTTCGCGATCTTCGCCCCGATTGCCTCGGCCTTGCCTCCGTCCTTCTCCGCGTCCAGGCCCAGCGGCGTGAGGGCGGCCGCGTCCTTGTTCGCGAACGCTTCCTTCAGCACCGCCGCGAAGTCGACGCCCTTCAGTTCCGGCTTCTCGGTTTCGTCCTCGGCAACGCGCTTCCGCATCGCGACCTCGGCCCGGTCGAAGACGCTGTTCCCGGACAGGACCGTCCGCTCGTAGGTGGCAATCGCCTTCGCCGCCGCGTCGCGGGTCGGCAGGTGGCCGAACACCGCCTTGAACGCCTTCACGTACTCCTCGTTCCCCCGCAGCCGGATGACGGCTTCCTCCCAGGCATCCCCCTTGCCGGCGAACATTTCGAGGTTGTTGCCGACCGGCCCCTGGGCCTGGTCTTCGAGCGAGATGGCGCGGCCGTCCCAGAACTGGAGGCGGTGGTACGCGCTGTTGATGACCGTCGGGGCGTTCGCGCCGCCGAGTTGGTCGCCGATGCCGAGCGACTTGTGCCGCTGGTCCGTGAACCCCTTCTCCGGGTTGTGACACGTCGCGCACGAGATCGTGCCGTTCGTGGACAGCATCTTGTCGAAGTAGAGCTTCTTGCCGAGTTCCCACTTCGCGACGGTCATCGGGTTCTCGTTCGGCACCACCGGGGCCGCCGAAAGCCCGAGCGGCACCTTGATCTTCACCGCCCGGCGGGTGACGGTCGCCCCCGTGATCGGCTCCGCGACCTTTTCCGTCGTCTCGTTCCAGAACGCGGGCAGCTTCGCCCACTCCGCGGGGTTCTGCGACTTCGCGACGAACGTGATCGGAGCCTCGTCCTTGAATGGCATCTTCAGCGATTCGTTCGGAATCGCGGCCTCGAACGGGTCTTTCCCCGGCGGCGGCTCCGGCGGGTTCGCCGCGACGAACGCGGACCCGGCAGCCAGTGCCCCGGCCAGAACGGAAACGGACAGCAGTCGCATCGGAGCATCCTCGGGGAGGTGGGCGGCAGGTGGGTACCTTATCGATAGACCGGCACCCCACCGGAGTCAACGAAGGGGGGAATAGGCCGAGCCAACGTGAAGAATAGGCGAGAAGTGACTCACCGAAATCGGACTTGCCGCGCGACTTCTCGCAGGAAGCCCCAGGCGAAGCCGAAGTGGATGCCGACGAGGACGACGGGGATGCGGACTGCCACGCGGAGGGGTTGCCGTCGGCCGAGCCACGCGGAGCCGCCGAGGATGACGGCTGCGTACAGGGCGACGGACGCGAGGTACGCATAGCCCACGATCGGAACGAACAGTCCGGCCACCGCCCCGACGACGACCCACACTGCCCACAGCGGCGGGACCACGGCCGGCAACGTCAGCGAGTGCGGGTGCTTCGCCGCGAGGCGGGCGCGGCCGCACCCGTAGCGGGCGAGTTGCCGGAACAGGCCGAGCCAGTTCGCGCGGGGGTGGTAGCGGACTTTCAGCTTCGGGTCGAAGTAGCACGTCAGCCCGGCGGCGTGGACGCGGGTGTTGAACTCGACGTCTTCGCAGGCGTCGAACGCGGGGTCGAACAGGCCGACGGCGTGGAACACGGGCCGCCGGTATGCCACCGCCGTGCTTTCCGGGGCGACGAACTTGGCCGTGTCCGAAAAAATGTCCGACGACGGGTTGTGCCCGAGGCGACTGGCCCGCGCGACGCCGACGGCTTGCTGGAACGGCGTCGGGTCCGGGGCGTCGAGCGGTTGCGGCCGGCCGAGCGAGTCCGCCCCGCTCGCCTCGAACGCCGCGACGAGGTTCTTCAAGTAAGCGGAATCCGGCACGGAGCAGTGCCCGTCGACGATGATCGCCACGTCCCCGGTCATGTGCCGAATCGCGGTGTTGCGGCCGGCACTCGCGTACCGGGCGGGGTTGAAGACGAGCTTCAGGTTCTCGAACTCGCCCTGCAACCGGCGGACGATCGGAACGGTCTCGTCTTCCGAGACGCCGTCCGCGACGATGACCTCGTACCGGCTCGGCGGGAAGTCTTGCGTCAGGAGCGCCCGCAGCGTCGGCTCGATCGCCTTCGCCTCGTTTCGGACGGGAACGATCACGGAGACAGACGGCATCGTTCACTGCCCTCGGCGGGGGTACCGCTGATAAAGCCGTCGCATTCCGAGCAGTTTCAACGCGGTCAGGGCGAGGATTTTCGCTTCCAACAACGGCCCGCGGTGCAGGATGTAGAACCGGTCGAAGACCAGCTTTTCCCGCACGGACTGCATCGTCGAATCGGGCGGCAGGTGGACTTGCGCGAAGCCGGTGATGCCGGGCTTCACAGCGTGGCGGCGGTCGTAGCCGTCGACGTGCTTGCGGATCTCGACGCACAGTTCCGGGCGTTCCGGCCGCGGGCCGATCAGCGACATGTCCCCGCGGACGACGTTCCACAGTTGCGGCAGTTCGTCGACGTGCAGAGCCCGCAACACGTGGCCGACCGGGGTCACGCGCGGGTCGCCCGGCAACGCCCACCGCGGCCCGGTGAGGCTCTCGCAGTCGTCGGACATGCTGCGCAGTTTGTAGATGGTGAACGGGCACCCACCGCGGCCGACGCGGGTCTGGGAGTAGATCGCCGGGCCGCGGCTGGTCACCTTCACGACGAGCATCGCGGCCAGGATCAGCGGCGAGAGAAGGACGAGCAGCACGGAGGCGAAGCCCACGTCGAGCACCGCCTTGGCGCGGTCCCAGCCGGTCGGGGGCGCAACGGCCGGCGGGCGAACGGCGGGCGTTCGGAGGGCCGGCCGGCGAGACGGCATCGGGAGCAACGCGGACCTCAGTGCGGCGGTGACCGGAGAGCGGGTCGGCACGACGGCGTCCTCGGGAATGTCCAGGGGCCATGTAGCCGCGACGCGATAGCGGAGCGCGGGGCAAACGCTCCGCTACCGCGTCGCGGCTACACGGGATTCACCGCCCGCCCGCGGCGGTGCCGTACTGGGCGAACGCCTGCGCCGTGAACGCCTTCACCGCCGGGTCGTCTGGAATCCGCTCGTTGCCTTCCGTCGGGTTCATTGCCGAGACGACGTACAGCTTGAACAGTTCCGGCTCCCGCAGGTACACGAACCGCGCCCGGTCCGGGGTGTCGAACGTCCCGCCCGGCGGGGCCCACGCCCAGCGGACGCGGTGGCGTTCGACCGCGGTGGCCGTCTTTTTCTCGAAGTCCGCGACGTAATACCGCACAGTGCCGCCGCCGGGAAGTTCGATCGTCTCCCGCGTCGGGCCGTGAACCGTCTTGTACCCGCTGCCGGGGTAGCACACGTCCGGGGTGTGCGTCGACACCGCGCCCGGCGGCCCGGAGATCAGAGAGATCACCGCCGTCACGCCCGTCGTCGGCGAGAAGTACCGCCGGCAGGTGACGCGGCTCTTCTCCTTGATCGGCATCTCGCTCGGCACGTCCTCGGCCGAGTAGTCGCCGAGGCGAACCGCCGTCGCGTGCATCTTTTCGGTCTGCGCCGCGGACGGCACGAACGCCGACCAGCGGTGCGTCGTCGCCCCGTGGACGGCCGCCCCGACGACGACGAGCACGGCACAGATCGCGAATCCGAGGTATTTCATGGGTGGCTCAGGTCAGGTGTTTGGCGAGCGTCACTCGTGAGAGTGACGAGTTCTTCCAGAGTAAAGCACTCGTCACCCTCACGGGTGACGCCCGCCTGGGCGGTCAGCAAATCGCTTCCTGCGACGTCGAGCCG